>NZ_JBFTNF010000076.1:0-42881 GCF_056397345.1 Cupriavidus sp. 05N38
AGCGTGTTGGCCATCGCCTGGACGTAGTGAAAGCGTGTTGGCCATCGCCTGGACGTAGTGAATGCCGCAATGCACGCCGGAGGGGCCCAGCGGATAGAAGCCGTTGTCGGCCAGGCTGAGCGCCGTGTAGTAGAGCGCGGCGTCGCGCACCTCCTTGCCGGCCTTGTCTTTGAAGGGGAATTTGAACGAGGGCATGGTCACTCCGTGCGCTTGCGAATCGCCCGAGACGGGAAGAAGAAGTCGCCGGCCGTGTGCTGCAAGGAGAATCTCAGGTCGGACTGACCTGGCATCGTTGACCCCCTTTTTTGGGGACGCCGGGCAATGCCGCTGCATCACGCCGCGTTCGACGGGTCGAAGCCAAGCAGCCTGCCCCATGGGATCGGAGCGCCCGCACGCGAACGCTCAGGCATGCCGACACAAAGAGCCGGACTTCCTTTGAACAAAGCTTATTTGGAATGTTGGTCCAGCCAACTCAGCCTGGATGTAGGAAAAGGCTGGTTTTTACGGTGAAACGTCTGACATGCGACCGAATACTTCTGCCATGGCAGCACGCGCCAAACGCAGTCAGGAGCGCGCTGCTCGGCAGATGAGCCGATGTCATTTACACCGATTGCGCGTGGTCGCAGGCGTATGGTTTTACCCCTTGGCCCATGTATCGGCGTCGACCGCTGTTGAATAGGGTCGTCACATGGCAAAAACCCCCGTCGCCTCAACGGCCGACGGGGGTTTTCAGGTGGTCTGGAACGACGGGAGCGGGTCGATTCAGCTCAAACGTTGATCAGACGTTAAACAAGAAATTCATCACATCCCCATCCTTCACCACATACTCCTTCCCTTCCGCCCGCATCTTCCCGGCTTCCTTGGCGCCTTGCTCACCCTTGAAGGCAATGAAGTCCTCATAGGCGATGGTCTGCGCGCGGATGAAGCCGCGTTCGAAGTCGGTGTGGATCACGCCGGCGGCCTGCGGGGCGGTGTCGCCCACGTGGATGGTCCAGGCGCGCACTTCCTTCACGCCGGCGGTGAAGTAGGTCTGCAGGCCGAGCAGGGTGAAGCCGGCGCGGATCACGCGGTCCAGGCCCGGTTCTTCCATGCCGAGGTCGGCCAGGAACACGGCCTTGTCCTCGTCTTCCAGGTCGGCGATCTCGGCTTCGATGGCGGCGCACACGGCGACCACCGGCGACTTGGTCTTGGCGGCGTGGGCGCGCACGGCGTCCAGGTGCGGGTTGTTCTCGAAGCCGTCTTCGCGCACGTTGGCCACGTACATGGTCGGCTTGGCGGTGATCAGGCAGAGCGGCTTGATGGCGGCCCATTCCTCGTCGGAGAGGTCGAGCGTGCGCACGGCCTTGGCTTCGTTGAGCACGGCCTGGGCCTTCTCCAGCACGGCCACCAGGCGCAGCGCTTCCTTGTCGCCGGCGCGCGCGGGCTTGATGTAGCGGGCGTGGGCCTTTTCGACGGTGGAGAGGTCGGCCAGCGCAAGCTCGGTATTGATCACTTCGATGTCCGACAGCGGATCGACCTTGCCGGCCACATGGATCACGTTCTCGTCTTCGAAGCAGCGCACCACGTGGGTGATGGCGTCGGTTTCGCGGATATTGGCCAGGAACTGGTTGCCCAGGCCTTCGCCCTTGGAGGCGCCCGCCACCAGGCCGGCGATGTCGACGAATTCGACCACGGCCGGCAGGATGCGCTCGGGCTTGACGATCTCAGCCAGCTTGGCAAGCCTCGAATCCGGCACTTCCACCACGCCCACATTGGGCTCGATGGTGCAGAACGGATAGTTTTCGGCGGCGATGCCGGCCTTGGTCAGGGCATYGAACAGCGTGGACTTGCCGACGTTGGGCAGGCCGACGATGCCGCATTTGAGGCTCATGGTAGAAGGCTTGAAATAGCAAAACCCCTATTCTAGCGGATGGGCGTCGCCGGGCCGTGCCTGAGGCGCCGTCAACCGGGGTGCTACGCCGCTTGCCCCGCGGCGTTGGCCGCCGCACGTGGCGCTCAGAGCCAAAGTGCCGGGGTGGCTATAATCTCCCCATGACTCGTCCATCCCCCTCCCGTTTCCAGGTTGCCGTGGTCGGCGGCGGCATCGTCGGCAAGGCTTGTGCGTTGTTGCTGGCCCAGCAGGGCATGCAGGTGGCGCTGATCGCGCCGCGTCCGCAGGCCCCCGCGCCGGAGGCGGACCAGTGGGACAGCCGCATCTACGCATTCTCTTCGAGCTCGCAGGCCTTGCTGGCGCAGTTGCGCGTCTGGGAGGCGCTGAACCCGGCGCGCGTGCAGCCGGTCTGCGACATGCGGGTGTTCGGCGATGCCAGCGCGGCGCGCGAGGATGCTGCCGCTGCCGGAGACCTGCATTTCTCGGCCTACGCGGCCACGGTGCCGCAGCTGGCCTGGATCATCGAGTCGGGCCATGTGGAGCGGGTGCTCGATACTGCCTTGCGCTTCCAGCACCAGGTGCACTGGTTCGACGATACCGCCGCGGCCTTCCTGCGCGATCACGATGGCGCCACGCTGACGCTGGGCGGTGGCGACAAGGTGCGCGCGGCGCTGGTGGTGGGCGCGGACGGCGCGCGCTCGTGGTTGCGCGACCAGTGCCATATCCCGGTTTCCAAGCGTCGCTACCGCCAGCTTGGCGTGGTGGCCAATTTCGAATGCGAGCATCCGCACCAGGACACGGCCTGGCAGTGGTTCCTGGGCGTGCCGCCCAAGCTGATGGCCGACGAGGAGCCGGCCAACGGCGAGATCCTGGCGCTGCTGCCCTTGCCGGGGCGGCGCGTGTCGATGGTGTGGTCTGCCGACGAGGGCCATGCCGCCGAGTTGCTGGCCCTGTCGCCTGAGGCGCTGGCCGACACCGTAATGCAGGCAGCCAGCGGCGCCGTGGGCCGCCAGTTCGGCACGCTGCGCTGCGTGACGCCGGCGCAGGGTTTCCCGCTGGTGCTGCAGCGGGCCGAGCAGTTCGTGCAGCCGCACGTGGCGCTGGTGGGCGACGCCGCCCACGTGGTGCATCCGCTGGCCGGCCAGGGCATGAACCTGGGCTTGCGCGACGTGGCGGAACTTGGCCGCGTGATGGCTGCCAGGGAATCGTTCCGCGGCGAGGGCGACCTGCGCCTGCTGCGCCGCTACGAGCGCGCGCGCGCCACGGACCTGTTGTCGCTGACGGCTGCCACCGATGGCCTGCACCGGCTGTTTTCGCTGCCCGGCGGCATTGCGCACACGGTACGCAATGCCGGCATGCGGGCGGTGGGCGGGCAACCGCTGCTCAAACGCTTTCTTATCGGCCGTGCGCTGGGCTGAGCCCTGAACACTGCGCGCCGAATCACCGAATTTCTGGAGTCATCATGTTGCAATTCCTGCGCCGCCGCCCCGCACTGTCGGCCACCGTCGCCACCATCGCTGGCGGCCTGGCTGCGGCCGGCTTYGCGCTGCACGCCATGGCGGCGGGCGAGCCCGGCACCGATCGCATCAAGGAGTCGATCCAGAAGATGCTGGGCGGGCGCGCCGAGGTCAAGAGCGTGTCCAAGACGCCGGTGCCGGGCCTGTTCGAGGTCAATATCGGCGGGCAGGTGGTCTATACGGACGCCACCGGGCGCTATGTCATCAACGGCGAGATGGTCGACACCAAGACCGGCACCAACCTGACCGAAGAGCGCGTGGCCGACCTGAACCGCATCAAGTGGTCGGACCTGCCGCTGGCGCGCGCCATCAAGTGGAGCAAGGGCGACGGCAGCCGCCAGGTGGCGGTGTTCTCGGACCCGAACTGCGGCTATTGCAAGCGCATCGAGCAGACCTTCCAGCAGATGGACAACATCACGGTCTACACCTTCCTCTACCCGGTGCTGTCGCCGGATTCGGAGGTGAAGGCCAAGCAGGTCTGGTGCGCCACCGACCGCACCAAGGCCTGGCGCGACTGGATGCTCAACCGCGTCGCGCTGACCGGCAACGGCAGCTGCAAGACCCCCGTGGACGAGAACCTGAGCCTGGGCCAGAGCCTCAATATCACTGGCACCCCGGCCGTGTTCTTCATGGACGGCACCCGCATCCCCGGCGCCGCCGACGCCGCCACGCTCGAGCGCAAGCTCGCCAGCCTCAAGAAGTAAGCTCCGCGCCGGCGGCCTTTCCGGCGCCGTGCGTGCCGGACCGGCCGGCGCCTCGTTCATCAGACTTTCGACATCCGCATATCCGGAGGGAGACATCATGACGTTCCAGGCATTGCTGCTGACCCAGGCCGACGGCGCCACCCAGGCCGCCGTTACCGCGCTCGAAGAATCCGCACTGCCGGCCGACGGCGACGTGCTGGTCGCGGTCGACTATTCCACCATCAACTACAAGGATGGCCTGGCCATCACGGGCCGCGCGCCGGTGGTGCGCAAATGGCCGATGGTGGCGGGCATCGACGGGGCCGGCACGGTGCTGGAGTCCGCGCATCCGCGCTGGAAGGCCGGCGACCGCGTGGTGCTCAACGGCTTTGGCGTGGGCGAGACGCACTGGGGTTGCCTGGCGCAGCGCGCACGGCTCAAGGGCGACTGGCTGGTCAGGCTGCCCGACGCGTTCAACGCGCAGCAGGCCATGGCGATCGGCACGGCCGGCTACACCGCCATGCTGTCGGTGCTGGCGCTGGAGCGCGCCGGCGTGAAGCCGGGCGACGGCGAGGTGCTGGTGACCGGCGCCTCGGGCGGCGTGGGCACGGTGGCGATCGCGCTGCTGTCCAGGCTGGGCTACCGCGTGGCGGCGTCCACCGGCAAGACCGCCGAGGCCGATTTCCTCAAGGCGCTGGGTGCGTCGGAGGTGATCGACCGGACCGAACTGGGCAAGCCGAACAAGCCGATGCAGAAGGAACGCTGGGCCGCGGTGGTGGACTCGGTAGGTTCGCACACGCTGGTCAATGCCTGCGCGCAGGTGCGCTACGGCGGCGCGGTGACATGCTGCGGGCTGGCACAGGGGCTGGATTTCCCGGCCTCGGTGGCACCCTTCATCCTGCGCGGCATCACGCTGTACGGGATCGACAGCGTGATGGCGCCGATGGCCCGGCGCGAGGAGGCCTGGCAACGGCTGGCGACCGACCTGGCGCCGGACCGCCTGCGCGCCATCACGACCGAGATCGGCTTGTCCGGGGCCATCGAAGCCGGGCGCAAGATCGTCGAGGGCGGCATGCGCGGGCGCGTGGTGGTCAACGTGAACGCCTGAACATCAGCGTCCGGAGCCGCGCCGGGCACGGGCGGCTCCGGAGGATCGCGCGGGCATGGCGCTACAATCACGCTCATGAAGCCGATCCACTACGCCATCGCCCCGCTTCAACCCGAAGCGCACCTGTTCGCCGTCACCGTCACGGTGGACGCCCCCGATCCCGCCGGCCAGCAGTTCTACCTGCCTGCGTGGATTCCCGGCAGCTACATGATCCGCGACTTCGCCCGCAATATCGTGCGCATCCGCGCCGATGCCGCCGGCAAGCAGGTCGCGCTGACCAAGCTGGACAAGCAGAGCTGGCAGGCGGCGCCCGCAAGCGGGCCGCTGACGCTGAGCTACGAGGTCTATGCCTGGGACTTGTCGGTGCGCGCCGCGCACCTGGACGCCACGCACGGCTTCTTCAACGGCAGCTCGGTCTTCCTCTGCGCCGAAGGGCAGGAACATCAGCCCTGCACGGTGGACATCCTGCCGCCCGCGGGCGAGGCGTATGCCGGCTGGCGCGTTGCCACCGCCATGCGCGAGGCCCCGGGCCGCGGCGGCGCCAGGCGCTACGGCTTCGGCCGCTACCAGGTGGCCGACTACGACGAGCTGGTCGACCACCCGGTCGAGATGGGCACCTTCACGCTGGGCAGCTTCCGCGCCTGTGGCGCCCAGCACGACGTGGTCTTCACCGGCCGCGTGCCGCAGCTGGACCTGGAGCGCGTGTGCCGCGACCTCAAGCGGATCTGCGAAGCGCAGATCCGCCTGTTCGAGCCCAAGACCGAGCGCGCGCCGTTCCTCGACAGCAACCGCCGCTACGTCTTCATGACGATGGTCACCACGGATGGCTACGGTGGCCTGGAGCACCGCGCCAGCACCGCACTGATGTGCGCGCGCGCCGACCTGCCGGCAATCGGCAAGGCAGAGGCCACCGAGGGCTATCGCACCTTCCTCGGCCTGTGCAGCCACGAGTATTTCCATACCTGGAACGTCAAGCGCATCAAGCCGGCGGCCTTCGTGCCGTACCGGCTGCGCGAGGAAACGCACACGCCGCTGCTGTGGCTGTTCGAGGGCTTCACCAGCTACTACGACGACCTGATGCTGGTGCGCAGCGGCGCCATCACCGAGGCGCAGTACGTCGAGCTGCTGGCCAAGACCTGGAACGGCGTGTTGCGCGGCAACGGCCGCACCAAGCAGAGCGTGGCCGACAGCTCCTTCGACGCCTGGACCAAGTACTACCGCCAGGACGAGAACGCGCCAAACGCCATCGTCAGTTACTACACCAAGGGTTCCCTGGTGGCGCTGGCCCTCGATCTCACCATCCGCGCCAAGACCCGCAACCGCCGCTCGCTCGACGACATCATGCGTGCGCTGTGGCAGCGCTACGGCAGCGGCTTCTATGCGCCGGGCGCGCAGCAGCGCGGCGTGACCGAGGCCGAAGTTCATGCCCTGGTCGACGAGGTCAGCGGCCTGCGCCTGGGCTCGTTGCTGCGCGCGCTGACCGAAGGCACGGGCGAGCTGCAGCTGGCGGCGCTGTTCAAGCCGTTCGGCATCAAGGCGGTGCCCACCAAGCCGGAGCGCAATGCCGCGCTCGGCATCAAGACCAAGAGCGAGGACGGCTGGGTGCGTATCACGCAGGTGCTCGACGGCGGCGCCGGCCAGGCGGCCGGGCTGTCGGCGGGCGACCTGCTGGCCGCGGTGGACGGCCTGCGCGCGGCGCCCGGGCAGCTGGACAAGTTGCTGGCGCGCTACCGCGCCGGCGACAGCGCCGAATGTCATGTATTCCGCCGCGACGAGCTGCATGTGCTGCCGGTGACCTTCGCGCGCGAGCCGGCGCTGCAGTACACCGTGACGGCCGAGGGTGGCCGCCAGGCCATGCGGGCGCGCTGGCTCGGCCAGTAGGCCGGCAGGCAGACATTCCGCCGACAAGGCCCAGCCCCCGAGCCGCCACATGCAATACGCGCACGACGCCCGCACCTTTATCTACTCGCACTATGTGTACCGTGGCCTGCGCTCGGCCACGGGGGTGATCGGCGCCACGCTGATCGCCATGCAGTTCGCGGACCTGCCCACTGCCATGGTGGTGTCGATGGGCGCGCTGTGCACCAGCCTGATGGACCTGCCCAGCCCGTTCAACCACAAGTTCAACGAGATGCTGGCCAGCGTGCTGCTGTGCACGGCAGTCACGCTGGCGGTGGCCATGGCCACGCCGTTCCCGCGCGTGATGCCGGTGGTGCTGGTGCTGGTGACGTTCATGGCCGGCATGATGACGGTGTACGGCAACAAGACCTTGCCGCTGCAGTTCTCGGCCTTGTTCGTCATGACGCTCACCATCAACGAGGACTTCGTGGTGCGGCGCGCGCTGGAGCATGCGCTGCTGTTCGGCGTGGGCGCGGTGGCCTACATGGCCTACGCCATGGTGGTGAGCTGGGCCACGCAGCGGCGTACCAAGCAGCAGATCCTGGCCGAAGCGCTGTACGAGATGGCGGGCTACCTCGACATCAAGGCCGGCTTCTACGACGCCGGCAACGACTACGAAGCGCAGTTCAACCAGCTGGTGCGCCAGCAGATCGTGGTGGCCGAGCGCCAGCAGGCCGCGCGCGACCTCGTGCTGCGCGGCAACCGCACCACGCATGACGGGCTGCTGGTGCAGGTCCACATGCGCATGCTGGACCTCTACGAGTACATCCTCTCCACCAACAACGACTACCCGCTGCTGCGCCAGACCTTTGCCGCCACGCCGGTGCTGGACCACCTGCGCCGGCTGGTGCAGCTGATGTGCGAGGACGTGGAGTCGATCGCCTACGACATCACGCCCGGGCGCTACTCCTATGCCGAGGTGGATTACCGGCAGGAGCTGCGCGCGGTCCAGGACGAGATCGCGCAGCTGCGCCATCACCACATCAATCCCGCGGCGATGACAGCGGTGGTCGAGACGCTGGACATGATCAAGGGCGCCATCGCGCTGGTGGGGCAGCTGCACGAGGCGTCACGCACGCCGGTGGAGCCTTCCAAGGTGCTGCCGGGCCCGGACATGACGCCGTTCCTCACGCGCCAGCGCTATGAGCTGAAGGTGCTGCGCGACAACCTCAACTGGAAGTCCCCGGCCTTCCGCTTTGCGCTGCGCATCACGATGGCGGTGTGGGCAGGGCTGTGGATCGCCGACCACCTGCCTTATGTCTCGCACAGCTACTGGATCCTGCTGACCATCATCGTCATCCTGAAGCCCAACTTCAGCATGACCAAGCAACGCTACAACGACCGCCTGATCGGCACGCTGATCGGCTGCGTGATCTCGGTGGCCGTGCTGCGGGTGGTGCACCAGCCGCTGGTGCTGCTGGGCGTGCTGTTCCTGGCGCTGGTGGCGAGCACGGCGTTCTCCACCATCAAGTACCGCTACACGGCCATCGCCGCCTGCGTGCAGGTGCTCATCCAGATCAACCTGCTGATGCCGGGCAGCGCCACGGTGGCGGGGGAGCGGCTGATCGACACGGTGATCGGCGGGGTGATCGCCTCGGTGTTCAGCTTCGTGCTGCCGAGCTGGGAGTACCGCGCGCTGCCCGCGCTGGTAGAGAACGTGCTGCAGTCCAACCGCCGCTATATCGCCGCCACGCGCGACCTGCTGCTGCGCGTGGCCAAGGACGACTTTGCCTACCGCGTGCAGCGCAAGCAGTTCATGGACAGCCTGTCGGCACTGATCGGCTCGTTCCAGCGCATGCTGGACGAGCCCAAGAGYCGGCACCGCGCGGTGGACAACCTGAACCGCTTTATCGTGCAGAACTACCTGGTGGCCGCGCATGTGGCGGCGATGCGTATCCAGGTGCGGGAGCACTACGGCGAGCTTGACCTGCCGGCCGCCGAAGGCGCCATCCGCCAGGCGACCGACGCCGCCACCAACAGCCTGGCGCTGGCAAGCGAGCGGCTGGTGGAAGATGACCGCGCGGGCGGCCGGGGGGCGGGGTTCGTGCGGGCGGCGGGGGAGCCGGCAACCGCCGTGGCGCATGCCGCGCCGCAATCCGGTGTCGAGGCCGGGCCTGCCCGCGCGGCCCCGCTGGCGGCGGCCGCGCTCAATGCTGCGCTCGAGGCCACCTCCACCGCAGACGAGGCCAGCGAGCGCCGGGCCCGCCTGGCCGATTCCGCCGATCGCCGCCGCGCCGACGTGCTGGCGCAGGCCGCCGCCTCGGGCGAGCTGTCCCGCGCCAGCAGCGCCACCCGCGAGCCGGGCGGCACCGCCAGCACGGCCAGTTCCACGGGCCGCGCAGCCAACGCCATCCTGGAGCGCCGCCTGCGCGCGCTGCGCGAGGACGCCGCCAAGATCGCGCTGCGCACCGGCGCCATCGGGCGCGCCATGCGCCAGCGCTAGCGTCGCGTGCGGCCGCTCAGGGCTGGGTACTTGTGCCGCCGGCCGGATGCTCCTCGCGCGGCAGCGTCAGCATGCCGCTGTTGTAGCTGTACTCGTACACCTCGCCATAGCGGCCCCATTCGATGGCGGCGGTCAGCACGCGCTCGGCTTCTTCCGGCTTGAGGAAGTCCTCGAGCTCGCGCAGCACATGTTCCTCGCGGATCTCGCCGTCCTCCGATTGCTCGAGCTCGCGGCGGATATGCGCGGCCAGGGCCACGTGCAGCAGCAACTGCTTGCCGAACAGCACCTTGCGCTCGGGCGGCTCGGTCTCGTAATAGACGCGGCCCAGGCCGGTGGCGCTGATGTCGCCGCGCTCGATGGTGGCCAGCTGCAGCAGATGCAGCGCCTCGCAGGCGGGCAGCAGGTCGTCGTCGGTGAGGCCGGCTTCCTCGGCCAGGTGCGGCAGGTCGGCGCGGCCGTGGAAGGGCGCCTCGCACAGCAGGTCGAGGATGGCTTCCATCTGGCTGATGTCGGCGTCCGGCAGGCGGTAGCCGATATTGCTGGCGGCCGCCAGCGCGGTGACGCGCGGCCCCAGCGCGGCGGGCGAGGTCATCAGCGTATAGACCTCGTCGATCAGCCCGCGCACTTGCGCCGAATCGCGGTTGCGCGGACGCGGGAAGGGTATTTTCACCTCGGCGCGGATACGGCCCGGGTCGCTCGACAGGATCACGATGCGGTCGGCCATCATGACTGCCTCCTCGATATTGTGCGAGACGATCAGGATGCACTTGATATTGGTGCGGCCGTCTTCCCACAGGTCGAGCATTTCGTCGCGCAGCGTCTCGCCGGTGAGCACGTCGAGCGCGGAAAAAGCCTCGTCCATCAGCAGCAGGTCGGGCTCGGTCACCAGCGCGCGCGCAATGCCCACGCGCTGGCGCATGCCGCCGGAGAGCTCGCGCGGCAGCGCGCTGTTGAAGCCGGACAGGCCGATCATGTCGATCGCCGCCTCGGCGCGCCGTGCGCGCGCTTCCTTCTGCACGCCCTGCGCTTCGAGCCCGAGCTCCACGTTCTGCTGCACGGTCAGCCACGGGAACAGCGCGAACGACTGGAACACCATGGCGATGCCCTCGGCGGTGCCGCGCAGCGGCTGGCCGCGGAACTGCACCTCGCCGTGGTCGGCGCGCACCAGCCCGGCCATGATGCGCAGCAGGGTGGACTTGCCCGAACCGGACTTGCCCAGCATGGCGACGATCTCGCCGCGCTTCAGGGTGAGGTCCACGCCTTCAAGCACGGCGCGGTCGGTGCGGTCCGCGGTGCGGAACATCTTGGAGACGCCGCGCAGTTCGACCACGGGTTCGGCTACGGTTGCGGCTGTGGTTGCGGGAGAGCTTGCCATGATGGAATTCCGGTACGGATGCTGAAAATCAGAGACGGGTGCGTTCCTGCGCTAGCAGGTAGAGGCGGTTCCACAGCAGGCGGTTGAAGCCCACCACGAACACCGCCATCACGCCGATGCCCAGCGCGATGCGGGGGAAGTCGCCCTTGGCGGTCATCTCCGCGATATAGCTGCCCAGGCCCGTGGCGACCAGCGTGCGGTCGCCCCAGGTCACGTATTCGGACACGATGCTGGCGTTCCACGAGCCACCGGCCGCGGTCACCAGGCCGGTCAGCAGGCTGGGGAACACCGCCGGCACCAGGAAGCGCTTCCACATCAGCCAGCCGCGCAGGCCGAAGTTGCGCGCGGCCAGCTTCAGTTCGGTGGGGATGCCGGAGGCGCCGGCGATCACATTGAACAGGATGTACCACTGCGTGCCGAAGATCATCAGCGGGCTGAGCCAGATTTCCGGGTTCAGGCCGAAGCGCACGATCAGCATCACCACCAGCGGGAACATCAGGTTGGCCGGGAAGGCCGCCAGGAACTGCGCCACCGGCTGGGCGATGCGCGCCACTTTCGGGTTCAGGCCGATGCGGATGCCGATCGGCACCCAGATCACCGCCGCCAGCGAGATCAGCACGATCACCCGCACCATGGTCAGCGTGCCCAGCCACAGCACGTGGCCGACCTCGCTCCAGCCCACCTCGGTGCGCACGAAGTGCATCACGCGGTACAGCGCCGCCACCGCGATCAGCGTAATGACGATGGTGCTGGCGCGCTCGAACCACAGCGTGCGCCGGCTGTCGCCGTTCTGCGATGCGGTTGCCTTGCGCGCGGAACCCCAGGCCAGCGTGCGCTCGGCCAGCGCGGCGGTGCGGCCCAGCAGCAGGCTGACCCATTCCGAGCGGCGCAGCAGGTTGAGCAGCCACGATTGCGGCTCGTTTTCCTGCGCCATGGTCTCGAAGCGGAAGCGGTCGGCCCAGGCGATGAGCGGGCGGAACAGCAACTGGTCGTACAGGACGATGCCGACCAGCATCGCCAGGATGGCCCAGCCGATGGCCGCCAGGTTCTGCTGCTGGATGGCCAGCGAGATATAGGAGCCGATGCCTGGCAGCTTGATATCGTTGCCAGACACCGAGATGGCTTCGGAGGCCACCACGAAGAACCAGCCGCCGGACATCGACATCATCATGTTCCACAGCAGCCCCGGCATGGCGAACGGCACTTCGAGGCGCCAGAATTTCTGCCATGCGGAAAGCCGGAACATGGCCGCGGCCTCGACCAGGTCGCTGGGGATGGTGCGGATCGACTGGTACAGGCTGAATGCCATGTTCCACGCCTGCGAGGTGAAGATGGCGAAGATCGCCGCGCATTCCACCCCGACCAGGCTGCCCGGGAACAGCGCGATAAAGCCTGTCACGGTGATCGACAGGAAGCCCAGCACCGGGATCGACTGCAGGATGTCCAGCGCCGGCACCATGACCTTCTCGGCGGTGCGGTTCTTGGAAGCCAGCGCCGCGAAGGCGAACGAGAACAGCAGCGAGGCGGCCAGCGCCAGCAGCATGCGGATGCTGGTGCGCAGCAGGTAGTACGGCAGGTAGGCGATGTCCAGGTGCACTTCCAGCGGCTCGCCGGGGCGGTAGGGCACGTCCATCCCCCGCGCGGCGAAGGCCACCAGCACGATCACCGCCAGGATGATGGGCAGCAGCGCCAGGTCGAAGCGGTTCGGTGGCGCGGTCAGCAACTGGCTGACGTAGCCAGGAGAGTTGATCGAGCTGGCCTGGTCGTGTTCGGCTTGCTGCATCTTGTTGGCTGAAGTTCGGTGGCCGCGGTTGCCGGCGGGATCGGATGGCCCGGCTGGCCCGGAAAGACCGGCGCGCGGGGCGTGCGGCGCTGCGTGGCCGCGGGCGGGTTGTGCACGGAACCCGGAGGCCCCGGCAGGGCGCCGGCGCGGCGCTGTCGGCGTTACCCCGGGTGGCATGCCCATACTGGTAACGCTCGGGGTGGCCGCCTAGTTTACCTGTATTGTGTTTTGCAGCCGTTTCAAGCAACGGCGAGGAGGGACCAGATGGATCGCCAGATGGAACAGCACACGGGACCCCAGTGGGCGCATCGGCCGGTAGCCTGGCGCATCGTTGTCACGGGGAGGGTGCAGGGCGTGGGTTACCGCGCCGCCTGCGAGGACCAGGCCCGCGCGCTGGGCCTGGGCGGATGGGTGCGCAACCGGCACGACGGTTCGGTGGAGGTGATGGCCTACGGCCCGCCCGAACAGCTGGCGGCGCTGCGCGAATGGATGCGGCGCGGGCCGCCCGCCGCGCAGGTCAGCGGGCTGGAGGTACAGGCCGGGGAGGGCGAGTTCGACAGTTTCGACTTCCGTCCGACGGCCTAGGGTCCAGGGGCCGGGGCCTGGCGGCTCAGCTCGCGCGCCAGTCCACCGGCGCCACGCCGTGCTTCTCCAGCCATGCATTGGCCAGCTTGAAATGGCCGCAGCCAAGGAAGCCGCGGTGGGCGGACAGCGGCGACGGGTGCGGCGCTTCCAGCACGCAATGCGCGCCGGCCAGCAGCGGCTTCTTGGCCTGCGCGTGGCTGCCCCACAACAGGAACACCAGGTTCGGGCGGGCGGCGGACAGTGCCTGGATCAGGCAGTCGGTCACGGCTTCCCAGCCGCGCTTGGCGTGGCTGGCGGCCTGGCCCTGTTCCACCGTCAGCACCGTGTTGAGCAGCAGCACGCCCTGGCGCGCCCAGCCTTCGAGGTTGCCGGAGGCGGGCGCGGGTACGCCGTCGCCGTATTCGGCGGCGATCTCCTTGAAGATATTGCGCAGGCTCGGCGGCACGCGCACCCCGTCCGGCACCGAGAAGGCCAGGCCGTGCGCCTGCGGGATCTCGCTGCCGCCGACGGTGCCGGTGCCGTGATACGGGTCCTGGCCCAGGATCACCACCTTGACCGTCCCGGGCGGGGTGAGATGCAGGGCGTGGAAAACGTCGTGCGGGAAGACCGGCTTGCCGGCATCGCGCTCGCCGTCGACAAAGGCGGCGAGTTCCTGCCAGCCGGCGCCGTGCATGCACGGCGCCAGCAGTTCACGCCAGGCGGAGGGCAGCGCCGCCGCCTGGGCGGCCAGGCTGGCCGGGGCCGATGGCGCCCTGGCGGCGGCCGGGGCGAACAGGTCGGCCTGTGCGCTCATTGGTTTGCTCATGCGGGTGCTTTGCGGAGGATAGGGGTTGGTGGGGCGCAGGGTGCACCCCGGGTGCGGCACGCCGGCGCGTCAGGCTCCGGCGACACCGGCAAGCCGGTAGCCACGCGCGGCCTTGCTCTGGTCGGATGCCGTGAGCGGCGCCACGTTCTGCAGGCGCCTCGCCAGCGCGCGCAGCGCGGCTTCGGCCACGGCCTGCGTGGGCGACTGGTCTGCCTCGCCTGGCAGCCATTCCAGCTCGAGTTCGTGGATGGTGTCGCGCGCAGTCGTGCCCGGCGCCGTGATCTCGCCCACGTCCAGCGCGGCTTCGATGCGCGCGCCGTCCTGCTCGACCAGCCAGGTACGCCGCGTGAAATCGGTGCGGAACACCGGGCCCAGCGTGGCTGCCAGCGGCGCCAGCAACGCGCGGGCCTCGGGCGGGAAGGCGTCGAGTTCGATGGCCTCGGCGGCGACCTTGGTTTCCCATTCATGACGGGCGGCCAGGCCGGCCTCGCTCTTGCCCGCCGTCTTCAGGGTTTGCAGCCATTGCTCGCCGCGGCGCCGCAGCCGCAGCGCGGCACGGGCGCGGGCCAGGTCGCGCGCGGGGGTGTCGAGGTAGACGTTGAGCAGCGTGTGCTCGCCGCGGGCCTCGCCGTGCGCGTCCAGCCATGCCGCCAGCGCGGGCATGGCGCCGTCCGGCACTGCCAGCTTGAGTTCGATTTCCTGGGCCATCTTGATCGAGGATTCCGGTGGGAGCCGCGGACGGGCGCGGGTCGGGCGAATGCCCGGGCGAACGTTCAGGCGAACATTCAGGCGAACAGGCGTGCCAGCTCGACGCCCGGATCGGGCGCGCGCATGAACGCTTCGCCGACCAGGAAGGCGTGCACATTGGCATCGCGCATGCGCTGCACGTCGGCCGGGCCGAGGATGCCGGATTCGGTCACCACCAGCCGGTCGGACGGGATGCGCGGCAGCAGTTCCAGCGTGTTGTCGAGCGAGACCTCGAAGGTGCGCAGGTTGCGGTTGTTCACGCCCAGCAGCGGCGTCTTCAGGCGCAGCGCGGCATCGAGCTCTTCGCCGCCGTGCACTTCCACCAGCACGTCCATGCCGAGTTCGTGGGCGCAGRCTTCGAGCTCGGCCATCAGGCCGGGGTCGAGCGCGGAGACGATCAGCAGGATGGCGTCGGCGCCCCAGGTGCGCGCTTCATAGACCTGGTACAGGTCGACCATGAAGTCCTTGCGCAGGGCGGGCAGCGGGCAGGCGCCGCGCGCGCGCTTGAGGAAATCGGCGTGGCCCTGGAAGAAATTCACGTCGGTCAGCACGGACAGGCAGGCCGCGCCGTGGCTGGCGTAGCTTTCCGCGATCGCCTCGGGCACGAACTGCTCGCGCAGCACGCCCTTGGACGGCGAGGCTTTCTTCACTTCGGCGATCACGCCGGCGTGGCCGGCGGCGATCTTCTCGCGCAGCGCGCGCTCGAAGCCGCGCGGCGCCAGGCCGGGCTCGGCGCGCAGGCTCTCGGCTTCGGCGCGCAGGCTGGGCAGGTCGCGCTTCTTGCGCGCGGCGCTGACTTCATCGGCCTTGACGGCCAGGATCTTCTGCAGGATATCGGACATGCGTGTTTCTCTTGCGGTGTGTCGGCGCGGCTCGCGGCCCGGCTTACTTGAACTGCTGGGTGGCGCGCACGAACTGGTCGAGCTTCTCGCGCGCGGCGCCGCTGRCGATGGCTTCGCGTGCGCGGCGGATGCCGTCCTCGATCGAGCTGGCCACGTTGGCGGCGTACAGCGCGGCGCCGGCGTTGAGCGAGACGATCTCGCGCGGGGTGCCAGGCACATCGGTCAGCGCCTCGCGCAGCATTTCCTTGGACTCGGTGGCGTCGGCCACCTTGAGGCCCCGGTTGGAGATCATCGACAGGCCGAAGTCCTCGGGGTGGATCTCGTATTCGCGCACCTCGCCGTCCTTGAGCTCGCCGACCAGCGTGGCGGCGCCGAGCGAGACCTCGTCCATGCCGTCCTTGCCGTAGACCACCAGCGCGTGCTTGGCGCCCAGGCGCTGCATCACGCGCACCTGGATACCGACCAGGTCGGGATGGAACACGCCCATCAGGATATTGGGCGCGTCGGCCGGGTTGGTCAGCGGGCCCAGGATATTGAAGATGGTGCGCACGCCCATTTCCTTGCGGATCGGCGCCACGTTCTTCATGGCCGGGTGGTGGGTGGGCGCGAACATGAAGCCGATGCTGGTCTGCTCGATGCAGTGGCCGACCTGCTCGGGCGTGAGCATGATGTTGACGCCCAGCGCTTCCAGCACGTCCGCGCTGCCCGACTTGGAGCTCACGCCGCGGTTGCCGTGCTTGGCGATGCGCGCGCCGGCCGCGGCCGCGACGAACATCGAGGCGGTGCTGATATTGAAGGTATGCGAGCCGTCGCCGCCGGTGCCGACGATGTCGACGAAGTTCTCGCGGTCTTGCACCGGCACCTTGTTGGCGAATTCGCGCATGACCTGCGCGGCCGCGGAGATCTCGCCGATGGTTTCCTTCTTCACGCGCAGCCCGGTCAGGATGGCCGCGGCCATCACCGGGGACATCTGCCCCTGCATGATCTGCCGCATCAGGTGCAGCATTTCGTCATGGAAGATCTCGCGGTGTTCGATGCAGCGGGTGAGGGCTTCCTGGGGCGTGATGGACATGGCGGTCTCGGTCTGGTGTTGTTCTTCGGCGTTCGCGTGAAGTCTCGGGTGGCCGCTGGCCGGCGTGGGCGCGCTGGGCGTGTCGGTGCGCCTCATCGGCGCGCCTTGACGAAGTTGGCCAGCAGCGCGTGGCCGTGCTCGGACAGGATCGACTCGGGGTGGAACTGCACGCCTTCGATGTCGAACTCCTTGTGGCGCACGCCCATGATCTCGCCGTCCGGCGTCCAGGCCGTCACTTCCAGGCAATCCGGCAGCGTCTCGCGCTCGATCGCCAGCGAATGATAGCGCGTCACGTCGAAATGCCTGGGCAGCCCGGCGAACACGCCTTCCTGCGTGGTCTCGATGCGGCTGACCTTGCCGTGCATCACCTGCTTGGCGCGGATCACCTTGCCGCCGAAGGCTTCGCCGATGGCCTGGTGGCCAAGGCACACGCCCAGCAGGGGCACGCGGCCGGCGAAGTGCTGCAGCACTGCCACCGAGATGCCGGCTTCCCTGGGGCTGCACGGTCCGGGCGAGACGCAGATATGGTCGGGCGCCAGCGCCTCGATTTCCTCGAGGGTGATTTCGTCGTTGCGATAGGTGCGCACGTCGGCACCGAGCTCGCCGAAATACTGGACGATGTTGTAGGTAAACGAATCGTAGTTGTCGATCATCAGCAGCATATCACACCTAATTACTTGATTTTAAAGGGGAAAATTCTAGCAACTACTGTTTGATATGCGCCTTGATATACACAGCGGTAGCAAAAGGGCGACCGAAGGCATCCGCGGGTGCTGATCTCAGCGTGTCGGAGAGCCCACGGCAATCCATGGCCGTTGCAGGCAATGCCGGAGCGGCATGCCAGGCGCTGGAAGTGGGCCATGCCATGCCTGCCGCTGCGGCACGCCAAGCCCGGCCACGGAACGCGCGCAACGGGCGTCCTGGAGCAGGTTTGCAGTACAGGGAAGACTTGCTTGGCATGGGGCGATCTCCTAGAGATTGGAGCCGCCACATCGGTGAGCTATCGGGGTCCTGGAAACCTGCTTGCCGATGATGGCGGCAGGGTTCGGTTTCAAACCGCAACGACGTGCCGCTTCCTATTGGAAGCGCCACCACTGAGCGAAACGGTTCGTTGCGATGCAGGTCATGCTACCTAGCCATAGAGGGGAAAACGGGACATGGTCGACGGCCATGCCTGATCAAACACACGCGTGATTGTAGCGTCGATTTTGTCGTCTCGTCGATTCCTATTTTTCGCCATTGTGGCGGGGTCGGCGCCCGTCTCCATGGCGGCCCCGTCTGCACTTGTGCGTTCGCCCAGGTGTGGAGACGGCAAATCGGTAACGCCGTTCTTCCACGCCAGGCAAAGGATGCCTCCGGGGCAGAAACGAGGAACTACAAAACGAACAGCAAACTATTTGCTGCCGGTGCGCCGGAGGACTTGGCAGATGTGCCGCATCCTTTCGTTGTTGGTATGTCCCGCGCGGGCTGGTCAGCGATCCGCCCGCCGCTGACCGCACCAGGCGACACTCGGCCGACGCCACGGCAGCCCTCAGAAAGAGCGCCCGCAACGCACGACTCCTGCCCTATACTGGCGATTGATTGTTCAACAATCATTGCCAGCAAAGCCAAGATGATTTCAGGAGGCAGACCATGTCGAATTACCCTGCGGCGTACCAGGTAAGCAAGGGCTCGGTATTGCATGTGGACCGGGACTTCTACCGTGCCATCGCCACCGATGCGTCCCAGCGCAAGCTGATCGCTTCCCACGTTGTCCCCATCCGCAGCGGCTTTGCCTGGAAGGTCCCCGCGGGCCACGTCTTTCGCATCGTGACCCTGGAAGGCCCCCAGGTCGCGGACTTCAATATGTGGAATCTGCACAATCCGCGCGAGCGCATGTGGGCCTCCCGTACCCGGCAGCTACAGCAGGCGCATGTCAGTACGTATGACCGACTCTGGTCCACGCTGCCGTACCTGCGTCCCATGGTCACCATCACCGATGACACGCTGGCCGACTACGGCAAGGATGGCGATGGCGGCCGCGTGCATGACCTGCTGGGCACCCGCTGCGACCCCTACGTCAACAAGCTGCTGACGGGCGAGGACTTCCACTTCCACTGCCACTCCAACCTGACACGCGCGGTGGCACCGCATGGCCTGACGGAGTTCGATGTACATGACGTGCTCAACGTATTCCAGGTAACGGGCCTGAACGACGACGACAAGTACTTCATGAAGGCGTGCCCCGCCAAGCCAGGCGACTACCTGGAGTGCTTCGCGGAAATGGACCTGCTGTGTGCGTTGTCCACCTGCCCGGGCGGCGATCTCTCCGTGCCGATGTGGGGACCGGATGCGCGCGATCCCATCGACGTGTGCCGGCCGTTGGGCGTCGAGGTCTATGAGCTGGATCCCGCCTTGCTTCAAGGTTGGGCCTCACCCGAAGTCTCCCCGTATAAGGGCGTCCACGGACTGCACCCCGAAAAGATCGAGTGGAAATAACAACCGGAGCCACACCTTCATGCCTGCAGAACGCGAGAACGGGATCTCAATCGCCGAGCGCATCAGTCATCAACTGCGCGACGACATCATGGGAGGGAAGCTCCCTCCGGGCACGCAACTGGTCGAGGTGGACCTGGCGGCCCTCTACGGGGCCTCGCGCAACACCGTCCGCGAAGTTCTGCACCAACTGGGACGGGAGGGCCTGGCCACGTTTATCCGCCACAAAGGCGTTGTCGTGCGGCGCATGGAACGCAAGGACTTGCGCGAAATCTATGCCGCGCGCCGCGCACTGGAGCTGCAAGCCATCAACGGCGATCTACCCTTGCAGCCCGCCCTGCTCGACAAGATGCTCACCGCCATCCATGCCGCCGAACGCGCGCTGGCCAAGAAGAACTGGCGCCATGTCGGCACGCTGAGCCTGCAAGTTCACCAGCACATCGTGGCGCAGTTGGGCAGCCGATTGCTGGACGAATTCTTTCGCACACTGTGCGCGCAGCTACGCCTGGTGTTTGCCTCGGAGGCCGATGAAAGTCGCATCCAGACACCCGACTGGATCGAGCGTGAACACCGGATTCATGACCTGCTGGTGCGCGACCAACGCGGAGAAGCGGCACAAGCCCTGTCAGCCTACCTCGACGATTCCGAGCGCACCCTGATGGCCGTGCTTACACGCCTGAAAAACCAGCCAGCCAAGTAGGGCAGAGGTAGGGTGCGGAGGCTTGGCGGCATGCCACCGGAGATCAAGCGCGCGTCACCCATCACGCGGTGCCGGATGCCAGGGCAATCCGGCCA
Source organism: Cupriavidus sp. 05N38 (assembly GCF_056397345.1). Taxonomy (NCBI): domain Bacteria; kingdom Pseudomonadati; phylum Pseudomonadota; class Betaproteobacteria; order Burkholderiales; family Burkholderiaceae; genus Cupriavidus; species Cupriavidus sp. 05N38. The sequence continues at coordinate 20,000 of NZ_JBFTNF010000076.1, forward strand.
CCACACCCTGTCCGCTTGATGGGTTGCACACGACCGGCTTCACGTCGGCGTTGCATCCTCCGGCTCCGCGTAGCTGCCGTCTTCGCGATGTGTCTCGCACCCGCTCAAGGGCGGGTTGAATATGCACACCAACCGCAGGTCGCCCTTGGTCGCCCGCAACACATGCTTGTCGTTCTTGTCCAGCGCATACAGCGTGCCCGGCCTGATGGCATGCACGGCGCCGCTGGCCACGTCCAGCACCTCGCCTTCGCCGGCCATGCAGTAGTTCGCCTCGTAGTGGTGCTTGTAATGCAGGTGCAGTTCCGCGCCTTCAAAGACTCGGGTTTCATGTACCGRATAGCCGATGCCATCACGCTTGACGACGATGCGCCTGCTTTCCCAACCGGGCCCCCGGGCATGGCGTTCGGTATCGGTCAGGTCTTCGCTGTGAATGACGATCATGGAGACGCTCCAGAGGAAAAGTAGTGACGATGACTCAATGCCGCGACATGGGCTGCGTCCCGGGACGCAGCACGCACTCGATCGCGCGCGCCATCTGAAGCAGCCCACCGTCGCGCCTGGTGCGGCCCGTCACGAGTAGCCCCACTGCCTGCCTGGCATTCAGGTCGCCCGGCAGGGAAATGCTGGGCAGATCCAGGCGGTTCGCAAATTCGGTCAGGCTGAACGCCCTGGCGTTCTTGCTCAGGTACGTGCTGTCGTCACGCAGTTCGGCCAGCGACGGCGGTAGCATCGGCACGGTGGGTGTCAGCACGGCATCGGCGCCGCCCAGTTCGTCTTCGTACTGCCTGCCCAGGGCAAGCAGCCGTTGTTGGGCAAGCGCATAGGCGTGGGCCGGCACCTGCGCGCCCAGCAGCATGCGCGGCCCCACGCGAGGGTCATAGGCCGACGCCTTGGCAGCCAGCCGGCCGGCATGCAGGGCGTAGGCTTCCGCCGCGATGATGCCTCCCTCCCGCGCCACCTTGCCGGCCAACGGCAGGCTGGGCATGGGCGCGCGGCGCAACACGGCGCCCGCCGCGCCCAGGCGCTCCATCCATGTTGCGAACACGTGCCGTACCCCAGGCTCCAGTTCATCATCCAGGTGGTCCGGTATCACGAACGATGTTCGCGCCAGCGATGTGCCGGCAGTCGGCGCCGAGCGGTCCCACGGCGCCAGGGCCTGATCCACCCGCAAGCATTGCGCGACGTCCGCGGCGATCACCCCGGGAACGTCAAAGCTGGGAGACAGATGCATCATGCCCGCATCGTCGTAACGGCCCCGCGAAGGCTTGAAACCCGCGACGCCGCAGAACGCGGCCGGAATCCGGACGGAGCCGCTGGTGTCCGAACCGAGCGCAAGGCTCACCATGCCCAGCGCCACCGCCACTGCGCCGCCACTACTTGAACCGCCGGCCACGCGAGGCACGTCGCTGGGCAACGGCGATACCGGCGTACCGAACCAGGGGTTCAAGCCCAGCGCGCCATAGGCGAACTCGGTCATGTTGTTCTGCGCCAGCAGCACCGCGCCCGCCTGCCGCAACGCGCGCACCAGCGCCGCGTCCTCGCTTGCGGCAGGAGCGTCCGCCAGCACCTGCGATCCCGCGTGGGTGACCCATCCGCGCACGTCAAAGCAGGCCTTCACGCCCAGCACCACGCCCGCCAGCGGCGCATCATGTCCAGACAGCCGTGCCATCGCATCGCGCGCATGGGCTTCACGCCGCGCGTCGTCGTCGCGGCGGGCCAGCAAAGCGCTCGACGCGCTAGTGGGATAGGCCTCGATATTCCGCAGGCATTGCGTCAACGCGCCGGCATGCGTGCCCGTGCGTTCAGGACACATGGACATGGCTCAGAAAGTCCTTGATACGCGCATCCTGGCTTGCCTGCACGGCGGCGGGCGGGGAATCCAGAAGGATGCGACCGTTTTCCATGAAGACCACTCGGTCGGACACCTTGAAGGCAAAGGCCATCTCGTGCGTCACGATCAGCATCGTCATCCCTTCGCGCGCCAGCGTTTCCACCACCTTGAGCACTTCCGCGACCAACTCGGGGTCGAGCGCCGACGTGGGTTCGTCAAACAACATGATGGATGGCCGCATGGCCAGGGCCCGGGCAATCGCCACACGCTGCTGCTGGCCGCCGGAGAGTTGGTGCGGGTATTTATGGGCGTGGTCGAGCATGCCCACCTTGTTGAGCAGTACCAGCGCCTCGCGCCGCAATGAGGCCGGCTTGCCCCGACGGTGGTAGGCGGGCGCCAGCATCACGTTCTGCAGCACGGTTTTGTGCGGGAACAGGTTGAAGCTCTGGAACACCATGCCGATGTCCAGGATGCGGTCCCCCTGTGCGGCCGTGGTGCCGGTCTCGGGCGACCCCAGGAATGGCTTGCCGTGTAGCAGCACCTGACCGCCATCCAACGTCTCCAGGCCGTTGAGTGTACGTATCAGCGAGGTCTTGCCCGAACCGGACGGACCGATGATGCTGATGACTTCGCCGGCCCTGACCCGCAAGTCGATGCCCTTGAGCACCTCGTGGTCGCCAAAGCGCTTGCGCGCCTGCCGCACCTCCAGTGCCGCCGCGTTGCCGCTGGCGGTCAGCGTGGGCTGGGCCATCCCCTCCTGCACCTGACGCCGGGTTTCCGCATCCAATGCCAGGGGCTTGGGCGCGCGGCGCAGGATGTTCATGTGCGACTCCAGCCAACCCAACAGCTTGTCGAACAGGGTGACGATCAGCACGTAGTAAAGCGCGACCGCCAGCATGGTCTCGAACACCAGAAAGTTCTGTGTGTACAAACGCTGCCCCACCAGCAGGATCTCGGCCAGAGAAATCACCGACACCAGCGATGTCAGCTTGGCGATGGTAATGAACTCGTTGCTCAGCGCCGGCAGGGCAATGCGCAACGCCTGTGGAATGACCACCATGCGTTGTATGCCGGTGTAGCGAATGCCCAGCGCGCGGCCCGCTTCGATCTGCCCGCGCGGTACGCCGAGAATGCCGCCGCGGTGTATCTCCGCAATGAACGCGGTCTCGCTCGCCACCAGCGCGGCCAGGCCCGCGTAGAACGGGTCGCCCAGCACGGCGCCAGTCGCGGGGAAGACCTGGGGCAGGTTGTAGATGAACACCAGCAGCACCAGCAAAGGCAGGCTGCGGAAGAACCAGATATACAAGCCTGCCAGACGCCTGAGCACAGGGTTCTTCGCCTGTTTGCCCAGCGCCAGCAGAAAGCCCGCCGCGACCCCGACGAACCAGGTGGCCGTGCTCAGTTTCACCACTACCCAGCATGCATGCCAGAAATCGGCATCCCAGAACAAGCTGACGGTATAGTCCCAATCAAAACGCATTTGTCCTGCCTCCCCTTCCGCTGCGGCGTTACTGGCTCGTGCCGATGAGCGCGCTCTGGACTTCTGCGGCGGTAGGCGCTTCAAGCCCGTAGCGGGTGAGCAAGGCCTGGTATTCGCCGCTATCGTGGGCGCGCTGCAAAGCCATCTTTAGCTCGCCCTGCAATTGCTGGGCCTCCTTGTGGAGACCCAGCCCTATCACGATGGGGTAAAGCAGCGAGGTGGAGGTGACTTTCAAGCTGTTCTGCGACTGCGCAAGCATGCCGTGGACCACGGCCGCATCCTCGATCATGACGTCCGCTGCCTGCGAACGCAGCGCCATCATGGCCTCGGGCGAAGTAGGAAACTCCAGCACCTTGATCTCGTCCTCGCCCTTCGGCCGGCAAGTCTCGCGCGACACCTTGCGCAGCTTGGGCGTCCAGGAGGCGCCCTTGATCGATGCCACACGCTTGCCACAAAGCGCCTCGGGCGACGGCGGCGCATACGGGCTTGCCGCCAGCACCACCAGAGACGCGCCCGTCTTCAGGTAGGGAATGAAATCGATCAGCTTCGAGCGCTCCGACGTCACGTAGAGCGCCGAAGCAATCGCATCGAAACGGCGCGCACGCATCCCCAGGATCAGGTCAGGAAAGCGGGTATCCACGAATACGGGTTTGAGCGACAGCTTGGCCGCCAGCAAACGGGAGAAGTCGGCATCGAAGCCAACAGGCTTGCCAGCCTCCATGTAGGCATAGGGGGGATAGGTAAGGTCCGAGCCGATCGTCAGACTGTCGGCCTTGATGGTGGAGGCGGCAAGCGCCCATGTGGAGGCCGCGCACAAGATCAGCGCGGCCACGGCGGCCGTGCGTCGGCGCCGCGACGACGCCAAGGTCGAAGTGGACATGATTACTCCTGCTGAACGCACTGGAACCCGCAAAAAACTCGGTCTTCCTTGCACCGAGAGGCATTTTGCTGCCGAGGATTGTTGAACAATTTCGATGATTCTGGGACAGTGGATAAGCAGGAGAAATGGGTATTTTCCCTAGCGCATCGACAGACGGCGKCACAAGCCCGTGGGGGGACTCCTTTCACCAAGGCCTTTCGGAGCAGGGCGGGAAGATAAGCGCCGAACGCGATCACGTACCCCACACCATGCCAACCGGCATCACCTGGCCGATCACGCCGGGCCCGGGGCATCAAACTGCGCTCGCGGGTCCCGGATATGGCGTTGGTGGTGCCGGTGCCCGCACCGGCTAGCCAATACGATGCGGCCGGCCATTACTGTCGCCGGACGCGCTTTGAAAACCTTCGCTTCTTCACGGCACGCGCGGCCCGAAGGTTGTGCATTTTTCATCACGAGCCTCGACCGATGTCCGTTGCTGCCGGCTGCATCCCGCCCCCGGATTGCAGCGGAAATGACGTCAGCAAATGACGCATTTATCCTCGCGAAAATGCTTGCATTTGGCGTCCGGAAAACTACCTTAGACATACAAAGTGAACCGTATCTCGGCACTGGAGGAGACCATGCCGGCGACACGTATGATGATTGCGCGCCGGGCTGGCGTCAGCGTCGCCACGGTCGATCGTGTGCTGCGCGACGATGCCTCCGTGCGTGCCGAGACGGCTGCCCGCGTCCACCAGGCCCTCGCGGACCTGCGTGACGAACGGGCCAGCCGCGGGCGCCCGCCGAAGGCGGCTGCGTTTCGCATTGCATTCGTCCTCCCGCAGATCAATTCCCGCTTCCTCGACCAGGTCGAGCGCGACATCGCGCTGTCTGCCAGTTTCTTTCGCGAGCACCGCGTCATCCCTTCGTTCTACCGCTGCGACTTCGCCAGCCAGCGCGACACGTCGCGCTTTGCCGAGCAGGCGGCGGGGTACGACGCGCTGGTCCTGGTGCCGCTCGACTACCCGTGGGTCGGCCGCCTGATCGAGGAACTGAGCGACGCGAGCGTGCCGGTCGTCACGGCGTTCTCCGATCTGCCGGGCAGCCGCCGCGCCGCCTACATCGGCGTGGACAACCGCATTGCGGGGCGCACGGCCGGGCTGCTGATGGGCGGCTTTCTCGGCTCGCGGATCGGCTCGGTCGCCGTGCTGTCGGGGTCGTCGCGCCTGCATGACCAGGTGGAGCGGCGCACCGGCTTTTCGCAGGTGCTGGAGGAGGATTTCCGCAATCTGCGCGGCATCGCCGAGCCGGACTTCACCGAGGACGACGACGGCGCCGACCTGGCCGTGCAGGGCTTGCTGGCGCGTCACGCCGACCTGGTCGGCATCTACGTCACCGGCGGCGGCATCCGCGGCATTGCCTCGGCCTTGCAGGATTCCGGCGACAAGGCCCGCATCTTCCTGATCGGCCACGAGCGCACGGCGGACACGCGCGAGCAACTGTCCGGGCGCGCGATCGATGTGATCCTGGACCAGGACGTGCGCGGCATCGTGCATCGCGCGGGTCTTGCCGCGGTGGACTTCCTGAACGATGTGCGCGGGGCGCTTGCGATCCCCACGCCGGAAACCCGAATCTATCTTCGTGAGAATGCGCATGCCTGATGCTCGCGACACCCGGACTGACGCTTGAATTTGCCAGAGCCGAAATACAGCGCCCGGCGCATGGACGTTGCTTGTCAGCAGGAATGGAGACAACTGGGAAGTAAAAGGAGAAGACAAATGTTACGTCTATTAGCAAGGGTGATGGCGGCGGCCGCCTTGTCACTGGGACTGGCAACCGGCGCGCACGCGCAGGCGAAGCAATTGACGCTATGTTGGGCGGCGTGGGATCCGGCCAACGCGCTGGTCGAGCTGTCGAAGGACTTTACGGCCAAGTCCGGCATACAGATGAAATTCGAGTTCGTGCCCTGGACCAGCTATGCGGACCGGTTTCTCAACGAACTCAATTCCCACGGCAAGTTGTGCGACCTGATCATCGGCGACAGCCAGTGGATCGGCGGCGCGGCGGTGAACGGCCACTACGTCAAGCTCAACGATTTCTTCGCGAAGAACAATATCTCGATGAACGACTTCGTGCCGGCCACCGTGGTGGGGTATGCCGAATGGCCGAAGAACACGCCCAACTACTGGGCCCTGCCCGCGATGGCGGACGCGGTGGGCTGGACCTATCGCAAGGACTGGTTCGCGCGGCCGGAGCTGCGCGCGGAGTTCAAGCAGAAGTACAAGAGGGAACTGGAGCCGCCCACCACGATGGATGAGCTCAAGCAGACCGCCGAGTTCTTCCAGGGGCGCAAGATCGACGGCAAGACCGTGTACGGCGCGTATATCTTCACCGAACGCGGCTCCGAGGGCATCACGATGGGCGTGACCAACGTGCTCTATAACTTCGGCTTCCAGTACCAGGACCCGAAGAAGCCCTATCGCCTCGAGGGCTTCGTCAACTCGCCGGGTGCGGTCAAGGGCCTGGAGTTCTACAAGGCGCTGTACAAGTGCTGCACCGCGCCGGGCATGACCAACGCGTACATGCAGGAAGGGCTCGACGCGTTCAAGTCCGGGCAGGTGGCGATGCAGATGAACTGGTTCGCGTTCTTCCCCGGCCTCTACAAGGACCCGAACGTGGGGGGCGACAAGATCGGCTTCTTCGTCAATCCGAAAGAGGTGCAGCAGTTCACGCAGCTTGGCGGGCAGGGCATCTCGGTGGTCTCCTATTCGGATCACAAGGCCGATGCGCTCGAGTACATCAAGTGGTTTGCCCAGCCCGCGGTGCAGAAGAAGTGGTGGGAGCTGGGCGGCTACTCGGCGGCCAAGTCGGTGGTCGATGCGCCTGACTTTCCCAAGAGCCAGCCCTTCGCGCCGGCGTTCCTGAAGTCGATGGCAATCGTCAAGGACTTCTGGGCCGAGCCTGCCTATGCCGAACTCCTGCTCGACATGCAGAAGCGCGTGCATGACTACGTCGTCGCCGACAAGGGTACGGCGAAGGAGGCGCTCGACCTGCTGGTGAAGGACTGGAACAAGGTGTTCAAGGCGGAAGGAAAGAACTGAAACCGAGACGAGCGGGCATTGCGGCGACATGCATCGGGCTTGCCGGCCGCCGCCGGCCCGCGACAAGGAGTCAGCCATGCTGGCAGACAAGCCTTTTCCCGCGCAGAACCTGGCAGCCGCTGCGCCGGTGCACGGTGCCGCGCGCCTGCGCGGCCTGTCGGACCGCACGATCGCATGGCTGTTCATTCTCCCCACGATCCTGCTGCTGCTCGCGGTCAACATCTTTCCGCTGATCTGGGCGCTGCGGCTGTCGTTCACGAACTTCAAGTCGAACATGCCGAGCATCCCGGCGCGCTTCGTCGGCATCGACAACTACGTCGACATCCTGACGGACGAGGACATCTGGTACGCCATGCAGGTCACCGCGCGCTTCGTGTTCTGGTCGGTCGGGCTGGAGGTGCTGCTGGGCTTCGGCCTGGCCTTGCTGATCAACCGGCGTTTTCGCACGCACAGTTTCTGGACCACCCTGATCCTGCTGCCGATGATGCTGTCGCCGGCCGTGGTCGGCAATTTCTGGACCTTCCTGCTGCAGCCGCAGACAGGCCTGTTCAACGATATCGTGAGCTTCTTCACGGGCGTTGCGCCAGGCTCGTTCCAGATGATCGGGGACGTCTCGCTTGCGCCATGGACCATCGTGATGGTCGACACCTGGATGTGGACGCCCTACGTCATGCTGATCTGCCTGGCCGGGCTGCGCTCGATCCCGGAATACATCTACGAAGCCGCGGAAGTGGATCGCGCCACGCCGTGGCGGCAGTTCTGGTCGATCACGCTGCCGATGACGCTGCCGTTCCTGATGCTGGCCGTGCTGTTCCGCGCCATCGAGAACTTCAAGATGTTCGACCTGGTGAACCTGCTGACCTCGGGCGGCCCGGGCTCGGTCACGGAAACGGTGTCGATCACGCTCAAGCGCGCCGCGTTCGAGAAGTGGCAGACCGGCTACTCGTCGGCGCTGGCGATCATCCTGTTCGTCACGGTGTTCGGCGCGGCGAACATCTACATCAAGGCACTCAACCGGGTGAAACAGCGATGAGCAAGACAGCACAGCCCGCCGGCGCGCATTCGGTGGTGGCCGCGTCGACGCGCGGCAAGACCTTCGCGGCGATCGTGGTCATCGCCTATGCGCTGATCGCGACCTTGCCGATGGTCTGGATCATCATGACGAGCTTCAAGACGCAGGAAGACGCCATCGCCTATCCGCCCGTCGTTTCGTTCCAGCCGTCGCTCGAAGGCTATGTCAACCTGTTCACGATCCGCTCGCGGCAGACGCCCGAGTTCATCGCGAGCCTGCCGCCCGCGCAGACCTGGTACGAGCGCGACGTGCGCAAGCGCGGCATGGTGATCGCCGGGCCGTCCAAGGTCCTGCCGCGCTTCGTCAACTCGCTGGTGATCGGTTTCGGCTCGACCTTTCTCGCGGTCTTCCTCGGCACGCTGGCGGCGTACGCGTTCTCGCGCTTCAAGGTGCCGTGGGCGGATGACCTGCTGTTCTTCATCCTGTCGACGCGGATGATGCCGCCCATCGCGGTGGCGATCCCGATCTACCTGATGTACCGCGCGCTGGGGCTGAGCGACAGCTATCTCGGCATGATCGTGCTGTACACGGCCGTCAACGTTTCGCTGGCGGTGTGGCTGCTCAAGGGCTTCATGGACGAGATCCCGCGCGAGTACGAAGAGGCGGCGCTGGTCGACGGATACACGCGGCTGCAGGCCTTCGTGAAGGTGGTGCTGCCGCAGGCGATCACCGGCATCGCGGCGACCGCGATCTTCTGCCTGATCTTCGCCTGGAACGAATACGCGTTCGCGCTGCTGCTGACCAGCGGCGATGCGCAGACCATGCCGCCGTTCATTCCCTTCATCATCGGCGAGGGCGGGCAGGACTGGCCGGCGGTGGCGGCGGCCACCACGCTGTTCGTCCTGCCGATCCTGTTCTTCACCGTCGTGCTGCGCAAGCACCTGCTGCGGGGCATTACCTTCGGAGCGGTCCGCAAATGAAAAACCCGACAGTTGCGCGCCGGCCCCGCATGCTGCGCCGGCGCTTCGGCGAAGGTGCGGCGACGGCAGTGATCGGCACTGGTATCGCGATGCTTGTGCAGCCGTTTTCGCTGGCGCTGTTCACGTGGTCGTTCCCGGTGATCCTCGTGGGCGCGGCCGCGTTCGTCGTCACCAGCCATTTCCCGGACTGAACCATGGCCACCATCGCGCTGGCGAACCTGCACAAGCGCTTCGGCGATTTCGTCGCGGTGCGCAACACCAACCTCACTGTCGGCGCCGGGCGCTTCGTGGTCCTGCTCGGCCCTTCGGGCTGCGGCAAAACCACCACGCTGCGCATGATTGCCGGGCTGGAGCTGCCGAGCGCCGGTCAGATCCTGATCGACGGCGAGGACGTGACCGCCTTGCGCGCTCGCCAGCGCGACATCGCCTTCGTGTTCCAGATGTTCGCGCTCTACCCGCACATGACGGTGCGCGACAACATCTCCTTTCCGCTGCGCAACGAGCATTTGCCTCGCCATGAGATCGCCGCGCGCGTCGGCGCGGCGGCGCGCATGCTTCGCATCGAAGCCATCCTGGACCGCAAGACCGGCGGCTTGTCCGGTGGCGACCGCCAGCGCGTGGCGCTCGGCCGCGCCATCGTGCGGCAACCGAAGGCATTCCTGATGGACGAGCCGCTGGGCACGCTGGACGCCGATTTCCGCGAGCTGATGTGCCTGGAGCTGCGCAAGCTGCACAACGCGCTCGCCGCCACCACGGTGTACGTCACGCACGACCAGAGCGAGGCGATGGCCATGGCGGACGACATCGTGGTGATGAACGAGGGCGAGGTGCTGCAGGCTGCCGCGCCGCACGAGATCTATCATTTTCCGGCGACGGTGTTCGTGGGCAACTTCATCGGCAGCCCGCCGATGAACTTCCTGGCGGTCGACGGCGCCGTCGCCGCCGGCCAGGAACAGGTCTTCCTGCGCGGCGCGCCGGTGCCGGTCCCGCGCTGCGCAATGGCGGCCGAGCGCGCGCTGCTGGGCATCCGCCCGGAGCATATCGTCATCGACGAGCGCAGCCCCTTGCGCGGGCGCGTGATCGCGGACGAGTACCTCGGCTCGCACCAGGTGCTGATGATCGAGACGGCGCTGGGCGTGGTGCGCGCGCGGGTCGGCAAGGACGAAGGCCTGGCGGCGGGCGCGCCGGTCGGCCTGTCGTTCCGCAAGGAGCGCACGCTGCTTTACGACGAGGCGTCGGGGCGCCTGCTGCCCGGCGCGACGCAGGCGGGAGACCGGCATGGCTGAAATCCAGTTGCGCAATGTGTCGAAGCACTTTGGCGACGTGAGCGCGGTCGACGATCTTTCGATCGACGTGAAGGACGGCGAGTTCGTCGTGCTGCTGGGGCCGAGCGGTGCCGGCAAGACCACCACGCTGCGCCTGATCGCGGGGCTGGAGCGGCCCGATGCCGGCGATGTGCTGATCGACGGCGAGGTGGCCACCGGCGTGCACCCGTCCGATCGCGATGTGGCGTTCATTTTCCAGCAATACTCGCTGTATCCGCACCTGACGGTGTTCGGCAACCTGGCTTTCCCGCTGCGCGCGCCGCGCCGGCGCACCGGCGAGGCGCAGATCCGCGCGCGCGTGCAGGCGGTGGCGGAGATGCTGCATATCGGCTCCAAGCTCGACAATATGGCAACGCACCTGTCGGGCGGCGAGATGCAGCGCGTGGCCATCGGGCGCGCGCTGGTGCGCGAACCCCGCGTGTTCCTGATGGACGAGCCGCTGTCTTCGCTCGATGCGAAGCTGCGCGAGGAACTGCGTATCGAGCTCAAGCGCCTGCACCGCACCATCGGCGCGACCATCCTCTACGTCACGCACGACCAGGTCGAGGCCACCACGCTGGCCGACCGCATCGGCATCCTGGAGCACGGCCGCCTGGTGCAGATCGGCACGCCGCGCGAGGTCTACGGCAACCCGGCGTCGCTGAGCGCGGCCCAGCGGTCGCCGTTGCGGCACCTGTTGATCCTGGATCACCAAGGCACGACCGTGGTCGCGACCAGCGTGGGCGAGCGCAATTTCAGCCTCGGGCAATCCGTTGGCGTTTCGCTGCCAGCACGCAGCCTCTTATATTTCCGCTCCGACGGCAGGAGGATCCCGACATGAACGGCAAGACGGTCATGGCATGCATCGACGCAGCGCATGCGGCGTTGCGAGAGAACATGGACGAGATCGCGTTGCTCGACCAGCAGATCGGCGACGGCGACCATATCTTCAACCTGCTGCGCGGCATGGAGGCGCTGCGCTCGCTGCGCGCGGAGATCGAGGCGGCGGCACCCGGGGCGGCGCTGGAACTCGCCGCGGCCAAGGTGTTGTCCACGGTCGGCGGATCGGCCGGTCCGCTGTTCTATTCGCTGCTCAGCGGCATGGCGAAGGCGGTGCCCGCGCAGGCCATGGATGTCGCGGGGTTCGCGCGCATCTACGCCGCCGGTGTCGACGCGGTCGGCCTGCGCGGGAAGACCGGCGTGGGCAGCAAGACCATGATGGATGTGCTGATTCCCGTGGCGATGCGCGGCGAGGAGCTCGCCGCGGCGGGCGCGTCCGCCCGCACCGTGCTCGACGAACTGCCGCGCGTGGCGGAGCAGGGCATGCTGGCCACCCGCGACATGGTCGCCACCAAGGGCCGCGCATCGTTCCTCGGCGAGCGCTCGCGCGGCCACCTGGACCCCGGCGCGCGCTCCAGCCAGCTCATGATCAAGGCGGTGTGCGAACGACTGGCTCAATCGATCGACGGCAAGGAGTAGAGACCATGAAAAAATTCATCAATCACGTCGACGATTTTCTGACCGAGAGCCTGGCCGGGTTCGCCGCCGCGCACGGCGAGCTGGTCGCGCTCAATACCGAACCGGTGTTCGTGCGGCGCCAGGCCCTGAAGCCAGGGAAGGTCGCGCTGGTGTCCGGCGGCGGCGCGGGGCACGAGCCGCTGCACAGCGGCTTCGTCGGCTACGGCATGCTGGACGCCGCCTGCCCCGGGCAGATTTTCACTTCGCCCACGCCGGACCAGATGATGGCCGCGGCCAAGGCGGTCGATACCGGCGCCGGGGTCCTGTTCATCGTGAAGAATTATTCCGGCGACGTGATGAACTTCGAGATGGCCGCGGAGATGTCGGAAGTGCCCAACGAGATGGTGCTGATCAACGACGACGTCGCGGTCGAGAACTCGAGCTACACGACCGGGCGGCGCGGCGTGGCGGGCACGGTGATCGTCGAGAAGATGGTCGGCAGCATGGCCGAAGGCGGCGCCAGCCTCGAGCAATGCAAGGCGTTCGGCGACCGCATCAACAAGCGCACGGCGACCATGGGCGTGGCGTTCACGAGCTGCACCGTGCCGGCGGCGGGTACGCCCACGTTCAAGATCGGCGAGGACGAGATCGAGGTCGGCGTCGGCATTCACGGCGAGCCGGGCAGGCGCCGCGCCAGGTTCGCATCGGCCGATACCATTGCGGGCGAGTTGCTCACGGCGATCGTCGACGACCTCCGGCCGCCGGCTGGCACCGAGTTGCTGGTGCTCGTAAACGGCCTGGGTGGTACGCCGCTGAGCGAGCTATACCTGCTCTTCAACTCGACGCGCCTGTGGCTGCAGCAGCGGGACCTGCGGGTCGGGCGGGCGCTGGTCGGCGCCCTGACGACTTCGCTCGAGATGGCGGGCGCGTCTGTCACGCTATGCGTGCCTGACGACGAGATGCTGCACCACTGGGACAGCCCGGTGCATACGCCGGCGCTGCGCTGGGGGATGTAGCGCGGCAGGGGCAGGACGCCGGTGCCGGGGTCCTGCCCTCTGCGGCCTCTGCGGGCCCGCCGCGGCCCGCCGTGTCGAAACCGTCAGATATCCGAGTCCAGTCCGTCCTGGACCTGCTCGGCGGCGCGGATCACGGCGCGCGCCTTGGCTTCGGTTTCCCTCCATTCGGCTTCGGGGTCGGAGTCGGCGACGATGCCGGCGGCGGCCTGCACATACAGGTTGCCGTCCTTGACGATGCCGGTGCGGATAGCGATGGCCAGGTCCATCTCGCCGCCGAAGGACAGGTAGCCCACCGCGCCGCCGTAGATGCCGCGCTTGCGCGGCTCCAGCTCGTCGATGATTTCCATCGCGTGCACCTTGGGCGCGCCGGAGAGCGTGCCGGCCGGGAAGGTGGCGCGCAGCACGTCGAGGTTGCTCATGCCGGGCTTGAGCGTGCCTTCCACCGAACTGACGATGTGTTGCACGTGCGAGTATTTCTCGATCACCATCTGGTCGGTGACCTTGACCGAGCCGATCTCGGCGATGCGGCCGATATCGTTGCGCGCCAGGTCGATCAGCATCACGTGCTCGGCGATTTCCTTGGGATCGTTCAGCAGTTCGGTGGCCAGCTGCGCGTCCTTCTCCGGCGTGTTGCCGCGCGGGCGGGTGCCGGCCAGCGGGCGAATGGTGACGATATGGTCTTCGCGCTGCTCGCCGTTGGTACCGGTGCGGCGGCTTTCCTGGCGCACCAGGATCTCGGGCGACGCGCCCACGATCTGGAAGTCGCCGAAGTTGTAGAAATACATGTACGGCGACGGGTTCAGCGAGCGCAGCGCGCGGTACAGCGTCAGCGGCGAGTCGCGGTACGGCTTGACCAGGCGCTGGCCGATCTGCACCTGCATCATGTCGCCGGCCATGATGTACTCCTTGGCCTTGTGCACGGCGGTGAGGTAGTCGGCCTTGTCGAATTCGCGGTAGACGTCGGTCTGCACCGAGGGGCTGGTGATCGGCACATCCACCGGCTGGCGCAGCTTCATGCGCAGCTCGCGCAGGCGCTGGCGGGCGCGGGCATAGGCCTCGGGCGTGGTCGGGTCGGCGTAGACGATCAGGTAGAGCTTGCCCGAGAGGTTGTCGATCACGGCCAGCTCTTCGCACAGCAGCAGCTGGATGTCGGGCAGGTTGAGGTCGTCCGGCTTTTGTGTGCTGGCCAGCTTCTTCTCGATGTAGCGCACCGCGTCGTAGCCGAAGTAGCCGGCCAGGCCGCCGCAGAAACGCGGCAGCCCCGGGCGCAACGCCACCTTGAAACGCTTCTCGAAATCGGCGATGAAGTCGAGCGGGTTGCCCTCGTGGGTTTCCACCACGCGGCCGTCGGTGACCACCTCGGTGCGCATGCCGGAGGCGCGCAGCAGCGTGCGGGCGTGCAGGCCGATGAAGGAGTAGCGGCCGAAGCGCTCGCCGCCCACCACCGATTCGAGCAGGAAGGTGTTGACCCCGCGCGTTTGCGACTGCGCCAGCTTGAGATACAGCGACAGCGGCGTTTCCAGGTCGGCGAAGGCTTCCGCGATCAGGGGGATGCGGTTGTAGCCCTGCTCTGCCAGCGATTTGAATTCCAGTTCGGTCATGTCGATCCTCTTGTGCGGCGGCGCGGGTGCCCTGGGCTGTGCGCTCGGCCGCGGTGTCGGCAGTTTGGGGCTGGAAGGTCGTCAGACCCGCCCCGGGGAAGGACCTGGCACGGACAGCAGTCCGCGCACGGCCGGGGTGGGCGTGCAGCGCGTTCGGGTGACAGCAGGCGCAATGCCTGGGATGTCGGGCGGCTGGAAATTCTGTGAAGGTCCGGCAACCTGCCGGCCTGGCCGGCCCCGTTCCATCTTAGTGCATCGGCCGGTACCGCGGCGATGCAGGAAAACGGGGGCGGTCAGGAGACTCGCGAACGCACTTTACGCCTGTTGGGAGGCGCGCCAGCGACGCCAGGGCCAGGCCTGCCGATCACTGCCAGAAGAGATGCGTTTGCGGTTCAGAAACATGAAATCGTGTTCAGCGATTTACGGTTTGGATGCGGCGGTTCGGGTGGTGCCTCGGGCCGCGGGGATCATGCCCGGTGTGCTGCAAACACCTCTGCAGCCTGGGCAATGGAATCGACTATACCATCGGCGTCGACGCCTTGTACAGGATTGCCATGGTTGTAGCCATAGGGCACCAGCAGCACACCCATGCCGGCCGCGCGTGCCGCCTGGGCATCATTCTCCGAGTCGCCGATGGCGGCAATCTCGGCCGGCTCGAGCCGGAATGCATCGGCCACCTTGAGCAGCGGCAGCGGGTCGGGCTTGCGCAGGGCGAAGGCGTCGCCGCCGTAGACCAGTTCGAAAAAGCGCGCCAGGCCGGTCTTGGCCAGCAGCGGCTCGGTGAAGTTGTGTGGCTTGTTGGTCACGCAGGCCAGGCGCAGGCCGGCCGCCTTCAGCGCTGCCAGCCCCTCGCCCACGCCGGCGTAGACCTGCGAGAACTGGCCGTTGATGCGCAGGTACTCGCGGTCGTACAGGGCCAGCGCATCGGCGAACATGCCATTGGCGTGGGCCGGCGGGAAGCGCGCGTCGAGCACGCGCCGGATCAGGTTTTCCGAGCCCTTGCCGACGAAGCTGACGATTTCTTCCCGGCSCAGCGGCGCCGCGGGGCGGAGCTGCGGGTGCAGGCGCACCAGCGCGCTCAGCATCGCATTGACCGCGGCATGGAAGTCGCCCGCGGTGTCGACCATGGTGCCGTCCAGGTCGACGATGACGGCGCGGATGCCGTGCCAGTCGGTGCGCTTGAGCCGGGCCGCGCTCATTGGCCTGCCTTGCCGGCCTTGGCCAGTTCGGCGCGCAGGGCGCCCAGCACGCCCTTGTAGCCGCCGTCGGCGTCCGGCTTGCCGAACACGGCCGAGCCGGCCACGAAGGTATCGGCCCCGGCCGCGGCGATCTCGGCGATGTTGTCCACCTTCACGCCGCCGTCCACTTCCAGCAGGATGCGCCGTCCGCTGCGCTCCGCGTATTCGTCGATGCGCCGGCGCACCGCGCGCAGCTTGTTGAGCGTCTCGGGGATGAAGGACTGGCCGCCAAAGCCGGGATTGACCGACATCAGCAGGATCACGTCGAGGCGGTCCATGACGTGGTCCAGGTAGTTCAGCGGCGTGCCCGGGTTGAATACCAGGCCGGCCTGGCAGCCGTGGTCGCGGATCAGCGCCAGGGTGCGGTCGACGTGCTCGCTGGCTTCCGGGTGGAAGGTGATGATGTTGGCGCCGGCCTTGGCGAAATCCGGGACGATGCGGTCCACCGGGCGCACCATCAGGTGCACGTCGATGGGCGCCGTCACGTGCGGACGGATTGCCTCGCACACCAGCGGGCCAATGGTCAGGTTCGGCACGTAATGGTTGTCCATCACGTCGAAGTGGATCCAGTCGGCGCCGTCCGCGGTCACGCGTTTGACTTCTTCGCCCAGGCGGGCGAAATCGGCGGACAGGATGGACGGGGCGATGCGGTAGTCGGGGGTGCTCATGGCGGCGGGCTCGTGGGGTGCGTTCAGCGCAATTCCAGCGCGAAGTCCGCTATTTTACCCTTCCCGGGCGGGGTTTCGCTGCCGGGCGGCCCCGCCGCCGGCCCTCCTGCCGGCGGGGCCCGGCTTGCCGCCCCCCCGGCCTTGCCGCACAATGCGCCTACCTTAGCCCGCCGTGATGTGCCGACAATGAGCGAATACGCGTTTTCCGTGGCCGTGCGTACCCAGTACCTGGCCGATCAGTCCGACCCCGAGCGCGGGCGCCACGCCTTCGCCTATACCATCACCATCCACAACACCGGCGAGGTGGCCGCGCAGCTGATCTCTCGCCACTGGGTGATCACCGATAGCGACAACGGCACGCAGGAAGTGGCGGGCCTCGGCGTGGTGGGCCACCAGCCGCTGCTCAAGCCGGGCGAGCATTTCGAGTACACCAGCTGGGCCACGATCTCGACGCCGATCGGCTCGATGAAGGGCGAGTATTTCTGCGTGGCCGAGGATGGCCATCGCTTCGAGGTGCCGATCCCGGAGTTCGCGCTGGTACTGCCGCGCATGCTCCACTGAGAGCGGCCTTCCGCCCGCGCGGTGCGAAACCTAGCGGCCTGGCGTGCTGTCCTGATCCTGTCGGGCGTGGGCGCCGGACTGGCTGTCGCCCTGGCCGGCGCGCGAAGGGTGATCGTCCGGCGCGCGGGTGGGGCGGGGGTTCTTCTTCGCCGTGCCCATGGTCCAGACCACGATGAAGATCAGCAAGAAGAGCGCCACTCCGGCCTCGAGGGCGAACAGCAGCATGGGATGGGCTTCGAAAAACTTGCTCATGACAGGACCACGTGGAGGCGACGCTGGGCATTGTAGGGCATCCGCAGATGCGACCGGCCGCCTGTCTCCGCGTACTCACCCAATCAAGATGGCATACCTGGATTCCTTTTTCCGCTTACCCATTCCTCCCGCGCGCGCTTCGCGCGGCGCCGCAGGGGCCCGCCGGCTCGGCTGGCTCGGGCTGTCCGCCGCGGCTGCGCTGCTGGCCGGTTGCATGAGCGGCCCGCCGCCGCGCATCGAAGGCCCTGGCACGCAGCCCGTGACGCCGCCGGCCGCCTCCGCGCAGAAGGGGCAACTGCAGGCGGCCAGCTGGGCCGAAATCGGCGGCTGGGGCCAGGACGACGTGCGCGCCGCGTGGCCGGCGCTGCAGGCCAGCTGCCAGGCACTGAAGAAGCGCGCCGAGTGGAACCGCGTCTGCGCGATCGGCCTGATGGTCGACGCCGGCGACCTGGGCGCCATGCGCGCCTACTTCGAGTCCAACTTCCAGCCGTTCCGCGTGGTCAACGGCGACGGCACCGACAGCGGCCTGATCACCGGCTACTACGAACCCATCCTGCACGGTTCGCGCACGCGCCAGGGCCAGTACCAGGTCCCGCTCTACCGCAAGCCGCCGCAATGGGGCAACCGGCCGCTGCCGGCGCGCGGCGAACTGCTGCAGAACCCGGCGCTGCGCGGGCAGGAACTGGCGTGGGTGGACGACGCCGTGGAGGCCGCCTTCCTGCAGATCCAGGGCTCGGGCCGCATCCGCCTGGCAGATGGCACCGTGATGCGCGTGGGCTTCGGCGGCACCAACGACCAGCCGTTCCGCTCCTTCGGCAAGTGGCTGCTGGATCGCGGCGAGATCACGCCCGCGCAGGCCACCATGCAGGGCATCAAGGGCTGGGCGCGCGCCAATCCGGGCCGCGTCGAGGAAATGCTCAACGTCAATCCGCGCTTCGTGTTCTTCCGTGAGCTGCCGCCGACCAATGAAGGCCCGGTCGGCGCGCTGGGGGTGCCGCTGACGGCCGAGCGCTCGATCGCGGTCGACCCGGCCACGATCCCGCTGGGGGTGCCGGTCTTCCTCTCCACCACCAGGCCGCTGTCGGCCGAACCGATCCAGCGCCTGATGTTCGCGCAGGATACGGGATCGGCCATCAAGGGCGGAGTGCGCGCGGACTTTTTCTGGGGCGCCGGCGATGCGGCGGGCGAAGCGGCCGGCCGCATGAAGCAGGGCGGGCGCATGTGGGTGCTGATGCCGCGCAGCTGACGCGAGTACGCCCGGCCCGCCGCGGGCCGGGCTGCCTCGTCAGCGCGGGCGCTGGTCGACGATGCGGCGCGCCTTGCCCACCGAGCGTTCCACGCCGCCCGCGGGCAGGATCTCGATGCCCACGGTCACCCCGATATATGCCTTGATGTCGTAGGTCAGCTGCGCACTGGCCTGCTGCGTGGCGCCAGGCTCCACGCCGTGTGCGCATTCCACGCGCACGGTCAGCACGTCGAGATGGCCGTCCCTGGTCAGCACGCACTGGTAATGCGGCGCCAGCTCAGGGTGCTTGAGGATCATCTCCTCGATCTGGGAGGGAAACACATTGACGCCGCGGATGATCATCATGTCGTCCGAGCGGCCGGTGACCTTCTCCATGCGGCGGAAGGCGGCGCGGGCGGTGCCGGGCAGCAGCCGGGTCAGGTCGCGGGTACGGTAGCGCACGATCGGCAGCGCTTCCTTGCTCAGCGTGGTGAAGACCAGTTCGCCGAATTCGCYGTCGGGCAACACTGCGCCGGTGTCCGGGTCGATCACCTCGGGATAGAAATGGTCTTCCCAGATGGTCGGGCCGTCCTTGGTCTCGGCGCATTCGCTGGCCACGCCCGGGCCCATCACTTCGGACAGCCCGTAGATATCCACAGCCGAGATGCCCATGCGCTTCTCGATGGCCAGGCGCATTTCCGGCGTCCACGGCTCGGCGCCGAAAATGCCCACGCGCAGCGAGGTGGAGGCCGGATCGATGCCCTGGCGCTCGAACTCGTCGGCGATGGCCAGCATATAGCTGGGCGTGACCATGATCACCTCGGGCTTGAAATCCTGGATCAGCTGCACCTGGCGCTCGGTCTGGCCGCCGCCGAAGGGAATCGCGGTGAGCCCGGCCTTCTCCACGCCGTAATGCGCGCCGAGCCCGCCGGTAAACAGGCCATAGCCGTAGCTGATGTGCACCTTGTCGCCGCGCCGCGCGCCGGCCGCGCGGATCGAGCGCGCCACCACCGTGGCCCAGGTCTCGATGTCGCGGAGCGTGTAGCCCACCACGGTCGGCTTGCCGGTGGTGCCCGACGAGGCATGGATGCGCGCGATGCGGTCCTGCGGCACGGCGAACATGCCGAACGGATAGTTGTCGCGCAGGTCTTGCTTGGAGGTGAACGGAAAGCGGGCAAGGTCGGCCAGCGTGCGCAACTGGTCCGGATGCACGCCGGCCTCGTCGAACTTGCGCCGGTAGACCGGCGAATTCCCGTAGGCGTGGTTGAGCGACCATTTCAGCCGTTCAAGCTGCAAGGCCTGCAATGCGTCGCGGCTGGCGGTCTCGATCGGCTCTAGCGGCAGATCTGTGAGGCGCGTGCTCATATTGTCTCCTGCGCGGGGCTTATGTTTCTGGCTTGCGTTCGACTGGTATGCGTTCGATTGGTATGCGTACGGATAGGGAGCTTACCGCGCGGGCCCGGGCGGGGCGACCACGTGCCCCTTGATCTGGGCGGATTTGCCGCGGAACATCGCCACCGTCTCGCCGGCGCGGTTGGTGACGCGGATATCGTAGATGCCATGCCGCCCGGACAGGACCTGCTCGGTAGCCTCGGCCGTCAGCAGGTCGCCGCCCTGCACGGGTTTGAGGAACTCGATGCTGCAGCCGGCCGCGACCGTATTGATATTGTGGCTGTTGCAGGCGAAGGCGAAGGTCGAGTCGGCCAGCGTGAACATCAGGCCGCCGTGGCAGATGCCATGGCCGTTGAGGAACTCCTGCCGCACCGGCATGGACAGGCGCGCATAGCCGGGGCGCACGGCTTCGAGGGTGATGCCGAGCCAGCGGCTGCAGGCATCGGCTTCGTACATGCTGGCGGCGGCCGCTTCGGCGAGGGCCTGGGGAGTCTGGGGAAGCTGGGTCAAGCTGGTCTCCTGGTGGGGCGGGGGACGAAAGCCGTGGTGCTAGCGCCCGCTGAAGCGGGGCGCGCGCTTTTCCAGGAAGGCGTTCACGCCTTCCGCGTAGTCGTGCGAGGCGCCGAGCTCGCGCTGCAGGTCGCGCTCGAGGTCCAGCTGGGCATCGAGCCCCTGCGTCGCCCCGGCGTGCATGGCCTGCTTGATGGCCGCCAGCGCGCGCGTGGGTTGCGCCGCCAGGTGGGTGGCCAGCGCCAGCGCCTGCTCGGGCAGCAAGGGATCGTCCATGACCTCCCAGATCAAGCCCCATTTTTCGGCCTCGTCGGCGCTGAGCTTGTCGCCGGTCATGGCCAGGCCCATGGCGCGCGCCATGCCGATGCGCTTGGGCAGCAGCCAGGTGCCGCCGGAATCCGGCACCAGGCCGATCTTGACGAAGGCCTGGATAAAACTGGCCGAGCGCGCCGCCAGCACCATGTCGCAGGCCAGCGCCAGGTTGGCGCCGGCGCCGGCGGCGGTACCGTTGACGGCGGCAATCACCGGCAAGGGCAGCTTATGCAGGCGGCGGATCAGCCGGTTGAACCAGACATCGATCAACTCGCCCAGGTCAGTCATGGCGCCCGGGGTGAAGTCCAGGTCGGCCAGGTCCTGCCCGGCGCAGAAGCCGCGGCCGGACCCCGTCAGCAGGAGGGCGCGGGCACCGCCGGCCTCGACATGGTCGAGCGCCTGCTGGAGCACGCCATGCATCTCGCGCGTGAAGGCATTGAGCTTGTCGGGACGATTGAGGGTGATCACTGCGACCTGGCCATGCCAGGCTAGCAATACCGGGCCGGAAGTCAGGCTGGCCTGAGGGGGCGTATCTGGCATCTTTGTCTCCTGCCTTGATGGTGGCTGGTAGTCCTGGCCGCGGTGCGATCGCGGATCGGGGCCGATGGCGCGGATCCCGGTACCCGGCACGCGGCCGCGGTTCCTCTTCTATATAGAGGGATCTGCCGCACCCACGCTGAGGCGGCGGCGCCACGATCTGGGGCAAACGGGTTGGCCATTTCCGGCTCCGCTCGAAGCGATCGGGCGAGCGTGCCTCAGCGGCCGGCAGGTGCCAGCATGGCCCGCGCGCCGTATAGCCAGCGATTCCCGGAGCGAGTATCGTCTCGCGGACGACTGATATATCCCCATCCCGATCCATATCCAAAGAGGAGAACACATGCCGTACGAGAACATTCTGGTGGAGACGCGCGGACGCGTGGGCTTGGTGACCCTGAACCGGCCGAAGGCGCTCAACGCGCTCAACGATGCCCTGATGGACGAAGTGGGTGCCGCCCTGCTGGCGTTCGACGCCGATGACGCCATCGGCAGCATCGTCATCACCGGCAGCGAGCGAGCCTTCGCCGCCGGTGCCGATATCGGCATGATGGCCAAGTACTCCTATATGGATGTGTACAAGGGCGACTACATCACGCGCAACTGGGAAACCATCCGCCGCATCCGCAAGCCGGTGATTGCCGCGGTGGCCGGCTACGCGCTGGGCGGCGGCTGCGAGCTGGCAATGATGTGCGACATCATCATCGCGGCGGACAGCGCCCGCTTCGGCCAGCCGGAAGTCAAGCTGGGCACCATGCCGGGCGCCGGAGGCACGCAGCGCCTGCCGCGCGCCGTCTCCAAGGCCAAGGCCATGGACCTGTGCCTGACCTCGCGCATGATGGATGCGGCCGAAGCCGAGCGCGCAGGCCTGGTGTCGCGCGTGGTTGCTGCCGACAAGCTGCTGGATGAAGCCGTGAGCGCGGCGGAGACGATTGCCGGCTTTTCCCTGCCTGTCGTCATGATGATCAAGGAGTCGATCAACGCCGCCTACGAAACCAGCCTGAGCGAAGGCGTGCATCTGGAACGGCGCCTGTTCCATTCGACCTTTGCGACGGACGACCAGAAGGAGGGAATGGCGGCGTTTGTGGAGAAACGAGCACCCGAGTTCCGCCATCGCTAAAAACTTGATAGGGAAATACCCGAGTAACTCAATTGGGTATTCCTTTCTCCGCGACTTTCTGAAAAGCCATATTTCCTTTGAATATCAAAGGCTTGCTTCCCGCGATCGCGGATGCCACTCATGATTCTGTGACAAAACGGTTGCCAAGGCGGAGTCGGGACCTTAATATTCGCTCCCTCGCAACACGAAGCGCGGCTGCAAAGCAGACGGGACAAGGGTTGCGGGGTGAACGGGTGAGGTTGGCGGTGCGGATAGCGCGGCGAACCGGAGCAAAAAAAGATTGCGAAACCTGTTGACGAAACGTAGAAAGTTCTTCATAATCTCGTTTCTCTGCTGCTGACAACAAAGCAGCGACGCGGTAAGCAAAGCGAATCGCGGCAAGTTCTTTAACAAACAAACAACCGATAAGTGTGGGCGCTTGATAGCGG
>NZ_JBFTNF010000077.1:0-30797 GCF_056397345.1 Cupriavidus sp. 05N38
CAAGCCCATACCCGCCTTGTCCACTGCCGACAACTACCCGCCAGACATCCGCGAGCAGCTATTGGCCAACGCGCACCGCTGGGCCGTGCGTCCTGGTCGGCGCCCAGATCGCAAGCACGTCGCAAAGACGTAATGGAGATAGCATGGCACGCCAATCCGACCTGCGCTTCACCTTCGCCGTCGTCGGCGGGGTGGACTTTGAGGTCATCGCGTTCGATCTCGACGAAGCCCTCTCCGAGACCTTCCACCTCGACGTGCAGTTGGCCGACCCCGACCTCGACTTCGCTACCATCCCGACCGGCCCGCCCTGCTCACCCTCTGGCGTGGCGACGAACCGGTGCGCCATGTCCATGGGCTGGTCAGCAGCTTCGAGCAAGGCGACACCGGCTTTCGCCGCACGCGCTACCGCGCCGTGGTCGAACCCGCCCTCGCCCGCCTGCGCCTGTCCTCCGACTGGCGCATCTTCCAGACCCTCTCCGTAGCCGAGATCCTCCAGAACGTACTCAAGGCCCACGGCCTGGCTGCCCGCTACGAACAGATCTTCCTCTCCTTCTCGGGCGATGCGTAAGCGCACGGAGTAACTATGCCTTCGTTCCCAATATTCAAGTTTCCGTTCAAAAACAAAGCCGGCAAGGAGGTGCGCGACGCCGCGCTCTACTACAAGGCGCTCAGCCTTGCCGACAACGGCTTCTACCCGCTGGGGCCCTCCGGCGTGCATTGCGGCATTCACTACGTGCAGGCGATGGCCAACACGCTGTCGCTTGACGAAGGCATGGGCGCCATTGCCAAGGGCGATGTCATTGCCTACCAAGTCAACCGCGACTATCCCACCGTCCCCGGCATGCCGAAAGTGCCCATGACCAACGGTTCAGCGCAGACGCCATTCAGCACCGGCTTCGTCCTCACCCGCCACACCCTCGAATACCCGGCCGGCAACACGCTGACCTACTTCTGCCTGGCCATGCACCTGCGCTCGTTCAATGACTACGAGCGACTGGGCGCCAGGGTCAAGCGTCCCGACTACTGGCCGGCAACGGCCTACCGCGTAACGCAGAAAGCGAGCGACAAACAAGCGTCCCCCCAGAAAGACAAGCAAGGAAGCCCCAAACAGTCCACCGCGACCAGCGCAACCGATCCGGTAGTCGTGGGGGTGCGCATCTGTTCGCAGCCGAATCCCAAGGGCGTCGTCCTCGGCATCCTGCCCCGTGGCGCTCGCATTACCGCCGCCCAACGCAGCGCGGACAAGCACTGGGTCAAGATCAGCAGTGTGCTGGAGGGCAAGATCGCCCCGCCGTCCACGGCACAGCTGGAGCCATTGGCCGGGGCCGCACAGGGTTGGGTGCTGCTCGCGTACCTGGAGGCCCAGGGCAAGGCCCCCGAGGCCTTCGACAGCGTGGTCACGCCCGCGTCCGCCATCGCCATCAAGGCCGGCGCTTTGCTCGGCCACCTGGGCGAATACCGGCGAATCAAGGACCCTGGCCAGGACAGGGTAATTCTGCATCACGAGATCATTGTCGGCCCCGAATTGAGAAGCTTCCTCGACAAGAGCCGGGCGGCTGCGGCGTCGGCCAAATTGCAGGAGAAGACACTGCTGCGTATCGCGCCGAACGCCAAGCTGCGCAATGTTGCACTCGCCGAACCCCAGGCCGGCTTACTGRCCGCCAACACCGTGGTGGAACTGGACGGTACCCCGCATGAGGATGCCCTCTACGTGAAGGTCAAACCGATCCAGACCATGCAATGGATCGAGCGCAAGCCGGTACTGCCCAAGGGGGCCAAGGGGACCGGGGATGCACTGCCCAAAGGGGCGACGGACGCGAAGCTGTTCCGCCACAGCAATGGCACGCCTTACGCGGCGAAAGATATCGTCCGCCCACCGAAACAGGGCACCGCCGGCAAGCAGGGGGCCACGCTCTTTCGGGGCATTCTGCTTGCCGCAGCCAGCAGCGAACCGGTCTGGATGACAAAACAGGCATTCAATGCCCTATACGCCTTGGAAAAAGGCAAGTTGCTGGTGGCCGACCTTGCACAGGGCTGGTCAAGCTTTCCACTGACCTTTGTCGACAATGGTCCCGCCAACGGCCCGTATCCTCAACGCTTCGACACGACAGTATTGGAGCAGGCCAGGCCGCTCACGCGCGACCCCAGCCAGCCACCGACCGTCTATGCCATGGACGAAGCCGGCAAGCGCTGGTGGCAAGTGCAGATCAGCGACGACACCACCACCGCTATCGGCTGGGCCGGGGAAGCCGGCCACGCCGGCGTCAGCCTGCACTCGCCGCACGAATGGGTGGACTTCCAACTCATTGAATCCAAGCCCAAGGGCGAAGGCTACGGCAACATCTTCACCACCCTCGACCAGATGACCGCGTTTCAGGGCGGCGAGTTGGCCCTCAACGACGCCCAGCTCGACGAACCCATGCGCAAGGTCTTTGCCAGCCTCGATACCACCCCCGATCACCGGCTGACACTAGGCGAACTGCAGGCGGCCCAGCGCAGCCGCTGCAAGCTCGGCGAACTATCACGCCTGATCATTCGCTATCCGAGCGAGTGGAAGGCCGACCCGGCGAGTTGGAACGCCTGGGACAAGAACGTGCCGCCCTCCGCTCAGCCCGCCTGGCAGAGCGAGAAGGCGCGCATTGCCAAGCTGATGTGGTGGGACGATGTAGCGGGAAAAGTGGAGAGATTCCCCACGGATCCGTTCGTGTTTCATATTCATCCAGTAGCGCTGGCCGGGAACTTCTCAGGCCTCACCGCCAGACTGGAAAGATTAATCCGAGAAATCGGTGACATTATTTCTGATGGCGAAGGCGGGTACGAATCTTATAATAGCGGAACCAAAGATGTTCCTGACGGGAAAGTTGGGCATTCATACATGAGCCCTCCGCCCGGCACAGTAACGGGAAAAACCATTGATYAGATCATTTCGACCGATTCCTCATCTGGAACTGACACCAATAGACTCTTTGCAACAGGAAAGTACCAAACCACCATMTCAACCCTGAAACTAGCGAAAACATCAATAGCACTCACGGGAGCAGAGAAATACGACGCCAATATGCAGGAGCGCGTTTTTAGCGAGTTCCTTCTGGACAAAGCCGGTGGAGGAGCATTGTCGGATTTCATAAAAAATGGGAAAGGCACAATCGACGATGCACTGTATGCGGCAGCGAAGGAATGGGCATCGATAGCAGCCCCAAATGGAAGGACCATAAGTAATGGAACAATCTCGAACGGGACATCATCCTATCATCAGTCCGCAGCGAACAGCGCATCCACGAATTCGACAAATAAACTAAGATCAATTCTAAAAGAAATATCCGAAAACTGACCCCCTCCAATTTAACCAGCATTGACGCATCGATATTACCAAATAATTAACTATGCGACCACTAAAAATTACATCTACAATATCATTAATTTATTTAATCTCATATATTTATTCTGTCACCGCTCACGCTCAAGACCGACATTTCTCAAACGAGTTCTCAACTTGCACGAAGGATGCCAAGGGAATCAACGACCAATCTGAATGCGTAACAAAAGAGATTTCTTTTCAAAAGAAACGCCTTAATGAAAATTACTCAAAAGTCGCCAAGACACTGGCACCTGAAGACAGGGAATATATGGACAAGATACAGCGCGACTGGATTAGATGGCGAGATGGCAACTACAACTTCCTAGCGGAGCATGTGGCCGGCGAATTCACCACCACGAGAGTCACGAGCCTCAACTTCCTGCTGAACGCAATATACGATCGTGCAAACGAGATGAAAATGATTCTTGATCAGACCGGCAAAAAATAAGCTCATCGCACCAGACAAGAGAACTTCGAGCACACCGAAATTCAGCGATGAGAATTACCGACTCCACCGCCAGAAAATCTTTCCCAATTATCGTTTGCGTGACCCTTACCAAGACCACCAACAGTCAAGACAAGAAAGGATCACTGATTACCTGCAAATAACCACCCCTATATTCGCGATCAAAATCATATCTCCTGGCAAGGATTCCAGCAAGATCAGAAAATAATGTGCACCACAAAAGCAATCGGGAACAAGATAAATATTTTATTTTTTAAATTTTCCGACGGAAAAACCATCAACCAATATGGTGTCGCACCGTACTCACCACATGAGTGTCTGCTCTCACTACATAAGGACGATGGAGACCTAGTACCCAAATGGGGAAAGAATTTCTCACCGCCAGGAGTGAAAAAATCAGATCACTATTTTCGCAAGCAGCCTTAACCCCTCTTCCTTTAAGGCGGTGTGCAAGCACCCACTTGGATAGAAATGCACAAATTGTAAGGGGCAGGTGAGCAACCATGGTCCATCGCTAATGAGGCTCCCCCTCAAGGCCAGTCAAGGTGTCCAGATGAAGATACGATCCCCTTCCCCAATGCGGCCTACGTTTGCCAACGCCCAGCGGAAATGGCGCCTGTTTCGCTCGGCAAGTACGACCCTACCGCTAGAGCCCGATCCGAGTGTTAAACCGACCATTACTACCCTTCGTTCGAGCGAACATTGCATAGTGCTGATAGCGGATACTCTTCAGCGAAACGACACAACTATATCGTGGCACATGGGGGCGCTTATTATTTTTGGCGCTTTTATGATCATTGGTGTCGGACTGTTGCAGTCAAACACGGATTCACCACTCCCGTTTGGTTCCGCCGCGACACTCCCGATCGCGTATCTATTGATAATTAGTTTATCACGCATGCTGAGTTATCGCCTTCGCTATCGCAGTTCGACTGTGCGGGTCGATCGCAGGGCGCGAAGGATTTACTTCGTCCCGTATCCGGATGAAAGTCCTGATTCCCTTTGGATTCTCGATTGGGACGAGTTGTTGGCCATCGATTACTATCGAGGCAAAGGCCAGGGCTATCTATATCTTGTTGGATACACGTCAAATCTAACGGAACGCGAACTTGTCAAAGTTCCCATCATCGGGGCTCATATCGGCTATTACAATGAATCAACGTGGACATGGTTGCAACGG
Source organism: Cupriavidus sp. 05N38 (assembly GCF_056397345.1). NCBI lineage: Bacteria > Pseudomonadati > Pseudomonadota > Betaproteobacteria > Burkholderiales > Burkholderiaceae > Cupriavidus > Cupriavidus sp. 05N38. The sequence continues at coordinate 5,005 of NZ_JBFTNF010000077.1, forward strand.
TATATGGCGGGAGACCCAAACCTCCCGCCCCCCACCGTGGAATCGCCACCACGCAGCTCGCGCGATGTACTGCTGCGTTACGGCGGTCGCTGGGTGCTCGCCTCCTTCACCGATCCAAAGCGCCGCTGGTGGCTACCGCTCACCCTCTGGGTGGACCTGGTCATCGTGCTGCTGGTCATGCCGGTGATGGCGCTCCCCCAACTCATCATCCTCACTTACCCGGAACCTCAGTTTCCGCCGGAGAACGACCGGCTGTGCGGCTTCGCCGACGAGGATGGCGATCATCGTGCCTGACTTCCAACGGCGGTCCATGTTTGCTGAAATCCAGAGAAGGCGGCATCGGTTTCGGTCAGCAAGCGATTGGCTGCCCCATGCGATGGATGAAAGCACGCAAGTCTCCACGCAGTTTCAGCCGAAGGGTGCTAGCCCGGACTATGCAGGAAACTTGGGCACCAACACGGTCAATTTGGGTCGATAGCAACGAGCCAAGTGACCCTCGTATCCTCTACGTCGCCCAAGTCTGCGAGTACATCCGCCACTTTATGGCCCAGGGACCGTGTGATCTGCCGCTGCCCGAAGCACCCCACTGGTGGAACACTCCTCACAACAACTTCTGCCTGACTCCGCGTGAGACGCTGCGCCACTACGTTCCGTGGCGCACCGGCGAGCGGAAGACGGTCCCGCGTCTCACGGGACCGTCTTCAGTGGCGTCTCCTACAACCGCTCGACGATCGTCACATTCGCCATGCCGCCGCCTTCGCACATGGTCTGCAGGCCGTAGCGCTTGCCATGCGTATGCAGGGCATGCACCAGCGTGGTCATCAGCTTCGCGCCAGAACCGCCCAGCGGGTGGCCCAGCGCGATCGCGCCGCCGTGCACGTTCATGCGCGCCGGATCGGCACCCGTGGCCTGCAGCCACGCCAGCGGCACCGGCGCGAACGCTTCGTTGATCTCGAACAGGTCGATGTCGCCGATCTTCATGCCGGCCTTCTCCAGCGCGCGCAGCGTGGCGGGCAACGGCGCCTCGAGCATGATGACGGGATCGTGGCCGAGCACCGACATATGATGGATGCGCGCGAGCGGCTTGACGCCCAGCTTCTTCAGGCCGGCTTCGTTGACGATCATCAGGCCGGCGGCGCCATCGCAGATCTGGCTGGCGCTGGCTGCGGTGACGGTGCCACCCTCCTCGATCAGCTTGACGCTGCCGATGGACTCCAGGCTCGCTTCGAAGCGGATGCCTTCGTCCACCGTGTGCAGTTCGCCATTGCCGCTGCCGTCGGCGGCGCGCACGGCGACCGGCACGATTTCCTGGTTGAAGCGGCCGGCCTGGGTGGCGGCGATGGCGCGGCGGTGGCTTTCCAGCGCGTAGCGGTCGAGGTCGTCGCGCTTGAGGCCGTACTTGCGCGACATCATCTCGGCGCCGGTGAACTGGCTGAACTTCACGCCCGGATAGCGCTCCTGCATGGCCGGGCTCATCGAGCTGCCGAAACCGTTCTTGAACGGCAGCGAGGACGGCAGGCCCATCGGCACGCGCGTCATGCTTTCCACGCCAGCGGCGATGACGATATCCATGGTGCCGGACATCACGGCCTGTGCGGCGAAATGCAGCGCCTGCTGCGACGAGCCGCACTGGCGGTCCACGGAAGTGCCGGGCACGCTTTCGGGCAGGCGCGAAGCCAGCACGGCGTTGCGCGCCACATTGCCGGCCTGCTCACCGGCCTGGCCCACGCAGCCCATGATCACGTCGTCGATCAGTGCGGGATCGGCGCCGCTGCGCGCGACCAGCGCGTCCAGCACCTGCGCGGCGAGGTCCGCCGGATGCCAGCCCGCGAGCTTGCCGCCCTTGCGCCCGCCCGCGGTGCGCGCGGCCGCTACGATGTATGCCTCTGCCATGTGCTCTCCTCTTATCGTTCCAGGCAAACCCTGTTTATCCTGATGCGGATTCTGGAGCAGTTGCCCGGCACATGGCGTCGTCGGAAGCGACGATTGCGCGGCCGGCGCGCGCTGTCAGACGCGCGGCTGCAGTACCGAGAAGATCGCCGTGGCGCGCAACAGGCAGCGCTCGCCCGCCAGCAGGCGGCAACTGCCGAAGCGCAGCCGCGAGCCGAGCTTGTCGAACGCCACGTGCGCTTCCACCCAGTCGCCCACGCGCGCGGCATCGAAGTAGTCGAGGCTGAGGTTGGCGGTCACCGCCGGATGCTGGCGCCCTGCCTCCAACGCCATCATCATCCCGATGGCGGTATCGGCCAGCGTGGCCAGCATGCCGCCGTGCGGGATGCCGAGCGGGTTCAGATGCTGCGGCCCGATGCGGATGGCGACCACGCGCCGCGCACGGTCCACGTAGAGCTGGCCGAAATGCTCGAGAAAGCCGCTGGCGCCGCGCAGCGCGACAAATCCCGGCGGCACCGCCGCCGCGTCCGCGCCAGCGCTGCCGGCGCCCGGTTCATTGGCTTCTGCCATGGACACCGCCCCGCCTCAGGCCGCGAAGAAGCGCGACGCCACGCCGAGCTGCTCGCGGCATTCGGCCACCATGCGCTCGATCAGCTCCTCGCAGCTCGGGATGTCGTCGATCAGGCCCACGCACTGGCCCGCGCTGATGATGCCGCCGTCGGTCTCGCCGGCGTTCAGCGCGGCCTTGCCGCGCACGCCCGCCACCAGGTGCTTGACGTCCTCGAACTGCGCGCCGCCCGGCTGGCGCTCGATGGTCACCACTTCGTCCGAGACGGCGTTCTTGAGCACGCGCGCCGTGTTGTGCAGCGTGCGGAAGATCAGGTTGGTATCGCGCTCGCTGGCTTCCACCAGGGCCTGCTTGATGTTGTGGTGGATCGGCGCCTCGCGCGTGGCGCAGAAGCGCGTGCCCATGTTCACGCCCTCTGCACCCAGCACCAGCGCCGCCGCCATGCCGCGCCCGTCGGCGATACCACCCGAGGCGATCACGGGGATGCCGAGCCGGCGCGCCGCCAGCGGGATCAGGACCATGCCCGGCACGTCGTCTTCGCCGGGATGGCCCGCGCATTCGAAGCCGTCGATCGACACCGCATCCACGCCCAGCCGCTCGGCCGACAGCGCATGGCGGATCGCCACGCATTTGTGGATCACCTTGATGCCCGCCGCCTTGGCGCGCGCGATGTGCTCCTTCGGGTTGTTGCCGGCGGTCTCCAGCACCTTGATGCCATTTTCGATGATCACGTCGAGGTAGCGCGCGTACGGCGGCGGGTTGATCGACGGCAGCAGCGTCAGGTTGACGCCAAACGGCTTGTCGGTCAGCTCGCGGCAGCGACGGATCTCTGCGTCCAGCGCCTCCGGCGTGGGCTGGGTCAGCGCGGTCAGCACGCCGAGGCCGCCGGCGTTCGATACCGCGGCGGCCATCTCGGCGTAGCCGACCCATTGCATGCCGCCCTGGATGATGGGATAGCGGGTGCCCAGCAATTCGGTGATGCGCGTCTTCATGATGTTCCTGTCTTCCTTCTTGTCTTTGCCGATTCTCTGTCCTGCCCCGGCGCGGCAAATGCCGGCCGCCGCCAGGCAAGCTGGCGCCAGTCTAAGGCGCCGGTCCACTGCCGGCCTCGTCGGATGCGACGATTGCAGGCGCATGATTCTGCACTACCTTACCAGCCAACCCTTTCGAGCAGCCAAGGCCAGCCATGAGCAACGCATCCCAAGCATCCCTGCCCCCCAGCTTCGAGACCCTGCAATATGCGGTCGAGGCCGGTGTCGCCACCATCACCCTGCACCGCCCGGACAGGCTCAACGCCTTCACCCCGAAGATGATGGAGGAGCTGATCGCCGCCTTCGACGCCACCGACGCCGACGACAATGTGCGCGCGGTGATCGTCACCGGCTCGGGGCGCGCCTTCTGCGCCGGTGCCGACCTGGCCTCGGGCGGCTCCACCTTCGATTTCGAGAAGCGCTACGGCGCCAGCAGCCAGGGCAGCGCGCACCGCGACGGCGGCGGGCGCGTCTCGCTGCGCATCTTCCGCAGCCTCAAGCCGGTCATCGCCGCCGTCAATGGCGCGGCGGTGGGCGTGGGCGTGACCATGCAGTTGCCGATGGATATCCGCCTGGCCTCGACCGACGCCAAGTTCGGCTTCGTGTTCGCGCGCCGCGGCATCACGCCGGAGGCGGCTTCGTCATGGTTCCTGTCGCGCGTGGTGGGGATCTCCACCGCGCTGGAGTGGTGCTACACCGGCCGCGTGTTCAGCGCGCAGGAAGCGCTCGATCGCGGCCTGGTGCGCTCGCTGCACGCGCCCGAAGACCTGCTGCCGGCGGCGCAGGCGCTGGCGCGCGAGATCGCGGACAACGCCGCGCCGGTCTCGGTGGCGATCTCGCGCCAGCTGATCTGGCGCATGGCCGGCGCCAGCCACCCGATGGAGGCGCACCGGCTGGACAGCCGCGCGATCCAGTCACGCGGCCAGTCCGCCGACGTCAAGGAAGGCGTCGATGCCTTCCTGGAAAAGCGCCCCGCCAACTTCCCGGAGCGGGTCTCGCAGGACATGCCGGACTTCTACGACTGGGGCAACGAGCCGCCCTTCATCTGAGCCAGAGACAACGCCCAACGCATCGCCAGGAGCACAGCGTGAACGTCAGTACCGCAGTCCAGACCCGCAAATCCGTGCGCGGCTTCCTGCCCGCGCCGGTGGCGCCGGAGATCATCCGCGACGTGCTCGAACAGGCCGCGCGGGCACCCTCGGGCGGCAACCTGCAGCCGTGGCATATCCACGTGGTGGGCGGGGAACCGCTCGAAGAGCTCAAGGGCACCATGCGCGAGCTGATCGCCAGCCGGCCCGGCGGCGAGGGCAAGGAGTACGACATCTATCCGCCAGAGCTGGTCTCGCCCTACCGGGAGCGCCGCTTCCAGGTGGGCGAGGAACTCTACCGCTGCCTGGGCATTCCGCGCGAGGACAAGCGCGCGCGCATCGCGCAGTTCGCCAACAACTTCACCTTCTTCGGCGCGCCGCTGGCGCTGTTCTGCACCGTGGACCGCCGCATGGGCCCGCCGCAGTGGTCGGATCTCGGCATGTACCTGCAGACCGTGATGCTGCTGCTGCGCGAGCATGGCCTGCACAGCTGCGCTCAGGAATGCTGGGCGATCTATCCGCAGACCATCTCGTCCTTTCTCTCGATCCCCGCCGAACGCATGCTGTTTACCGGCATGGCCATCGGCTACGAAGACCCCGGGGCGCCGGCCAACCAGCTGCGTGCCGTGCGCGCGCCGCTGGAGGAGTTCGCGGAGTTCGTGGGGATCTGAGAGCGCGGCCGCCGGATTCGGCAACTATGCCGATTTCGTCGGTCCCGACGCGGAAAGACGACAAGCCGGGTCAGGTTTGAGATGCCACACTATAAGTGTCATCCATCCTGCCCCCGCCAGCCCCGCCATGCGCCAGCCTTCCGCTCCGGCCGAGTCCGCTCCCGGCCCGTTCGCCCCCCTATCTACCGTTCGTTCCCCGGCCACGCGTGCCGCGCACCGGGTCACCGTCATCGACTCCCATACCGGCGGCGAACCGACGCGCCTGGTCATTGGCGGCTTCCCCGATCTGGGCGGCGGCAGCATGGCCGATCGCCTCGTGCGGCTGGCTGGCGAGCATGACCGCTGGCGCACGGCCACCGTGCTGGAGCCGCGCGGCAGCGACGTGGTGGTCGGCGCGCTGCTGTGCGCTCCGGCCTCGGCCGATGCCTGCGCCGGCGTGATCTTCTTCAACAACAGCGGCTACCTGGGCATGTGCGGCCACGGCACCATCGGGCTGGTGGCGTCGCTGGCGCACCTGGGCCGGATCGCGCCCGGCCGCCACCGGATCGAGACCCCGGTGGGCGTGGTCGATGCCGTGCTGCATGAAGACGGCTCGGTCAGCGTGCGCAATGTGCCGGCATGGCGCTACCGGCGCGCCGTGGCGGTGACGGTGCCCGGCCACGGCACCGTCGCAGGCGATATCGCCTGGGGCGGCAACTGGTTCTTCCTGTGCGAGGACCATGGCCAGCGCATCGCGCACGACAACGTGGACGCCCTGACCGCCTTCGCCGGCGCGCTGCGCCGGGCCCTGGAGCATGCGGGCATCCGCGCCGAGGGCGACGCCGCGATCGATCACATCGAATTGTTCGGCCCGCCCGGCCCGGCCGACGACGCCGACAGCCGCAACTTCGTGCTGTGCCCGGGCAACGCCTACGACCGCTCCCCGTGCGGCACCGGCACCAGCGCCAAGCTGGCCTGCCTGGCTGCCGACGGCAAGCTGGCGCCCGGCGCGCCGTGGCGCCAGGCCGGCATCACCGGCAGCCGTTTCGTGGCGCACTATGCGCCAGCCGGAGAAGCGAGCCGCATCGTGCCCACCATCCATGGCACCGCCCACGTCTGCGCCGAAAGCACGCTGCTGGTCGGCGGCGACGATCCGTTCGGCTGGGGGCTGGTGGCGTGAGCCGGGCCCTGCACTGCGCAGACGCCATCGTGATCGGCGCCGGCATCGTAGGCGCAGCGTGCGCCGCCGAACTGGCCGCGCATGGCCTGAACGTGCGGGTGCTCGACGACCAGCGCGGCGGCGCCACGCACGCCGGCATGGGCCACCTCGTGCTGATGGACGACAACGCGGCCGAGCAGGCGCTGTGCGCGGCGTCGCTCGGCCTCTGGCGCGTGCTGGCCGCGCGCATGCCCGAGGCCTGTGCCTACCGCCGCTGCGGCACGCTGTGGCTGGCCGCCGACGAGGAGGAACTGGCGCAGGCCGCCCGCCGGCGCGCAGCGCTGCGGGCGCGGGGCGTCCCGGGCACGCTGCTGACCGCGCGCGAACTGGCGCGCGCGGAGCCGATGCTGCGCCCGGGCCTGGCCGGTGCGCTCAAGGTGGAGGAGGACGCCATCGTCTACGCCCCGGCCGCGGCCGCCTGGCTGCTTGCCCAGGGCGGCGCGCGCATCGACCGCCGGCGTGCCACCGTGCGCGCGGTGGCGGCGAACCAGGTCACGCTCGACGACGGCACCCGGCTGACGGCCGATGCGGTCATCGTGGCCAACGGCATCCACGCCGCGCAACTGGTGCCCGGACTGCCGCTGCGCGCCAAGAAGGGCCATCTCGTGATCACCGACCGCTACCCGGCGCGCGTGCGCCACCAGTTGGTCGAACTCGGTTATGCCGCCAGCGCCCACCAGTCCGAGGGCACCTCGGTCGCGTTCAATGTGCAGCCGCGCCCCACCGGCCAGTTGCTGATCGGCTCGTCGCGCCAGTTCGACCATGCCGATGCCGCCGTGGACGCCGGCCTCGTCGCGCGCATGCTGCGGCGCGCGGCCGGCTACCTGCCCGGGCTGGCGGACATGAATGCCATCCGCTGCTGGACCGGCGTGCGCGCGGCCACCCCTGACGGCCTGCCGCTCATCGGCGCGCAGCCGGGCCAGCCGGGGCTGTGGCTGGCGGCCGGCCACGAAGGGCTTGGCGTGACCACGGCGCCGGGCAGCGCGCGGCTGCTCGCGGCCCAGCTGCTCGGGCACGCGCCGCCGTTCGATCCCCTGCCGTACGCGCCGGGCCGGTTCCTGCCGGCATCCGCCGGCGCCGCCCGGCCCGCCTCCGGAGACAAGACATGAGACGCAGCACGGTTGCCGGCACCGGCGCCATGATCACCATACGGCTGGACGGCCAGCCCATGCGCGTGCCCGCCGGCATCTCGGCTGCCGCGGCGCTGGCGCATGCCGGGCAGCCGTGGGCGCGGCGCGCATGTGGCGGCCAGCAGCGCGCGCCGTTCTGCGGCATGGGCAGTTGCCAGGAATGCCGCATGACGATCGACGGCCGGCGGCGCCTGGCATGCCAGACGCCGTGCCGCGAAGGCATGGTGCTGGAACGCACGCCATGAGCGGGTCCAGGCTGCACGCCGCGCATGGCCGCGAATTCGACGTGCTGGTGGCCGGCGCCGGCCCGTCCGGCATGGCCGCCGCCCGCGCCGCCGCCCGCAGCGGCGCCAGCGTGGCGCTGGTCGACGACAACGCCGCGCCCGGCGGCCAGATCTGGCGCGATGGCCCTGGCGCGGCCCTGCCCGCCAGCGCGCGCGCGTGGCGCCGCGCGCTGGCGGCCGACGCACGCATCACGCTGTTCGCCGGCAGCCGTATCGTGGCGGCGCCGGCGCCCGGGACGCTGCTGGTGGAGCAGGCCGACACGGCCGCGAGGCTGCATTACCGCAGCCTCGTGCTGTGCAGCGGCGCGCGCGAGCTGCTGCTGCCCTTTCCCGGCTGGACCTTGCCCGGCGTCACTGGCGCCGGCGGCCTGCAGGCGCTGATCAAGGCGGGCATGCCCGTGCAGGGCGAGCGCACCGTCATCGCCGGCAGCGGCCCGCTGCTGCTTGCCGCCGCGGCGACCGCCCGCCGCCATGGCGCGCTGGTCGTGCGCATCGCCGAGCAGGCGCCGCTGGCGCGCGTGCTGCGCTTCGGCAGCGCGCTTTGGCGCTGGCCGGGCAAGGCGCTGCAAGCCGGCATGCTGGTGGACCACCGCTACCGCACGGGCGTCCTGGTGGAAGCCGCGCTCGGCGACGACCGCCTGCGCGCGGTGCGCCTGCGCCGGGGCGACCGGCGCGTGGAGTTGCCGTGCGACCGCCTGGCATGCGGCTTCGGCCTGGTGCCCGACACCGGCCTTGCCGCGCTGCTGGGCTGCCAGATCGATCCCGGCTCCGACGCCATTGTGGTCGACGCGCTCCAGCGGACCAGCATGGACCGGATCTACGCCGCCGGCGAATGCACCGGCATCGGCGGCAGCGAGCTGGCCCTGGTCGAAGGCGCCATCGCGGGCCACGCCTCCGCGGCAGACGCAACGCGTGCGGGCAAGCTGTTCCGGCGGCGCGCGTACTGGCGCGGGTTCGCCGCGCTGGTGCAGGCGACCTTCGTGCTGGACCCCGCGCACAGGCAGGCGGCGCAAGCCGACACGCTGGTGTGCCGCTGCGAGGACGTCCCGCTCGGCGCCATCCGGGCGCAGCCCGATGCATGGCACGCCAGGATGCAGAGCCGCTGCGGCATGGGCGCCTGCCAGGGCCGCATCTGCGCCAGCGCCGCGCGCGTGCTGCTCGGCTGGCCGTTGCCCGCGCCGCGTCCGCCGCTGTCGCCCGCGCGCATCGGCACCTTGATGCTGGACGACGGCCCGAGCGCGCCTTGAGCGCGCACGGCATGGTTTATGGTTGGACCCACAAGCGCCATCAGGAGACGACATGCCCCACCCGCCCTCCCCTTCGATGTGTTCCGCTGCCGCCGCATCCTGGCGGCCCGTGCCGTCCCCGCGCCGGGATGAGGCCGGCGAGGATGGCCATGACGGCAGCGACGACGGATTGCGCGGCCTGCCGCCCGCCCACGTCGCGCACCTGGCTGCCATCTGCGCCGGCAACGCCAGGCAGCGCCCGCGCGACATGGATGCGCTGCTCGATGCCATCGCGCTGGTCACGCCGCTGCTCAACGCGATTCCCAACGTGGTGTTCTTCATCAAGGACAGGGCCGCGCGCTACCTGGTCGCCAACCTGACGCTGGCCACGCGCTGCGGGTTCAAACGCGTCGATCCGCTGCTCGGAAAGACCTCGGCCGAGGTCTTTCCGGCCTACCTCGGCCAGCGCTACATGGAGCAGGACCGGCACGTGCTCGATACCGGTGACGTCATCTCCGGACAGCTCGAACTGCACCTCTATCCCGCGCGCGAGGCGGGCTGGTGCATGACCTACAAACACCCCGTGCACGACGAGCGCGGGCGCATCATCGGCATGGCCGGCATCTCCCACGACCTGCAGCTCGCGCGCGAAGCGCACCCGGCCTACCAGCGCCTGGCGGCGGTCGACACCTATATCCGCGAACACTATGCACGGCCCATCCTGCTGTCCGAGCTGACCAGCCTGGCCGGCCTGTCCGCGGCGCAGCTCGAACGCTACTGCAAGCGCATCTTCCACCTGACGCCGCGGCAGATGATCCACAAGGTGCGCCTGGAACGTGCCTCCGAACTGCTGTCCACCGGCATGCCGATCACCGAGATCGCGCTCGAATGCGGCTACACCGATCACAGCGCCTTCAGCCGGCAGTTCAAGGCGCATACCGGCCTGACGCCGCGGCAGTTCCGCCCGCAGGCGGCATCGGGCTGACGACGCGACGCGGTGCCGGTGTGCCGGTGTGCCGGTGTGCCGGCATGCCGATGTGCCGATTTCGTCGGCCTTCCAGGCAAAAAGCCTCAAGCGGGAAGCGCGCGCAACTGCGAACCTGTGTGCTGATTCCCGGGCGGCGCCCTGATGGCGCCGCTCCCATGCCAACCACAGGAGACGACACGATGAGCAGCAAGACAACCCGCGGCAAGCCGCACTGGAGCGGTGTGTTCCCCGCCGTCAGCACGCAGTTCGAGGCGGACTGCACGCTGGATATCGAGGCGACCCACAAGGTGATGTGCAACCTGGTGGAGGACGGTGTATCGGGGCTCGTGGTGTGCGGCACCGTGGGCGAGAACACCTCGCTGAGCGCGCGCGAGAAGATCGAGGTAATGGAGGCCGCCAGGGACGCCGCGGGGGGGCGCGTGCCCGTGATCGCGGGCATCGCCGAGCTGACCACGGCCTTCGCGCGCGACATGGTGGCCGAGGCGGCACGGGCCGGCGTGGACGGCGTCATGGTGATGCCGGCGCTGGTCTACTCCGCCCAGCCGCACGAAGCGGCGGCGCACCTGCGCAGCATCGCCACCGCCACCGACCTGCCGGTGATGATCTACAACAATCCGCTGGCCTACCGCAGCGACATCACGCCCGACATCCTGGTTTCCCTGGCCGACTGCGAGAACATCGTCTGCTTCAAGGACTCGTCCGGCGACACGCGCCGCTTCACCGATCTGCGCAACGCCGTGGGCGACCGTTTCGTGCTGTTTGCCGGGCTCGACGACGTGGTGCTCGAGAGCATCGCCGTGGGCGCCGAGGGCTGGGTCTCCGGCATGTCCAATGCGTTCCCGAAGGAAGGCGAGACGCTGTTCCGGCTGGCCATGCAGCGGCGCCATGACGAGGCGCTGGCGCTGTACCGCTGGTTCATGCCGCTGCTGCACCTGGACGCGCGTCCCGACCTCGTGCAATGCATCAAGCTGTGCGAGGCGCTGGCCGGCCGCGGCAGCGCCGTCACGCGCCCGCCGCGCCTGGCACTGCAGGGGGAGGCGCGCGCGCATGTCGAAGCCGTGGTCGGGCTGGCCCTGGCCACCCGACCCGCGCTGCCCGACGTGGGGCTCTGAGCGCCGCCGCGGCAGCGGCAACCCGCGAAATCCGCCACCGCCGCCACCGCCGGCAGCGCCGGCGGCTTCCCGCATGCGCCGCCGCGGCCGGCGTGCGCGGCGGCCCTTCTTACCGATGCCACAGGAGCCCATATGCCCCCAGTGCAAGGCAAGTTCAAACGGCAACTCTCCCTGACCGATCTCACGTTTATCGGCCTGGGCGCCATCTTCGGTTCCGGCTGGCTGTTCGCGGCCAGCCATGTATCCGCCATCGCCGGCCCCGCCGGCATCCTTTCCTGGCTGCTGGGCGGCTTCGCCGTGCTGCTGCTCGGCATCGTCTATTGCGAGCTCGGCGCGGCGCTGCCGCGCGCTGGCGGCATCATCCGCTACCCGGTGTTCTCGCACGGCCCGCTGCTGGGCTACCTGATGGGACTGATCACGCTGATCGCCTTCTCCAGCCTGATCGCGATCGAGGTGGTGGCCGCGCGCCAGTATGCCGCCGCGTGGTTCCCGTGGCTGAGCCAGCCGGGGTCGAGCAGTCCCACGCTGGCCGGCTGGACGGTACAACTGCTGATGCTGTGCCTGTTCTTCGCGCTCAACTACTACAGCGTCAAGACCTTCGCGCGCGCCAACAACGTGATCAGCATATTCAAGTTCCTGGTGCCGCTGCTGGTCATCGTGGTGCTGTTCACGCATTTCGAGCCGGCCAACCTGCAGGCGCACGGCTTCGCGCCGTTCGGCCTGTCCGGCGTCCAGGCCGCGGTGTCCGCGGGCGGCATCATCTTCGCGTATCTCGGCCTCACGCCGATCATCTCGGTGGCCAGCGAAGTGCGCTCGCCCCAGCGCACCATCCCCATCGCGCTGATTCTCTCGGTCCTGCTTTCCACGCTGATCTACGTGCTGCTGCAGCTAGCCTTCCTGGGCGGCGTGCCGGCCGCCACCGTGGCGCAGGGCTGGGCCGGCATGGGCAAGGCCTTCGCGCTGCCTTACCACGACATCGCGCTGGCGCTCGGCATCGGCTGGCTGGCCGTCCTGGTGGTGTCCGATGCGGTCATCTCCCCCAGCGGCACCGGCAACATCTACATGAACGCCACGCCGCGCGTGGTGTACGGCTGGGCGCGCGGCGGCACGTTCTTCAAGCTGTTCACACGCATCGACGCCGCCTCCGGCATCCCGCGCCCCGCGCTGTGGCTGACCTTCGCGCTGTCGGTGTTCTGGACGCTGCCGTTCCCCTCATGGGAAGCCATGATCAATGTGGTGTCCGCCGCGCTGGTGCTCAGCTACGCCATTGCCCCGGTCACCGTGGCCGCGCTGCGGCGCAATGCGCCCGGGCTGCACCGGCCGTTTCGCGTCAAGGGCCTGGCGCTGCTGGGGCCGGTCTCCTTCATCGTCGCGGCGCTAATCGTGTACTGGTCTGGCTGGGGGACGGTGTCGTGGCTGCTCGGCCTGCAGATCGCGATGTTCGCGGCCTACCTGCTGTGCTGGCGTGCCGTGCCGACCCAGCGGGTCGGGCTGCGCCAGCAGGTGCGCAGCTCGCTCTGGCTGATCGCCTTCTATGTGCTGATCATGCTGGCGTCGTACCTGGGAGACTTCGGCGGGACCGGCGTGGTCGCCCATCCCTGGGACACTGCGCTGGTCGCCGCAATCGCCCTGTGCATCTACGCGTGGGGCGCGCGCACGGGCGTGCCGCCGGCGCTGACCGGCATCGACGCGGACGATGGTGAAGAGGAGGAAGAAGAAGAGGAGGAGGAGAACGACCACGGGGCGGAAGGCGGCGGCAAACCCCGGAGCGCCGCGCCGCGCGACACCGCCGTGGCCCTGCTGCCGGGCGGCACACCCTGAACGGGCGGCCGCCGGCTCCGTTCAATGGAAGAACGTCGCGACGCTCAGCGCCGTACGGTAGATACCCCAGGCCAGCGGCACGCACACGGCGGCCCACGCCAGCCAGGCCACGCCGCCGCCGGCCTGCCCGCCGGGACGCGCGACCGGGCCGCCCGTGACGGCCTGCGCGCGGTCATGCGCCAGGCGCTTTTCCTCGGCCAGCTCGGCCTCGGTCATGAAGTACTTGGGATTGACCGGGCGCACCAGCAGGTTGCACACCAGGCCGATGAACAACATGCCGACGAGGATGTACATGGTCTGGTTGTAGACCTGCTCGCGCGGCAGGCCGAGGCCGAGCTGGTAGTCGCGCATGTAGTTGACCACCACCGGGCCCAGGATGCCGGCCGTGGCCCAAGCGGTGAGCAGGCGGCCGTGGATGGCGCCGACCATCTGCGTGCCGAACAGGTCGGCCAGGTAGGCCGGCACGGTGGCGAAGCCGCCGCCGTACATGCTGACGATCACGCAGACCGCGCCCACGAACAGCAGCTTCTGGCCGCTGGCCGCCAGCGTGGGGATGCTCGCGTACAGCAGGCCGCCCAGCACGAAGAACACCATATACGTCATCTTGCGGCCGAGCTTGTCGGACAGGCTGGCCCAGACGAAGCGTCCGCCGATATTGAACAGGCTCAGCAGCGCGGTGAAGCCCGCCGCCACCACGGCGATGGCGGCCAGCTGGCTCTTGCCGAGTTCACCGAAGCGCCCGGCCACGCCGATCAGGCTGCCGCCGAAGACTTCCTGCAGCATGGGACTGGCCATGCCGATCACGCCGATGCCGGCCGACACGTTCATGCACAGCACCATCCAGACCAGCCAGAACTGCGGTATGCCCCACACGCGCTTCACATGCACATGGTGCGCCGTGATCATGGCATTGGCCGCACGGCTGGCGGGCGCGGTCCAGCCCGCCGGGGTCCAGCCGGTAGGCGGCACGCGGTAGGACAGTGCGCCGCCCATCATGAACACGAAGTAGACCACCGCCATCACGGTGAAGGTCTGCGCCACCCCTACGCTGGCAGGCGACGCGAACTTCGCCATCAACTCGGCCGCCAGCGGGGAGCCGATCATCGCGCCGCCGCCGAAGCCCATGATGGCCATGCCGGTGGCCATGCCGCGCTTGTCCGGGAACCATTTGATCAGCGTGCTGACCGGCGAGATATAGCCCAGCCCGAGCCCGATGCCGCCGATCACGCCCGACCCCAGCAGCATCAGCCAGAACTGGTGCAGGTGGATGCCCAGCGCCGAGATCAGCATGCCGCCGCACCAGCACAGCGCGCTGACCACGCCGGCCTTGCGCGGGCCGGCGCGTTCCAGCCAGCCGCCCCAGATCGCGGCCGAGCTGCCCAGCAGCACGAAGAACAGCGTGTACATCCAGCCCAGCGTGGAGACCTTCCAGTCGCAGCCGGTGACGAACAGTTCCTGCAGGAAACCGACATCGGCGCCGCAGCGCAGCGGCTCGGCGATGCCGATGGCGCGCGACAGCGGCAGCCAGAACACCGAGAAGCCGTAGGCCATGCCGATGCACAGGTGGATCGCCAATGCCGCGGGCGGCACCAGCCAGCGATTGAAACCGGGGGCCGCGACGATCCGCTCCTTGGACAGGAACGGCGTGCGGGCCTGCCCTTCGAGCGCGTCGGCGCTGAGGTCTGGGGACATCCTTCACTCCTTGTCTGTTGTTTTTTGTATTGACCAGGGATGCCGCCTGCCTGCATTCCGTTCGTTCCGCTGGTGCGCAGACCATCCCCGGCGCGCGTGTGCGCTTTGCATCCGGTGCTTGGCTCGGCGCCGGACACGTCCCCGGCGCGCCGGGGACGGCACGTAGTGTACGGCAGCGGCAACGGGCGTGGCGTGCCGCGAAGTGGGGTGTGGCACCGGTGTGGCAGCGGTGTGGCAGCGGTGTGGCAGCGGTGTGCTATGGCGCGGCCGGGGCCGGCCGCGCGACGCGCGCGTGGCGTGCCCTACAGCAGTCCCAGTTGCCGGGCGATGGCCACCGCCTGCGTGCGGTTGCTGGCGCGCAGCTTGGCGCTGATATTGCGCAAGTGCGTGCGCACCGTGGTCTCCGAGACGAACAGGCGCTCGGCCATGGCGACGTTGGAGAAGCCTTCGGCCAGCAACTGCAGCACCTTCTGCTCCTTGGGCGTGAGCGGCTCGAGCAGGTCGCGGCGGGCCTGCCGGGCGGCGCAATCGGCCGTGCCGGCCGCGTCGGGCGCACCGCCGCAAGCTTGCAGCAGCCGCTCCACATAGGCAGCGGGCAACGCGATGCCGGCACGCGTGCAGGCGTCGGCCGCCAGGCGGCGGGCCGGCGCGCCCTCGTCGGCGAAGATCCGGATAAATCCTTCCGCCGCACCGAAGCGCAGGGCGTCGCCCATGACCTGCTGGGCCCGGGCGCTATCGCCGCAGCGCTGGCAGGCCAGCGCCAGCAGTACGCGCAGCTTGAGCGCGCGCCGCATCAGCTGGGCGTGCCCGGCCGCGGCCAGCTCCGCCGCGATGGCTTCGCAGGTGGCGGCGGCAGGCTCGGCGAACGCCGCCAGGCGCAGGCGGCCCATGGCCACGTCTTCCACATCGTTGGCGAAGGAACTGACCGCGCCGGCGCCGGGGCGGCTGCGCCACAGCGCCGGGTCCGCGGCGTGCTGGATCGCCTCGCCGGCGGCATGGCCGTTGCCCTGCAGCAAGGCCAGGCGCGCGCGCTCGAGCATGGCGCCCTGCACCAGGCGCGGCAGGCCGCGGTGGTGGCCCAGATGTTCGAGCGCGGCCAGCCATTCGTGCGCGCCGTCGATGTCGCCGCGCTCGCAGGCGATGCGTGCCAGCACCGTATGGCCGCTGATGATCTGGTCCGGCAGGCCGAGGTCGCGCGCCAGCGGCACGTAGACGTTGAGCAGGCGCTCGGCGCGCTCGCGGTCGTTGATCTCGTAGAGCGCCTCGGCCAGCAGGATGCAGGCCATGGCGTTGCCGTTGGTGGGCCCGTAGCGGTTGGGCAGCATGGTGCTGGCGGCAATGCGAAAGCGCGCCAGCGCCTGCTGCAGGCGCCCCTGGCGCAGGTCGATCAGCCCTTCGACCGACTCCGAGAAGATCTTGTTGAAATTGCTGTCGGAGCCGCGCACCACCTGGCGGGCCAGGCCCAGCAGGCGGCGCGCCTCGCGGTAGTCGCCCATGACCGCGGCCATGCGCGCCATCGAGGTGGCGAGGATGGAGTCCGGGAAGGGGTAGCCCATGGGCAGCGGCAGCGGGTCGTCGCGGCTGCAGGCGCGCGCCTCGTCGAAGCGGTCCATCATGTTGAGCAGCATATGGCGCAGCGCGCGCACATGGGCGCGCAGGTCGCCTTCGGCGCCGTCCAGCGGGATGGTCTGCAGCAGCGCGATGGCATCGGCCGGGCCGCGCGTAAACGACAGCGCCCACACATGCGCGATCTGCAGCTTCGGCCAGGCTGCCATCTCCCCGGGCGGCACCGCGTCCAGCCAGCGCGTCAGCAGGCGCATGCGGCCCTGGGCCAGCAGGTCGTCCACGCTGTCCGCCAGCAGCGGCAGCGCATGGGCCACGGCGCCGGCAGCCAGCGCATGCTCGATGGCCGGCACCGGCCGGCCCTGCGCCTCGTACCAGCGCGAAGCCGCCATCTGCAGCGCCGGCACTTCGGCCGGCATGACCTGGTGGAGCTGCGCGCGCAGGAAGCTGGAGAACAGGCTGTGATAGCGATACCAGCGCGTGCCGGCCTGCGCCGGGCTGTCCGCGCTGCCGCCATGGCGCTCGCCGTCGAGCGGCATCACGAACAGGTTGGCGCGCTCCAGCCAGGCCAGGATGTCATCGCTGTCGGTGGTGCCGCACACGGCGTCGCACAGCGGCCCGCTGAGCTGGTCGAGGATGGAGGTGCGCAGCAGGAAGGCGCGCACGGCCTCAGGCAGGTGCAGGTAGACGTCTTCGACCAGGTAATCGGCGATGGCCGCGTTGGAGCCCGAGAAGCCGGCGATGAAGGCATCGGGCGGCCCGCGCCGCTCCAGCGCGACCGAGGCCAGCCACAGCGCGGTGGCCCACCCTTCGGTGCGCCGGTGCAGCGTAGACACCGCCGCCGGCTGCAGCGAGAGGCCGCGCGCGCCGCGCAGGAAGGCGTCGGTCTCCTCGGCGGTGAAGCGCAGCTGCGCCGGCTCGATCTCCAGCAGCTCGCCGCGCGCGCGCAGCCGGGCCAGGCCGGACTCCGGCACCCAGCGCGTGCCGATCACCAGGCGGCCGCCCGGCGGCAGCTGTTCCACCACCTGCCACACCAGCCCCGCCACGGCAGGGTTCTGCACGGCCTCGAAATCATCCAGGAACAGCGTGAAGGGCCGGTCGTGCGCGGCCATGCGATCGATCAGCGCGAGCGCATGCTCGCCCGGCGACAGCGGCGCGGCCAGCGCCGCGGCCTGCGGCGCGCCGGCCTTGCGCAGCACTTGCTCGAAAGCCGCTTCGAGCGAGCCGAGAAAGCGCGTGGCGTCGTTGTCCGCGCGGTCCAGCGTCAGCCAGGCGGTCGCCATGCCGCCGGCATCCAGGCGCGCGCGGCATTGCAGCATGGCGGTGGTCTTGCCGAAACCGGCCGGCGCGCGCACCAGCACCAGCTTGACGAAGCCGGCCGCGCACACCGCCTCGCAGATGGCGCGGCGCTCCACCTGAAACGGGGTCAGCATGGGCGGGCGCAGCTTCGCCACCAGTGTGGCGGCGCGGGCCGCGCCTTGCTGTCCCGCGCTGGTCTCCTCGATTGTGGCCATTCGCCGTGTCTTCCTGTTGGCGGCGGCACCCTGGCTGCGGATGCCGCGCGATCCGCTCCGGCTTATGGTTGCCGGCTGCTGGCGCCGCATGCGCCAGGGATCGAACGGCCGATTATGGCGTAAACGCCGGCAAGGCTGCCGGCGCGCCTTCAACGGTGACGCCGCGCATGCCGGTGCATTTCTCCGCTCTCCCGCTTGCGGGAGCGGGCTCGGGGGCGAGGGAGGGAAAAACGTCAGGCAACGCCGGCGGCTCCGGCGCGATCTACACCAGCTTGTTCTCCCGCCCGGCCCAGTAGCGGTCGCGCAGCAGCCGCTTGACCAGCTTGCCGGTGGGCAGGCGCGGCAGCTCCGCGGCGAAATCCACCGAGCGCGGGCATTTGATGCCCGACAGGTTGTCGCGGCAGAACGCGATCAGCTCCTCGGCCAGCGCCGGCCCGGCCAGCGTCATGTCCAGCGGCTGCACCACCGCCTTGACCTCCTCGCCGAAGTCTTCATTGGGCACGCCGATCACCGCCACGTCCATGACCTTGGGATGGGTCATCAGCAGGTTCTCCGCCTCCTGCGGGTAGATGTTGACGCCGCCGGAGATGATCATGTTGGCCTTGCGGTCGGTCAGGTAGAGAAAGCCCTCCTCGTCCACGTAGCCCACGTCGCCCAGCGTGGTCCAGTCGCTGTGCGCCGGGTGGCGCGACTGTGCGGTCTTGCCGGGATCGTTGTGATAGACGAACTGGCGCCCGCCGGCGAAATAGATGGTGCCGGGCTCGCCCGGCGGCAGCACCGCGCCGCCGTCCTCGCAGATGCGCAGTTCGCCGATCGAGGCGCGGCCGACCGTACCCTTGTGGGCGAGCCAGTCGGCCGAGCCGACTGCGGTGGAGCCGTTGCCCTCGGTGCCGGCGTAGTACTCCCAGATGATGGGGCCCCACCAGTCGATCATCTGCTCCTTGACCGCGACCGGGCACGGCGCGGCGGCATGCACGGCGAAGCGCAGCGTGGAGACGTCGTAGCGGCGGCGCACGGCCTCGGGCAGCTTGAGCATGCGCGAGAACATGGTCGGCACGACCTGGGTGTGGGTGATGCGGTGCCGGGCCAGCAGCGCGAGGAAGGTCTCGGCATCGAAGTGCTCCATCACCACCGAGGTGCCGCCGAGCTGCTGCACGGCCATGTTGTAGCGCAGCGGCGCGGCATGGTACAGCGGCGCGGGCGAGAGGTAGCGCATGTCGGGGCCGAAGCCGTAGAGCGACTGGCACATCAGCACCAGCGAGCCCGCCACGTCGATCTGCTGGCTGGCTGGCGGCGTGAACACGCCCTTGGGGCGACCGGTGGTGCCGGAGGAATAGAGCATGTCGGTGCCGGCGCATTCGTCGTCGATGCGCCAGCCGGGATACTGCGCCAGCGTGGTCTCGTAGGCGGCGAAGCCCGGCGCGGTGCCCCCCATCATCAGGCACGTGCCGAGCGCCGGCGCCTTGGCCGCCAGTCCCTGCGCGACCTCGGCCTGCGAGCGCGAGGTGACCAGCATCCTGGCGCCGCTGTCGTTCACGATGTGCGCCGCGTCGTCCACATTGAGGCGGGTGCTGATGCACACGTAGATCAGGCCCGAGCGCTGCGCGCCCCAGCACAGCTCGAACAGGCGCGGGTGGTTCTCCAGCAGGAAGGCGACCCGGTCGCCGGGCTGCAGCCCGTGGTCGCGGAACAGCCGCGCCACCTGGTTGGAGCGTTCGTCGAGTTCGCGGTAGGTGACCACGGTGCCGCCGGCCATGATGATGGCCGGCTTGTCCGGCGAGCGCTGCGCGTGAACATGCGGATGCATGACTGCCCCTCCTGGAGTGTCGTGATGGCCGGCTTGGCGCAGCGGGACCGCGTGGCGCCGGCATGGCTTGCGCCATTGTCGGGACAGGCGCCTTGCGCGAACATCGTCGGAAGCGACGAACGCGCGCTGGTGCAGCGCCGCAAAAAAACGCGCGGCGCGCGGCGGGTGATTCGTCGCATCCGACGATGCGACCGCGGCGGCCCTTCGCATAATGGTTGCCACCCCGCAACCGCGCCGAGGACCCAAGGTGGATTTCCAATTCAGCGAAGAACAATCAATGCTGCGCGACACGCTCGCGCGCTACCTGGCCGATCACTACGGCTTCGAGGCAAGGCAGGCCGCGGTACGCTCGCCGGCCGGCTGGCGGCCCGCGTGCTGGAAGGCGCTGGCGCAGGAGCTTGGCCTGCTGGGCGCGGGTTTTCCCGAGCGCTTCGGCGGTCTTGGCGGCGGCGCGGTCGAGCACATGATCGTGATGGAGCAATTCGGCCGCCACCTGGTGGTGGAACCCTACCTGTCCACGGTGGTGCTCGGCGGCGGCGCCTTGCTGCACGGCAACGAAGCGCTCGCCGCGCAGTGGCTGCCCGCCATCATCGGCGGCGAAGCCACCGTGGCATGGGCGCATGCCGAGCCACGCAGCCGCTACTGCCTGCACGACGTGCAGAGTACCGCCGTGCGCGCGCAGGGCGGCTGGCGCCTGAGCGGCCACAAGGCGGTGGTGGTGGCCGCGCCGTGGGCCACGCACCTGGTGGTCAGCGCGCGCACCGGCGGCACTCGGCGCGAGCGCGCCGGCATCAGCCTGTTCTGGCTCCCCCGCGACACGCCGGGGGTCGCGCTGCAGGCCTATCCCACCGTGGACGGAGCGCGCGCCGCCGAGGTCCGCCTGGACAATGTCTTCGTGCCGGACGATGCCCTGCTCGGCGCAGAAGGCCAGGCGCTGGCGCTGATCGAGCGCCTGTCCGACGAGGCCGCGGTGGCGCTGTGCGCCGAAGCCGGCGGCGCCATGAGCCGCATGCTCGGCGACACCGTGGACTACGCGCGCCAGCGCAAGCAGTTCGGCGTGCCGATCGCCACCTTCCAGGTGCTGCAGCACCGCATGGCCGACATGTACGTGCAGCTCGAGCAGGCCGTCGCGCTGACCCAGGTGGCCGCCATGCAGGCCGGCGCGGACCCGCAGCGGCGCGCACTGGCCGCCAGCGCGGCCAAGGCGCATGCCGGGCAGGCCGGCAAGCTGGTCGGCCAGGCCGCGGTGCAGATCCACGGCGGCATGGGTGTGACCGAGGAACTCGCGGTGGGCCATTACTTCAAGCGCGTCACGGCCATCGACCTGCAGTTCGGCTCGGCAGATCACCACCTGCGCCGCTACGCCGACCTGCTGTACCCCGCGCACCCCGCCGCCGCCTGACCAACGCCATCCGAGGCTGACCCCATGAATCTCGATTTCTCCCCGCAAGAGCTGCAGTTCCGCGACGAGGTCCGCGCCTGGATCGCGGAGGCCTACGACGACGGCCTCAAGGCACTGATGGCGCGCAGCAAGAACGGCTATCTCGACAAGGCAGGCCAGGTGCGCTGGCAGAAGAAGCTGCACGCGCGCGGCTGGGCCGCGCCAAACTGGCCCGAGCAATACGGCGGGCCCGGCTGGACTCCCGCCCAGCGCTACCTGTTCCAGGCCGAGACCGCCGCCGCGGGCTGCCCGACCGTGTCGCCGATGGGCCTGAAGATGGTGGCGCCGGTGATCATGAAATACGGCACGCCAGAGCAGAAGGCGAAATTCCTGCCGCCGATCCTCAGCTCGGACATCTGGTGGTGCCAGGGCTATTCGGAGCCCAATTCCGGCTCCGACCTGGCCTCGCTGCAGATGCGCGCCGACCGCGCCACCGACGGCGATGGCGATCACTACCTGCTCAACGGCTCGAAGATCTGGACCACGCATGCGCAGTGGGCCGACTGGATGTTCTGCCTGGTGCGCACCAGCCGCGACGCGCGCCGCCAGGACGGCATCTCCTTCGTGCTGGTGGACATGCGCACGCCGGGCATCACGGTGGCGCCGCTGCCTACGCTGGACGGCCCGGTGGCCGGCCAGCAGGAAGTAAACCAGGTGTTCTTCGAGAACGTGCGGGTGCCGGTGGAGAACCGCATCGGCGAGGAAGGGCTTGGCTGGACCTATGCCAAGTACCTGCTCGAGTTCGAGCGCGGCGGCAGCTACGGGCCCATGCTGCGCCAGCAGCTGGCCAAGGTGGCCGGCATCGCCGCCAGCGAGGCCGCCGACGATGGCGGCCGCCTGCTCGACGATCCCGCCTTCCGCCGCAAGCTGGCCGAACTCCACGTGCGCGCGGCCGCGCTCGAAGCCAGCGAGCTGCGGCTGTTCTCCGGCGTGGCGTCCGGCACCTCGATCGGCGCGGCGTCCAGCATGCTCAAGCTGGTCGGCACCGAAACCATCCAGGCCATCAGCGAACTGGCGGTGGAAGCCGCCGGGCCGTACGCGCTGCCCTTCGTGCAGGACGGCTGGGCCGCGCAGCAGGGCCGCGACGCCGGACCCGCGGCGGGGCCGGAGTATGCCGCGCCGCTGGCGCCGCGCTACTTCAATTACCGCAAGGCATCGATCTACGCCGGCTCCAACGAGATCCAGCGCAATATCATCGCCAAGCAGGTGTTGGGACTCTAGCGCATCGTGCGGGCCGGGCCCTGGCGCAAGGCATTGGGGGAAGGCGGTGGGGCCTGCGGCGCAGGTGCCGGGACCGGCACCGCAGGCCTGCCGGCCTGGCTGCCGCGGCCGTTTCGCGTTACGCGTTACGTAACGTGTTCCGCGGACGTTTCAAGCGGGTGACATAAGGATGACGTGAAGCGGGGGCGCAGCGTCACACCCCCGTCGCTCGGTTGACTCTTCAGCTGACTCTTCAGCTGACTCTTCAGTTGACGCCTCAGTTGACTCGCCTGCTGTACCCCTCCCAGTACGGCTCGCGCAGTTTCCGGCGCAGCAGCTTGCCCGAGGGATTGCGCGGCAAGGCATCGACGAACTCGATGCTCTTGGGCACCTTGAAGCCGGCCAGCCGCTCGCGCGCCCAGGCCACGATGCTGTCGCGGTCGGGCGACTGGCCGGGACGCGGCACGACGATGGCCTTGACCGCCTCGCCCCACTTCTCGTCGGGCACGCCGATCACCGCCACGTCCGCCACCTGCGGATGGCCGTAGATGGCGCTTTCGACCTCGGCCGGGTAGACGTTCTCGCCGCCGCTGATGATCATGTCCTTGACCCGGTCGTGGATGTAGACATAGCCCTCGGCGTCGAGGTAGCCGGCGTCGCCGGTGCGCAGCCAGCCATCGGCATCGATGGTGCGCGCGGTCTCGTCGGGCTGCTTCCAGTAGCCTGCCATGTTCTGCGGCGAGCGGATCATCAGCTCGCCCACTTCACCGGGCGGCAGGCGCCGGCCTTCCCAGTCCACCACCACCACTTCCACGCCGGGCAGCGGCTTGCCGGCGGCACGCATGCGCGGCACGTCGTCGGTGGTGTGGTCTTCGGGCGGCAACGCCACCACGGTGCCGGTGGTCTCCGTCATGCCGTACTGCTGGGCGAAGCCGCACTTGAAGACTTCGATGCCCTCGCGCAGCAACGCCGCGGGAATCGGCGCGGCCCCGTAGAGCAGCGTCTTCAGGCGCGAGTAGTCGACGCTGCGCGCACGCGGGTCGCGCAGCACGAACTGCATCGCGGCGGGTACCAGGAACAGCTTGCTGATGCGCTCGCGCTCGAAATAGTCCAGCACCGCGGCGGGATCGAACTCGCGCGCGACCACGCCCTTGGCGCCCGCCAGCAGGTTGCGCAAACCCCAGCCCGAGCCACCGATATGCGCCACCGGCATCGCCACCAGCGAGACATCGTCGTCGGTCCAGCGCGACCATGTGATGTCTTCGCGCTCGCTGGCCTCGGTGCCGGCGGTGAGGTTGCGGTGGGTCAGCATGGCGCCCTTGGGGCGGCCGGTGGTGCCGGAGGTATAGAGCTGCAGCACCACGTCATGCGCCGCGGGCCGGTGCGCCGGTGGCACCGGCGCATGCGCGTCGCGCCAGGCGAGGTAGGCCGGCCAGTCCGGCTCGCCGCCCTCCATGGCGATCACGCCGCGCACCAGCGGCAGCGCAGGCAGCAGCGTGCGCATGGTCTGCGCCGATTCCGGCCCGACGAACAGCAGCACGGCATCGGCGTGGCCGACGATAAAGCCCACTTCGGGCGGCGCCAGGCGCCAGCTCGCCGGCGCCATCACCGCGCCGATCTTGGCCGCGCCCAGCAGCAGTTCGAAGTAATGGTCGCAGTTCTTGCCAACATAGCCGATGCGGTCGCCCGGCCCGATGCCGGCGGCCGCCAGCGCCTGGGCCACGCTGTCGGTGTGCCGGTCGAACTCGGCATAGGTGGTGAGCCTGCCCTCGAAGGAATAGGCTACCGCGTCTGGCCGCCGCTGCGCGAAATGACGCACGGCGTGCGGCAGGGTGGTCAGGTAACTGAAATCCATCGGCATCTCCTTCTCTCGGTCTTGCCGCATGCGCGCGTCGGGCTTCCGCGCTTCTATGCTTCTGCGGGATGCGCCCGCTCAGCGCGGCGCCATGCGGATGGCACCGTCGAGCCGCACCGATTCGCCGTTGAGATAGCTGTTGCGGCACATCTCCAGTGCGAGCGAGGCGAACTCCTCCGGCTGGCCCAGCCGCTTGGGGAACGGCACCGAGGCTGCCAGCGCCGCCTTGACGTGTTCCTGCGCGCCCTGCAGCAGCGGCGTGTTGAAGATGCCGGGCATGATGGTGTTGACGCGGATGCCTTCGCCGGACAGGTCGCGCGCGATGGGCAGCGTCATGCCGACCACGCCGGCCTTGGAGGCGGAATACGCGGCCTGGCCCATCTGGCCGTCCTGCGCGGCCACGGATGACGTGTTGATGATCACGCCGCGGTCGCCGTCGCGCGCGTCCAGCGTGAGCATGCCGGCGGCCGAGCGCGTCAGGCAGCGGAACGAGCCGATCAGGTTGATCTGGATGATGCGCTCGAACGCATCGGTGGGGAAGAACTTGATCTGGTCCGGCGCTTCCTTCGAGCGCGATGCCGTCTTGATGGCGCCGCCGGTGCCCGCGCAGTTGACCAGGATGCGTTCCTGCCCCAGCGCGGCGCGCGCCTTGGCGAAGCCGGCTTCGACCTCGGCCTCCGACGTCACGTTGACCTGGCAGAACACGCCGCCCAGTTCGCGTGCGACCGCCTCGCCCTTCTCCGCGTTCATGTCGAACAGCGCCACGCGCACACCCTGCGCCGCCAGCGCGCGCGCCGTTGCCTCGCCCAGGCCCGAGGCGCCTCCGGTGATCACTGCCGTTACCGATGCATCGAGTTTCATCTCGTCTCCACGTTGTCTTGTCTCTTGCGAAAGCATCCGCGCCGGCGCGAGCGATGCGGCGGGGCGGATGCGCAGGTCCGGCGGGCCGCGATGCGGCCGGTCCGGCGTGGTATGGAGATTCGGGGATGACGGCGCGGCACGCATCGTCGGAAGCGACGAATGCACGAAAGTGCGCGAAGGCAGGTGGACAGCTTACGTGAACCACCACGTGAACGCGCGCGGCGCGCGCAGGCAACGGCGCCGTGCGCGCCTCTGCACGCACGGCCTGCCGGGCTTCATGCCACGGTCAGTCGCGTCTGGTCGCCAGGTGGTACAGCACCAGCAGGATCACCGCGCCCAGTACGGCGCCGACGAAGCCAGCCGACTGCCCGGGCCGGTACCAGCCGAGCGCCTGGCCGAGGAAGGTCGCGGCAACCGAACCGATGATGCCGAGCACGGACGTCAGGATGAAACCGCGCGGCCCGCGCCCGGGCGTCAGCATGCGCGCCACCAGGCCGGCCAGGAAGCCAATCAGGACTACCCAGATCAGATGCATCGCCATTTCTCCGGCGGCCTCAGCCGCATGCCTTGCCGTGATCCGCGTGGAAGCCCTGCGCGGTGGCCTGCGACTCGCTCATGTAGGCGCCGTCCTTGGTCTTGCCGTACCAGCGCGAGCCGGCGCAATGGTAGACCTTGGAGGTCTTGTTGACCCACACCTGCCCGGCCGCGCCGACCGATGCGGTGGTGGCCGGCGCCGCGGCGCCGGGCGTCGCCGGTTTGGCCATCGAAGTTGCGGGCGCGGGCGCGGTGCCGGCGGCGGGCGTGGGCACGGCGGCCTTCGCGGCCGCTGGTGCCGCTGGTGCCGCTGCTGCCG
>NZ_JBFTNF010000078.1:0-30667 GCF_056397345.1 Cupriavidus sp. 05N38
CGGCGCCGTCTTGCGCTCGATCAGCGATAACAGTTCCTGTCTTTCTTTCTTCGCCAACTTCACTGGCGTTGCATGGCGGCCTCGACTCATCCCGCCATGATATCCGAGGCGATTATTTATTCAAGCTATTTACGGGATGTTGTACTAGGGCCATCCGGGCTACTGGCTTGAGTCGTCCGCCGGCGACGTCTCCGCTCACCCGTACTAGCGCGTGAGTCTGCCGCCCCTATGTTTCAGGGCTCCTCCGAAAATAAACGTCCCGGACTGTACGCCCCCGGACGGCACGTGTACAGAGCGCGAACTATACATAGAGGCAAGAAGGCGATACAGGTGCCCGAGACCGGCTCCGTGGGCGGGACCGACATTGCCGGCACACCAGCTTCGTACGGTGAAGGACAACAACCGGTCGCGAGGTATCTGTATCGTGCCGCAGCGGCTGCCTCACGCAATTCTGTGTGGGAAACGACGCCGTGGTGACGCCCCCGGCGTCGGCGCCACGCCCGGGTTCCGCTCCGCACATGGCATCATCCCTACACACCCACCCACCATGGCAATTGCCTTCAGCTGCAATCTGGCCGCAACACCACTCCCGCTCGTGCATCCGTGGCAACACACGGTGGGAAGTTGCCACGCCCCAGTCGCACTGCGCGCGGACTGGCAGAAGCAACTGCGCAGGGCACACCGCGAACTGGGCTTTCGCCACGTCCGCTTCCACGGCATCCTGTGCGACGACATGAGCACCGTGGTCTGCCGGGACGGCCAATGGCTCTACTCCTTTTTCAATGCCGACCAGATATTCGACTTTCTGCTGTCGATCGGCATGAGGCCGATTGTCGAACTGTCATTCATGCCCTCCGCCCTGGCGTCGGGCACGGAGACCGTGTTTCACTATCGTGCCAACATCACGCCGCCAAGAGACTACCGGGAGTGGGAGCAACTGATCCGGAAACTGGTGAGCCACTGGGTCGCGCGCTACGGTATCGAGGAGGTTTCCCTATGGCTGTTCGAGGTTTGGAACGAGCCAAACCTGCGCCTGTTCTGGACTGGCGGCCAGCAAGCCTACTTCAGGCTCTACCAGGCCACGGTCCATGCCATCAAGCATATCGATGAGCGCCTGCAGGTCGGCGGTCCCGCTACCGCACAAAATGCGTGGATCGACGACTTCATCGGCTATTGCGAGCAGAATGCGCTTGCGGCCGACTTCGTCAGCACGCACTACTACGCCACGGATGCATCTTCCCAGTTCGATGCAGCAGACACGATTTCCCAACTGGAACATGCCCCGGCAGACCTCATGCGGGAGCGGGCCCTCCAGGCAAACGCGCAGGCGCGCGGCCGCCCTCTCCTATATACCGAATGGAACATCACACCGAAGCAGCGCGATCCGCTGCACGACGAGGCGTTCGGCGCCGCGCTCGCGGTCCGGATTGCCTTGAGCGTGGACGGTCTTGTGGATGCGTATGGCTATTGGACGTTCTCCGATATCTTCGAGGAGAACGCCTTGCCGAATGCGCCCTTTCATGGCGGTTTCGGCTTGCTGACGCTGCATGGCATCGCCAAACCTGCCTACCGGGCATTTCAGTTGATGCAACGCCTTGGCCCGAGCCATCTTCCCATCGTCGGCAAGCATGAAACGGTCGCCGTCTGGGCAGGGAGTCTCAGTCCCGGCTGCCGTCCTTCCTCCAGCCTGTTGTTGCTCAACCAGGCAATGCCCCGGCACGCCATCCGAAGCGAGACGGCACAGATCAGGTTGTCAGGAGCGGCCGGGCGGAGTCCGCGTCGGGTAACGATCGCGCGCATCGATGCGGATCATTGCAACCCGCGGGCAGCGTGGCAAGCCCTGGGAGAACCGGAGTACTTGGGCGCCGAAGATATCGACCGGATCAGTGCGGCAGCGGCACTCACCGACGAAGCACATGCCTTCTCGCTCGACGGCGAAACGACCTTGATCGAGGTGGCCCTTCAGCCTCAGTCCCTGGCATCGTTGCGGATTGAATGGAGCGCGTAGTGAAAGAAGCCGCCTCCCGCTCGTGGCCCGGATGGAGGTGCTGTAGCTCGTAAGCGGCCTGCGCCGGGCGCACCTCAGTGACGGGATCCGCCACGACCCGCGCATGCAGGCCGGACCGCCGCCGGGAGTTGCCCAGCACAAACCTGGCACCGGCCTGTGCCAGGAGGAATCAACGGGGCGGCGCAACTCAACACGACGGCGTCGTCACCGCATGGATCCGGCGCCATCGCTGGTTTGGGGAGAGACAATTATGAAATCCGGCTACAACTCACCGCTTTACCTGCTACCGTTCGATCATCGCCAGTCCTACGTGGCCGACCTGTTCCGCTTCCATCCTCCGCTGACACCTGCGGAGCGCGATAGGGTGACCAGCAGCAAGCAGATCATCTATGATGGCTTCCGGGATGCAGTCGACAACGGGGTGCCGGCATCTTGCGCCGGCATCCTGGTCGATGAGGAATTCGGCGCCGGCATTCTTCATGACGCGACGGAGGGCGGCTACGTGACCGCGCTCTCTGTCGAGAAGAGTGGCCCGGCTGAATTCGAGTTCGAGTATGGCGAAGCATTCGCGGAGCACATTGAAGCGTTCAGGCCGACTTTCGCAAAGGCTCTGGTGCGCTATAACCCGGATAACGACGCCGCGCTCAATCTCCGGCAAACAACGCGCCTGAGGCAGCTTGCAGACTACTGCCGGCGTGCCGGGCAGCGCCTCATGTTCGAACTGCTGGTGCCGGCCACGATGGCGCAGATGGAGCGGGTCGGGATGGACAAGGATGCCTATGACCGGCGCACCCGCCCCGGCCTAATGCGCCAGGCGATCCGTACCCTGCAGGATGCCGGCATCGAACCGGATATCTGGAAGATCGAAGGGCTCGACTGGCGCGAGGATTACGAGCAACTGGTGGAGACCGTGCGGCGCAACGCACGGGATGACGTCGGCTGCATCGTGCTGGGACGCGGCGCCGAAGAGGCCAGGGTAACGGAATGGCTGGAAACCGCCGCGTCAGTGCCTGGCATGATTGGATTCGCGGTTGGGCGCACCACGTTCTGGGACGCCATCGTCAGCTACGAGACCGGGGAAATGACAGGGCAGGAAGCCGTTTCCCGTATCGCCCGGAACTATGCCAGATGGGTCGAGCTCTTTGAGCAGGCACGGGCGTCCCGTCATGCCGCGGCATACGGTTCCACCGAATCCACGACACCGAAGACGCCGTCATGATCGTCAGTCCTCTGGCCGGCAAGCCGGCGCCAAGGGCGATCCCGGTGGATATTCCCCGGCTCGTCACGGCCTGCTACACCGGCATGCCCGATCCTGCCGAAGCCTGGCGACGCGTGATATTCGGCGCTTCTCGCCATCAGGGCTCTTCCTTGGAAAGAAGCTTCAACGAGTGGCACATGCTAGCCATCAGCTAAGCGATCTACGAATACCGCGCCGGGAAACGCGCAAGCTGGCGCGCGAAGCTCGCGCGGGAAAGACCGTTGTCGGCAGCCAGATGATCGATCGGGTCGCCGAGCGCTGGGCCGGAGTCTTTCTGAGGTCCCTGTCGGTTTCAAGTGGTTCACCGATGGGCTGTGCAATGCGAGCCTGAGATTCTGCTGTGAAGAGAGCGCGGGTGCCTCCTTCCTGCGCCTTGACGGTTCTGTATGGACAACCGACAAGGACGGCCGCGCGGCAGGCCTGCTCTCGGCCGAAATCACGGCGCGCTCCGGGCGCGAACCTGGCGAGATCTTTCGCAAGCTCACCCATGAGCTGCGCAGCTCTGTGGCCACCCGGGTCGAGACGGCCGCAACGATAGCGCAGAGGAAGGTGCTGCCGATGCTCTCGCCGCAGCAGGTGAAATGCACGGAGCTCGCCGACGAGCGCATTCAGCGTGTCCTCATCCGAGCGCCCGGCAACGACGCGCCGATCGGCGGACTGAAGGTCATTGCCGAGAGAGGCTGGTTCGCCGTGAGGCCATCCGGTACGGAAGACATCGACAAGATCTACGTCGAGAGATTTCATGACAACGCGCACCTGCGGCGCATTACCAAGGAAGCGCAAGCGAGCGTCGAAGACGCGCTTGCAGACTGCAAGAGGCGTCCGCCCGCACGGTCAGTCCGAGGCACCGGGCGCCGTCTCGTTTGCAACCGACAGGGGAATCACCACCAGGCCGTGAATCGCACGCAGACCGGCCACCTGCTCGACAGGTCGATGCGTCTGGCCATCCTCTCCCAGAGCGATACTGTCGTGGGTTAAAACTTAGACCTGCAGGCCCATCACCGCTGGCGGGTGGATCGACTAACGCATGTAATCCGGGAAGATCCGCCGATCAGCGCAATGCATCCAGACCGGTCCCACAGGGCTCCCTTGGGAAATCTGAGCTCACGGATATCCTCCAGCCTGACGATGACTCCGCGCCCTCGGCGCGGGCAGGATCGCACAGTTGCTCACATCCGCGGACACTGAGCCCTGGAAAGAAGGCTGTCGACCGCGGACCTTCCCGCCAGTTCGCCCGCCAGGACTGCCCAGCGGCGCGTAAATGGGCCGCCGTGCACCTTTACTCGGTACTCGGCCAGCGCTGGAAAGGCCGGTGGCAGCGAACTGCGCAGGCAGTACCAGGCCTCGAATATGTCCTGGGAACTTCCAACCATGTCAATCCAGATTTCGAAGCCGCGATACTCAACGGAATGTTGCATGGGGAACTCCGGCACGTTAGCGCCGGCAATGATCGGCGGCAGCTATTGAGGGCGCGCGCGCATAGCGGCAAGTTTGCTGCCGCTGGCGTCGGCAAACGGAGAGCGGCTCATGGCAGGCTGATACCGCCCGTATAGGCTACATCGTCATGGGACCATTGTCGGTACGCTACCGTACGGGTGCCGGTAACGCCTGTCGAAATTGCGATCGGACTCAATCAGGAGTGCATGGCACAGTATCGGCCCGGATACGAATTTTGTCGATCTTCTTCGGCATGTTCATGACTGTCGATGACTTGCTGAAGCCCGGTGGTTACATCGTGCCCACAAGCCAGTACGACTGCGTACCGACACTCTCGCCCGTAGCGCGCATCGTCTGCCCAACTGCATTGGGCCGCTCTACGGCGCAGTGCGGCTGCCCAAAGCGAGACGCGTCGCTTCACATGTCCGCCCCAAATCCGCGAGGACGAAAAAGCACTTACTACCGGGGCCCGGAGAGAAGACGGTCGAAGCCACGTGCAATGTGCTGTTCGCCAATTTCAGCGTGATCGTCCACCAGAATCACGGCGCCGTCAAAGGCAGCTTGAACCGGTCAATGCGGGCGATACCAGCATCTATTTGCGCTATGCCCGCAAGGTCATCAACGTGGCCGGCTACGGGCCTGGCCGCGGCGCAGGGGCAGGGGCAGGGGCAGGGGCAGCAGAAGCTGTACGAATTCGTGAAGCTGATGCAAGGCGCAGGCGTGTCGGTGAAGTTCGCCGTGCACCCGCTGGCCGGGCGCATGCCAGGCCAGACGGACGTACTGCTGGCGGAGGCCGGCGTGCCCTGCGACATGATCTTCCAGCTCGACGATGTCAATTCCGAGTTTACCGACGCCGACGTGGCGCCGGTGGTCGGCGCCAACGATGTGGTCAATCCCGCTGCCCGCACCGACAAGGCATCGCCGACCTTCGGCATGCCCATCCTCACGTCGACATGGCGAGGAAGGTCTACGTGGTCATCATCGCCATCTCGACCGCGGTCGGCATCGGGCCGGGCTTTAGCGATCGATCTGAACAAGGCTCTCTACTGGAGCGCGGTGATCAACAGCATGGTTTCCGCCCCGATCGTGGCGGCGATGGTGCTGATGGCCGCACGGGCCGACATCATGGGACCGTTCGTCATCGGCAAGGAGCTGAAGGTGCCGGGCTGGCTGGCCACCCGGCAGCCGTAGGCGCCATGTTCCTGACCTTGGGCGTGTAAAATCCCCCTACCGGCTAGACGGTCTTGAGCCGCGTCACCTTCGTGCCCTCCAGTGTGACACCGGCCATCAGCCCGCTGTTGGTAAGGACGAATGCCGTGACAGGCGCGGTAGCTGTATTGCTATCGATATTGCCGTTTGCGCCCACCTTCAACACCGCGACGGATGCATCGCCGCCCACGGCCCAGCCCTCGCTACTCGTGAACCGCTCTAGGGAGTCAGGTGTCATGAACAGGAAAACAAGCGCCTTCGACTGAGCTCCGATCTGCGGCCCGAACGAGGCAGTGGCGGTGCTGTAGTAGCCCACGGTGCTGCCGCCAACCCGCAAGGCGCCCTCCCCGTACTGGCCGCCAAACCAGAACCCGGCCGCGATCACCGAAGGAAATACCAGCACGCCGCGAGACTTGCCGACCAACTCGTGCGAGCCGTTGGCAGCGCTGTAGAGGCGCGTGAGGGTCGAGTCGATGCCGGTGTCGATCGTGCGTCGGTCTGCCGCCTGGCTACCCCCGGAAGCTGTCCCCGTCGTTGTGCAACCTGGCAGGGTAATGCCAATTGCCGCCACCGATCCGGTCGCAATCAGAATGAAATTTCGCCTTAGCATTTTGGTCTCCAGTGTCCGTATGCGAATCAAGCGTATGCCAGAGGCCGTGCAAATGCGGTACGACAGCGTACGGAAACACAAGGCGGATCACCGGATATGGCCATGCGGAAAGACAAATGCCGAAAGGAGGTATCCGTGTCCACCATCGTAGCGACCTTCCGGCGGATCGACGTCAGTATCCTGGTCAGGATCGACGTCCATTTAGACAGGATCTATCATGCAAAAGATTAGCTTCTCGGTGCGAAACCGCCGGCCAGCTCCGCCAAAATTTCCCGCGACGACGCAAGGCCAGACCTACCAGAGGGCCATGGACGAATCGCTGGAAATGAACTTCCCCGCGCGAGTGACCCGGCCGCTCCCAGCGCAGCCGCGAACGCCCATGAAC
Organism: Cupriavidus sp. 05N38; assembly: GCF_056397345.1. Classification (NCBI taxonomy): domain Bacteria; kingdom Pseudomonadati; phylum Pseudomonadota; class Betaproteobacteria; order Burkholderiales; family Burkholderiaceae; genus Cupriavidus; species Cupriavidus sp. 05N38. Next base: position 6,908 of record NZ_JBFTNF010000078.1, read on the forward strand.
AGATCAGCACCACACGTGACGACACTGACTGGTCACTCACCGCCGGCAGTGCACGCCAGCCCGCGATTCAGCGTGGAATCAGTCGCCGCTGATCATGCTCGGCAGCTACGTTATCACCGCGAAGTCCGCGAGGCCGAGCGGTGCGGGATTGGATGGCTCGAATCAGCCAGTTCCGGCGGTGTCCTCTTTCAGAGTACTTGATCAGATGCGACACGGATCGGCCGGCCCTGCCGAGTTGCTCCAGGATCGCCGGGTTCTCGAGTGTCCAGATGTCCTGCGTAATCTGCTCGTCCTTGGACGGCCGGCACGATGAATATCGCGTCCAGCAAGGGATCGACAAACACGCTGACGGCAGCGCCGGCGCCAAGTAGGATGTGATGCCTCATCTGTGGAGTGGGAACGTATGCGGGCGACGCGGCAAGAGCGGGGCGCCGATGGAGCCGCGCTATCGCCTCCACAGCCCTACATATCCCTTGTCGGCTGTATGGACCCTATCACGGGGACCACGGCCAGTAAGCGGCATGCGCAGCCCGCCAGCCTCCATCCACACCGCCCTCCCCGATCGCCATGCCGTCTGTACGATAGTGGACAAGCATGGGAAAGGCGCCAGGCAATGCGCCGGGCGCTCTCCCGCGGCGACGCCTCGTTCCCTGTCCGGTGCCGGACAGACACTGGCCGGCGTTCCGCATACAAATGGTACGCGATCGTACCGCCAACCCGCGAAGGGCGCGGCGAGATCATCGAACTGCCACTGAGATCACCCATGAAGCTCACTACGCTCATTCCAGCCGGCGACCACATTCGTCCTGCCCTCTGTTGCGCTTCTTTCCGTGCTTGCACTAGCCGGTCCGGCCGGAGCCATTACCGCCACGGACGCCCACGACTCGGCGCATGTGCTGAAGATCGCCAGGCACGACCGCATCGACACGCACATCGGTGACCTGCATACCAAGCTCCAGATTACGCGCTCCCAGGAAGTCCAGTGGCGGAAGGTCGCACAGGTAATACGAGACAACGCGAGCAAGATGGATTCGCTGCGGCTGGTGCGCGTCGATGGAGCCGGCAGCATGACAGCGGTCGGTGACCTAAAGTCCTATGGAGAGATAGCCGATGCGCATGCGGATGGCATCAGGAAGCTCACGCCCGCGTTCCTGGACCTGTACGACAGCATGTCGGACGTCCAGAGGAGGAACGCCGACCTGATCTTCCAGGACCGGCAGCATGTATCGAGAAAGAACTGATTACCGGGCCTGGACGTCCAGCTGCCCGAACATCTACGTAAATCGCTGACGTGGGATCAGGGCGCAGAGATGGCCCCACATGCGCACTTACAGCTCGATACAGGTCTGGCAATCTACTTCTACGACCCACAAAGCCCGTGGCAGCGCGGGACTGACGAGAACACAAATGGTCTGCTGCGGCAATACTTCCCCAAAGGCCGAACCACTTACGAGCGATTTGAGCATGTCACATCGGCAACGAACCACTCCGGATCCCCATGGCAAAACTGCGAATCGCTGAATTCATTCTCCACGACCTGGAGACCATCCTGGCACAGTGGGAAGCGTTTGCGGGTAGGCAATTGCCGGCGTCGGCGACTATGAACCCGCCGGCACTACGCGACCACGCTGAGCAAATTCTGCAGGCAGTCGCAAAGGATTTGTCTACTTTCCAATCCAGGATAATCCTGGCAGAAAAGTCGATGGGGCAGGCCCTTGAATTCATCGACGCCGCAGAAGCCGCCGCACAGACGCTTGCCCATTTTCGTTTGCGAAGCGGCTTCGACATCAACCAACTGGTGGCTGTGTACCGGGCTCTGCCAACAGCGGGCTGATGGCCGGCGTCACACTGGAAGGCACGAAGGTGACGAGGCCGAAGACGGTCTAGACGGAAGGGCGTAAGGGCGCGCCTCCCGCTGCGCGTTATGCGCGCATCGTCAGGAACATGGCGCTCACGGCTGCAGCCATCATCAGGGTGGCCAGCCAGCCCAGCACCTTCAGGCTCCTGCCGATGACGAACTGGCCCATGATGTCGGTTCGTGCGGCCATCAGCATCATCACGGCCATGATCGGCACGGAGACCACGCCGTTAATCACCGCGCTCCAGTAGAGCGCCTTGATCGGGTCGATCTTTGTGAAGCCCAGCCCGACGCCGATCGCGATCGAGATAGCGATGATGCCGTAGAATCGCTTGGCTTGCATCGGCGTGCGCTCTAGGCTGTTTCGCCATTTGAAGGCACCCGCCATGGCATAGGCGGACGAGCCGCCCAGCACAGGGATCGCCAGCAGGCCAGTACCAATGATGCCGGCGCTGAACAGCATGAAGGCAAACTCGCCAGCAATCGGGCGCAGCGCCAGTGCCGCCTGCGCCGACGTTTGGATATCGTTCACGCCATGCAGGTTGAGCGTAACCGCCGTGGTCAGGATGATGAAGAAGGCAACCAGGTTCGAGAAGGCCATGCCGATGCAGGTATCGATCTTGATGCGCCTGAGGTTGGGGCCGGCTTGCGCGGGCGCTTCTATCAACGGCCGCGCCCGTGTATCGGCCAGTTGGTCCTCGACTTCCTGCGACGCCTGCCAGAAGAATAGGTAGGGGCTGATGGTGGTGCCGAAGAGCGCCACCACGGTGGTAATGTATTCGGGCTTCCAGGACATGCGCGGCGCCAGTGTTTTTGCCATGACCTGCGGCCAAGGGATATGCACGACGAATACCGTGGCCACGTAGGCCAGCAAGGCGAGCGTGAGCCACTTCAGCAAGCGKACGTAGCGCCGGTAGGGGATGAATAGCTGCAACAGAAGGGAAACCAGGCCGAACGCCACCGCGTAGAGCTGTGCGGAGCCACCGACGATGAGCCTCAGTGCTTCGCCCATGGCCGAGACATCTGCCGCGATGTTGATCGTATTGGCCACCAGCACGAGGCTGACCACGCCGTAGAGCAGCCACGCCGGATAGTGCCGCCGGATGTTGGTGGCCAGCCCGTGGCCGCTCACTCGCCCAATCCTCGCGCTGACTACCTGGATGCCGACCATCAGCGGATAGGTGAAGAGCACCGTCCACAGCATGCTAAAGCCGAACTGCGCGCCCGCCTGTGAATAGGTGGCGATACCGCTTGGATCATCGTCGGCGGCGCCGGTGATCAGTCCCGGGCCGAGCTTGCCGAGCCAGAATCCTGCCGAGCCATTGGCCGACTCATCGGCCGAAACTTTGGCGATCGTTTCTATGTCGGGCACCATCGTCTCCGCAATGCACCGTTTCAGGAGAGCATGTACATGTTCTGGCGCCCGATGACGTAGCGGTTCCTGGCGAGTTCGAGGATCTGGTCGTGGTGCCGGTCGAAGGCCGCCAGCACTTCGGGCTCGGCTGGGCCCATTGCCGGGTCAAGATTCGCGAGCACTGCGGCGTTGACAAGAATGCGACTTCGCGTGCGTTGTCGTAGCCCAAGAACCACACAGTGCTTGGCTGCATCGTAGCTGCGGCTCGGGTTGAGAAAACTCAGTGCCATGTTGTGCCTCGATTAACCGGGCACTGTCGTGCCCGAAAAGTTGTTGCCCAAGGTGCCGGAACAATTGGTAGGCCTGGGGAGGAAACGCCACGGCGGCGTGGAGAAACCCTAATTCGCTTGTTGGCCGCTTACACGCGCTATAGCGCCTTGGTGAAAATCCAGTACGGAGCTACTGCGTGAAGGTATCGTCGCTAAGATCCGCTATCTGCTTGCTCTGCGGATTAAATTGACCGGGTTGGGCGGTTTTGCGGGCCTCGTCGGGTTGTTCGGGCCGACGCCTTGCAGGTGCTAACGGATGCGGTGTCGGAGCTGGAGGTGCGTGGGAAAAATGCATAAATGCCTTGTCGATATCGAAGATGTTTGCTCTGCTCCGCGCCGGGCGCCCCGGCGCGGGCATCGACTTACCTGAGCCCGATCCGTGATCGGCTTAGCGGCCTTCAGCGCGGCACGATGACCACGGTACCGTCTGTCGCGACGCCTCTGGCGCCGGGCGTGCCGGCGTTACCCCTTGCTCCCGTGTTTCCGGTAGCCCCTGTGCTGCCGGTAGCGCCCGTGTACCCCGTGGCACCGGTATCGCCTGTTGCGCCGGTGTATCCTGTTGCGCCGGTGTCACCTGTTGCGCCGGTGTCACCTGTTGCCCCGGTGCGCCCTGTCGCGCCGACGTATCCGGTGTTACCGGTATTGCCCGTTGCACCTTGTGGTCCGGCCGGCCCTGTACATGCTATGACGGCGAGTGTCATCAATGCTGAGACAATTAGTTGTGCGTATTTCATGACGGTTCCTTCCACGTTGCTGACTTGAACCGCCCGCGGGTTTGCGGGCAATCTTCCAGACTGGATTATTTTCAGGCGGCAACAAGGTGCGCCGGGCGTCTCGATCCGAGGGGGCGCCGCCAACCGTGCCTTCGCGCGCCGTTCCGAACACTTTGGCGCGCTGCCATCCGCTGCGATACTAATCCGGATCTGACGCAATGTCGGTACGCTAACGGGCATGCATTGCGGACCGGCATGCCTGCGCGGGCAGTGGCGAGATTCACCCGAGCCGCCCCCCACCGCGGTCCGTCGGGGCAGACAAAGTGCTCATATAATCACTCAAATGCCATTGAAGCGAACAGGTGAAAGCCCATTTCGCAGTGGGCCCTGCTAACGGAGGCGCGAGCGGAAGTAGCGTTGCGGACAGACCGCAGTCGAAGGCGATTGCCATGGCGGATGGTGCTTAAGGCTGACGCCGCACACGGGGCGGATCCAGGCGCGCCGCTGGCGCCGTGGGCGTCACGACGGCATCGTTTCCCGTGCGGAACCGCGTGAGACGGTCGCTGCGGCAAGCTACGGATTCTTCCTGAACCGCTTTTGTCCTTCGCCGCACGAGGCGGGCGTGCTGGCAATGCAGTTCCAGCCCCCGGAGGCGGCCACGACCTCCTTGCATCGCACACGATTGCGCAGGATCTCCTTCAGCATTCTTAGTGCGCTCTCAAAGCGGGCCGCCCCAGTGATACGGAAGACCGCATCCGCATTGCGCTCTGCGCCCCCGGCATGCTGTCGTAGAGCCCGCGGAACGCGGATGCGAGCTTGCGGATGCCTTCGGCATGCGCCTGGGCAATCGCGCCTCAGCCATTGAGGTCGGCGAAAGTCGTCGTATCTCTGGCACTGCTGCTGTTACCTACGTAGCGCCGTTGTAGCCGGGGCGCGTAGCTCCAGTAACGCTGCCGCGATGGCAGTTCGCAGTGCGATCCGGACGATGCCCGCGCGCCTTGCGCTCTCGGCAGGGCGTTCCAGGCTTCGGTAGTGTCCGGCACCGGACAGACGCGTCGCCGGAACCCGCGCACATATGGATTACGACCGGCGCCGCCGCGCCCCTCCGAGGCTCTCCGGCCCGCTCACTGACGGATCCGGATCGTTCAGTCTAAATCGATCAAATAACCAGGAGGTAGCCATGCATCGAGATCTAAATGTCGGTGACCATCGACTTTCGATCCAGGCCGAGCAAAAGCCCGACCCCTGGCGGCCAGCCGAAGTACTCGGATACGCTGTGCACTATTCGATCATCCGTACCGATGGGCGTCCTGTGAGGCCGAACTTCCAGATAGTGGAGTCATACGAACTCATTGATGGCACCTATCTCTTTCCCACGAGCGAGGCTGCGCTTGACTATGGCGAGGCCAAGGCGCGGGAGGATATCTCGACGTTATAGGGAGCCGGGCTTTCTTAGATGATGGCCGGCAAGTTCAGCAGGCCAAGCAACTCATCAGGCTTTCGCTGCTCCAGCGTCAAGGGGTTCACGCTCGCACACACTGCAAAAATAGCCGCCCTGCCACAGCAATGCGCCATTCTCGGCACGCCCATTCGTGTTCTGCGCTGGGTAATTGAATCCACCTGAAGCGCGACAACCGGAGGTCGCACGTGTAGGTGCATTGCAGCTAAATTTGCCACCCGGCGCTGTGTTTCCGACGCCGCCTCAAGCAATTTTTACCTATATGGCGCGCTTCCGCTGCCATGAAAATGGCTTTTTGTAGCCTATATTCAAGGTGCTGCCGTAGCAGCTTTAGCGAATACCCACTTCTGGGGGGCTTCACTAAACCCACGCAGGGGTCGGCACCTAAGCCCACTGCCATGCAGGGCAAGAATGCATGGCTAACTCCCGCTGAGGAGCAGAGCAATGAAGAACATCTCCATAACTCTAGGTGCCATCTTGGCACTCGTCGCGGTTGGTGCCACAGCCCAAACACCCAACGACGCGCAAATTGCCGCGATCGTCGTTACTGCAAACCAAGTCGACATTGATGCGGGAAAACTTGCGGAGAAGGACGGTCACTCTCGCGACGTGAAGGCTTTCGGAAAACAGATGGTCACCGACCATACCGGTGTGAATAAACAGGCTGTGGCGCTGGTCAAGAAGCTAAAGGTCACTCCGGAGAAGAATCCAACGAGTGAGAGCTTGCAGTCTGGCGGCGACGAGAACGTGAAGTCTCTGAAAGGCCTCAAGGGCTCGAGCTTCGATAAGGCATATATCGACCACGAAGTCACGTATCACGAACAAGTGATTGATGCACTCGACAAGACGCTCATTCCCAATGCGCAGAACGATGAGCTAAAGGCGCTGCTGGTTGCTGTGCGCCCCGCGTTTATCGGACACCTGGAGCATGCAAAGAAGATCCAATCATCGCTCGACAAGTAATTCTCGGCATGAGAATGACGTCCATGCACCACCTACCCTCCCGATGCGATGGACGGGAGCGAAAACATCTGCTGGCGGTTGCGCTGTTCGTTGCGTGGAGCTTGCTCTGCGTCGGTCCAAGCGCAATCGCAGCCGAGAAGACAGCAAGACACACGGTGATGATCCAAGGCGCGAAGTTTGCGCCCGACGCCATTAGCGTCAAGCGAGGCGATACAATTGTGTGGGTCAACAAAGATCCCTATCCCCACACCGTCACTGCGCCTGGGGTGTTCGACTCACACAACATCGTTGCTGGCGGGTCGTGGCGATATATTGCGCACAAGGCCGGCGAGTTCCCCTACGCCTGCACGCTGCACCCAAATATGAAAGGTACGCTCAAGGTCGAATAGGTTAGGTACCCATACGGGAGTGCTGTCACTCAGCACCGGCCATCGCATTGCCCAACGGCCTGCCACCATGGCGAAGGACTTGAACGACCCTTGCTCGATCATGCATAGGCCTAAGCAGTGGCCCGCGCGCCTGCGGAAATCGATAGGCGCCGGACCGGCCGCGATTGCTACGGTCCGACCCTGTGAAGCTAAACGTTGCTGGTAGCGCGCGCCATGAGGCCCTCCACTGAATTAGCCACAGGCATGCCATGCTTCTTGGGGGCCAGGCCAACGAGACCATTCAATTCGAAGCCCGCGGTAAGTACGCTACCTGCCGCTTGCGCGCCTGCTTCCGCGGTCAAGTGATCGACGCCACAGCGACAAACTTTTTTGAGGCCTTGTGTCAAATTCGGGAAGCGCTGGCGTCGAAGCGTCTCCGCTCTGCCACGGCGGAAGCCTCGACGTGTACTCCATCGGTTCCGTCCGCAAAATGGATAGCGGACTCCGTGCCTATCGCCTCACTATGGGTTGGCGGGTGAGCCAGTTCGACGTAGTAGAAACGTTCGGCTGCGAAACGGAGATAGCCCAGGCTACTGTGGCGGAGCAACGCGACTATTGTTCGCAGCGGCTCGAATCCACCGCATGAGAACCAGTAGTTGCCGCGGATCGCTTTCCTCCGAACTCACGGCTACATTAATGACGTCAACGAGGCGCGACGGCTTCACGCCCGACTATGTTGCGCTTCGCGAGACACGATCGCGGAAGGCTTGATCCACGTGGTGGAGTTCAGGAGGCTATATTGAGCCACTCAAAAATCGTCGCTACTGAGCACGATGGGATCGAGCGATGGATTCACCAACCACTTAAGGTGGGCTGCTTCCTTGATCCGATCTCGATGCTTGTCGAAGACCTCCCCGAGGTCGCCAATATGGCCACCGGCCAGTTCATCAAGAGCCGAGCGCGAAATATAGCCTTTACTTTTGGCTCCATCCGCCTCGATGGTGAAGTACACCCGCTCCCCATCGTCGGACGGCTTCGGCGAATGTATCGAGAAGGAATTTGGCATTTTCAACTCCTCTGGTTTGATAAAGGAATCGTAGCATGAGCGTGTTAGTCCAGATCTTGAATGATGTCGATTGCCCGCTTGCCATAATAGAGCGCGGCCTGCTCCGCCGCCGCTCGGGTGATGTAGTCGCTGCGGTCGCCTGCCGGCCCGTAGATCATGTCGTCGTCCCGGTCAGCCGTGTAGCGGATGGCAATCATGTAGCCCCACTTTTGCCCTGGAGGCGGTTCCATTCGGCGCATCTCCGCGATCTCAAAGGCGATCGCGTGGACATACATGCTGCGGTACTCCTCAGTGATCCAGCGCATCCGTTCGCTCATGCCTGCTCCCCTGCCCGGCGGATCGGAATCGTGCCAGGCTCAACTGTACGCGTCCACCCAGGCCTTCGCCCAGGCGATCCCGGCTGCCGCAGCACGCTCAAACGAGGGGTAGTACCCCAAGGGATCCGATCCTTCCTCGATGCTACCGTCCTTCGCAACTGCACCGGATGCCTCGAAGGATCCGTCGCCAAGCTGCTTTGCAAAGCCGCGTACGGTGTAGCCCTGGTAGCTTTCGATTGTCATGTCGACCTCCACCCTGGACGGGGAATCGTAGCATGAAGAAACTGGTCAACCCCACCCTCGACGGCGAGGCCGGCGCCATCCTCTCCGACTGCGAGCAATACCGCTAGCTACCGCCTCTGGCACGAGTGGGGCCGAAGCAGCCCGGGCCTCGGCTTCATCATGCTCAATCCGTCGACCGCCGATCCAGCRACGCCCATTGGCTTCACCATGCCGCGCAACGCGTACTCGGCGTACCAGCCGATTATTCTCCTTGCATAACAGGAGTCCGATCGATGGTCGATCGTCGGCCGCCTTAAGCGTAGACCGTATTAAATCTGTCACCGTTGCGAAAGTGAATGTGTCAACACGCCAGATGATCTCAGTCGATTCTGCGCCAGCCCTTACTGGACAAGCGTTTGCAGGCTGCGAACTAAATTTCACGAAGGCCGGATAGTCCATCGTGGACAAGTCGGCTGGGTCGTCCGAATAGCGTTCCAAGTCAGCATAGGGCGGGCACGAGAACACGAAATCAGCCTCGACGTCCGCCAGGTGCTGGCCGATCTTGCGGCTGTCACCCACGTGCCAGGCCGGCGCCGGGTCATCGGCACGCAGCAGATCGAGCTGCCCGCGATTGGCCGCCACCTGCTCGGCCCGCAGATCCATGCCGATGTACTGGCGCCCCAGCCGCGCCGAGACGATGCCGCGCACGCTGCCGCCCGCGAACGGGTCCAGCACTAGGCCGTCGGCCGGGCAGAACCAGCGGTACGCCAGCTCGCACAGGACCGGGTCGAAGATGCTGGTGCGGTGCTGCGCCGGCGCGCCGCGATCCGCCTTCTGGTGGTCTGACGCCCCAGCGTAGGCCGGTGCGTCGCGGCCCAGCTCGGACTGGATGCCCAGCGCCAGCCAGCCGCGCTTGCGATCCTGCCAGGCGGCGTCGCGCGCATTGAGCGTGCTGAATGGCGCGACCATGAAGCGCTCGGCCAACGAGCCCGCGCCGGCGCCGGGTGAGCTCGGTCGCGGCGGATCCAGCAGCTCGGCCAGATCGCCCGCGTCAAAGCCGATCACTGACAGGTCGAAATCCGCGTCGCGCAGGTCCGCTAGCTCGATCGCCAGCAGGTCGACATCCCAGCCGGCGTTCTCGGCCAGCTTGTTGTCCGCCAGGATGTACGCGCGCCGCTCATCCGCCGACAGGTGCGACAGGTCGCCCGTGGGCACTTCACCCGCGACCGGGCAGTGGCGGATGGACTCGCCGGCGGCCCACAGCTGCGTGGCCGCTTCGAGCCGGCCGTGGCCGGCCAGCAGGTCGTCACCAGCGACCAACGCCGGGTTGGTCCAGCCGAACCGCCGCAGCGAGGCCTTGAGCTGCTCGACCTGGGCGGCGCTGTGCGTGCGCGCATTCCGCTCGTACCGGACCAGGTCTGCCGCCGCGCGGTAGGCGATGGCGAGTTGGCCGGACGTTTTCATAGGCGGGAATAATGCAGGCGACGCGGAAGAAAATAGCCCGGCGGGAAGCCGGGCAATCCACCACGGGGTGAGTGGAGGAGACAGGGTTGGGGTGGCGCGGGCCCATCTCGCGGCTTATCGGCGGTCAGGCCAGTTGGGCTGCTCTTTGCACCCTCACGTCATGCCGCCTACCGCGTTTTTCGCAGTGTTCGGGGGAACGCCACCGGCGGGCGGCATGCGTGAGGGGGCTCCCGAAGGGACATTCCCTCGGGGGCCATGATTGATTACAACGAACTGTCCAAAATAGGTGTATGGTCAAGATCCATACCCCTCTGCAATGTTTCGCACCCGGGAATTTCTGATTCACTCACCGGGGAGCACCATGTCAATTGCGCTCAGGTATGAGTCGACAGGCACAACGAGGAAGCACTCGTTCAAGTCTTCTCACAAGCTTTCGAGAACAGCGCCACAACCAACTTCGCCGCCGCCGGAACCGCCGGCTCTCCAAAAGGACGAGAGCTTCAAGTGGACGATGCCGGAGGACCCGAAAGGCGACTACGCGTAGCGATTAGGCCCAAGCCAAAGCAAAAAGCCCGCTTGCGCGGGCTTTGGACGTAATTCGCAGGTGTATCGAATTTCGGCATTTTTGTGCAAAATTTGCAAAAAGGCAAGTAAAAGTTATCCGGACGCCCTACGCCGCTTCCTCGACCCCTACCATTCGCGCGGCCTTCAGGCGAGTGGGCACGCGGAGGCGGCGCACTGCCAATGCGGGCTGGCCCTACTCGGCGATGGCCTGAGACGATACGAGATTCGCCGGGCGGCGCTCAGGCGTTGATCCAGGCGCGCGCCTGATCCAGCTCGTTGACGTGGAACGCCTTGATTTCAGCCTTCGTAAAGAACCGCGCCAGATGCATCGACGCGTGGATCCATCCCGCGTCGGCCACCACGGCGGCGCGCGTGATTTTGCGGGCCAAGGGAACGCCGAGCGTCAGGTCGGTCCACAGCGCCTTTGGCTCGATACCGGTGAAATGCTCGAAGCGTTCGAGCACGCGGGTCTTGCCGTTCAGTTCGAAATCCCCTCGCATGCGCTCGATGGCTTCGCGCAGCTCGCGGTCAGTGACTTTGCCTTCGACGGAAATCTCGACGACTGGGGAATCAGGGTCAGTGTGATACAGGATCATGGCAGGAGCACTCGGCTGGGGAGACGTTACACGCTCAGGCACGGACAAACCTAGCGTTCGATCACCTCCTGATCGTACGCCTTTTCACACGGCTCGGATCGCACGGGTCCCTGTGTTCGCCAGGACTGGACCCAGGTACTGGGAGACAAAACCCACTAACTGTGAGACGTGACAGTTTCCGCACCGAAACGGACAATCCCGCCAAAAAGTGCCCTGCTCAACCCATGGAATCGTGAAGGCACCATTTTCCGGTACATTGATAATGTTATCAATGTATGGGAAATAAGGCATCCGAGAAAGCCCTACTCCTCATCATCGAGCGATGACTCCAATTGCTGTGCCGTTGGCAAGATGCCGAGAAGACTGTCTGGAAGGGTTTCCGTTAGGCGTACCACATACTCGGCAACGCCGATTGGCTTCGCGGACTCGCGCAGTGCGTACTCAACGATCAGCCCGTTTTTACTCTTGCAGAGGATGAGGCCAATAGTGTGACCATCCGATGCCTGCCGGAGTTGCTCGTCGGCGACGGACAGGTAGAAGTTCATCTTGCCGGCGTACTCTGGCTTGAACTCATCCATCTTTAGCTCAACCACGATGAAACAGCGGAGTTTCAGGTGATAGAAGAGCAGATCGAGGTAGTAGTCCTGGCCGCCGACGCTCAGATGGTACTGACTACCGACGAAGGCGAAGCCGACGCCGAGCTCCACCAGAAAATCCTTCAGATGAGCCAGCAGGGTTCGCTCCAGCTCGCGCTCGCGTGCCGTCGCGCCAAGGGTCAAGAAGTCGAACTGATAGGGGTCCTTCAGTAACTGCTGCGCCAATTCGGATTGCTGGGCTGGCAAGGTGCGGTGGAAATTCGACAAGGCGGCGCCTTGTCGTTCGTGCAGCCGCGTCTCGATCTGGTGAACGAGTACATTGCGGCTCCAGCCATGCTCGACCGCGGCGCGGGCATACCAAGCGCGCGTCTCCGCATCGCTTAGCATCTCCAAGAGCTTGAGGTTGTGGCCCCAGGGCAATTGTGCAACAGCCTGTTGCACAATTGCCTCGTGCGGCCAGGCCTCGGCGAACGCCCGCATGTACATCAAATTGCGCGGGGAGAAGCCAGCCATGTCTGGGAAGGCCTGGCGAAGGTCGTTCGCTAGCCGATTAACCACCTTTTTGCCCCACCCCCCGCTTTTTGCCGTTGCAGGATCGAGCCTCCGATGCGCCAGTACAGCAAGAGCAGTTCCCGGTTGACCGCCAGCGACGTACGTAGCCGCGCCTGCTGGACTTCCTCCTTCAGTTGGCCAAGCCAGGCAACATAGTCGTCGGGAAGGGAATCCGCCGCTGCACGGCGTGGGGAAGATCGAGTAGCCATCCGCACATTATTTCACATCACCCGGTCCGCCCGACGCGGAAATGCTCCACGCTCTGCCCGGCGTTGACCGCCCGCTGCAGCCAGTCCGGCATGGCGCCGTGGCCATCCCAGCCCTGTCCGTGCGCGTTGCGATAGCGCACCGCCCCGGGCAATGTCGCCGGTGGCGGCTCCATAAAACAGCCGGCGGCCTGCGCTGGGCCAGGGTCAGGCCGTGCTGGGCCATCTGGATGCGGATCCAGGTAATCGCTTCGGCGCGCTCGATTTCAATCGACATGGTGTTGGTGAACAGATTTAGGGAGGCGAGCGATCCGGCGTGGCGTCGCCGGGAAGGCGTGGCCCGCTCTCTTTGCTTAAATTTTAATCAAATCCGTTGAGGCCGTCGGCACTCGGCCCCCGCGCGGCTTGTCCACAGGCTTGTCCCCTTGCGCGGTGGATAAATGCCATCCGACACCTTCCGGCGCCCCCCTCAAGCCGGCCCCGGTCTGAACTTGGTTTTGATCGCCGGCGCCCGACGCCGGGCCAGCGCCAGATGGCGCGCCGCAGCGGCCTCCGCCTGGGCGCGCTCGGCCCCCCGCAGCGCCGCGTCCAGTTCGGCCCGCAGCGCGTCCTGTGCCGCCCGCCCTTGTCCAAGTGCCTGCTGTGCCTGAGCCAGTTGCTCGCCGAGCGTGTCGCGCTCGGCCTGCAGCCGCGCCCGCGCCTCGGCGCCGGCCACGGCGGCGGCTTGCGCCCTCGCCTGCACGGCCGCCAGTTCGGTGCGCAGGTCCGCCGCCGCCTGCTCGCCCTTCTGGCGCAGTGTGCGTTCCTGGTCGATCTCGCGCAGCGCGCGGCGTTCGGTGGCACTGGCCCGCTCCTGGGCCACGGCGACCTGCTCGCGGGTGTGCTCCAGCTCGGTCGAGAATTGGGTACGTAGCTCCTGCAGTTGCCGCTCGAGCGCTGCGAGCTGACGCGTACCTGCCTCCTGACGCGCCTGGGCAGCCGCGAGAGCCTGGCGCGCGGCCTCCAGTTCGCCCTGGAGCGCGGCGCGGGCCTGCTGGGCGGCGTCGCAGTCGGCCTGGACGGCGGCAGTCTCCTGCTCGGCCACCACCACCGCGGCGCGCGCGTGGTCGCGCTGGGCCTCGGCCTCGCTGGCCTGTAAGCGCGCTTCCGCCCGCAAGGCGGCCAGCTCGCCGGTGGCCGCCTCGTTAGCGGCCTGCCAGATCGATTGCACGGCATGGGCGGCGATCGCCTTGAGTGCGTCCGGCAGCCCGGGGTGGTCGATGGTCACCCGCATCTTGTCGCGCAGGTCCGTCCAGAACTGCGCCAGCACCTCGGTCGGCGTGCCCATGCTGCCCTTGCGCACCAGTTGATAGAGCTTGTTGGCAGTGGGGGTGATGCCGTAGCGGAAAAAGAGCAGGCCGCAGACCTCGCGGTAGAGGGAGACCGCGCCAAAGCGGGGGCTGAGATCGGCCCTCCCTCAAGAGGATAATGAGCCACCTACAATGTGCTCATGCCCCTCGACCCTTAGCGATCTCCGTCCTTCAACAGCGAATCAGCCCGCGGGGCTTGAGCCCGCTGGTCTGCCGGCGCGTATTCGTTCCCATGCACATGACGCACGGGTAACTTCACAATGTCATCCAGGTAGTCATGGCCTGGACGCACGAACATCTGCTCTTGAGCGAAGACTGATCTCAGCCCCCGCTTTGGCGCGGTCTCCCRGGACTACCGCTTCGTGATGGCGCCATTCAGCCAATGTCATCCTCCGACAGCGCCTCGTACCCCGCCGTCACATCGAACAGCTCCTCGTCGATCGCGCTTTGCCGCTCGTTATGAAACCGGCCGCGAAGGCTGGCGAGCAGTTCGTCGATGTTCTTGTCGGCCCGCTCCATCGCCGCTAGGCGGCTGGCGTTCTCGCTCGCCAGCGATTCGGCGCAGGCGCTGAACAGCGAGATAAAAAGGTGCTCGCGGATCAACGCGCGCATCGTGGCGGTGCCACCCCCGATCACTTCCGGCGGGTTCGGCGTTGGCCAGCGCTGTGCCAGCAACCCGGCCAGCCATTGCGCGTCAAGCGGCAACAGGCGCTGCTCAACCGGCTGGTAGAGGGCGCCCGGCCTTGGCTGGTTGTAGAAGACGTAGATACGGGGCTGCGCGGCCTGGCTCGGGTGTGTTTCCGTATCGAGCTGCAGCCGGTCGACCAGCGGGGCAATGGCCTCGACCGAGCCGGGCACCGCATAGGTGCCGGCCACGGTCACGCCGGCGCTGGCCAGGCGTGCCCGCACCCGCTCGCCGACGGCCCAGACCTCTCGCTTTCCGGGCATGGCCAGGAGCGCTTTGAGCGCATGGTCGACGATCACCTCATTGAACTGGCCCACCAGCCCCTGGTCGGAGCCGAACACGATGGCGCCGACCGCTCCCGTTGAGGCAGGCTTGCTTTCCCCCGGCGTTAAACCGGCCGGCGCCAGCGTACGCAGGCATGCCCAAAGACCCAGGCTCACCGCGCGGCGGTAGTCGGCCAGCGCCAGCACGGACTGTTCGTACTGGCTGATGCTGGAGGCGGCCAACGCGCGCATGGTGCGAACAACGGTTTGCAGATGCGTGGCGCTGCCGATCTGGTGCCGCAGCGTGGCGGCCGAGTCGCTCATTGCCTCCCCCCCTCTGCCGGAGAATGTGCCCGCGCTTCGAGCCCGGCCCCGGTATCAGCACCGGCCTGGAACTGCGCAAGGGCGGCGCGGACGATCGCGGTAACTGCCTGGCCATCGGCCTCGTCCGGCTTGCCCGCGGCCTCGAAGCGGGCGGATATCGCGGGCGGGATGCTCACCGCCGCGGCGCGCGCTGCAAGCTGCGCGTCCTGCATCCGGTCCAGCGGCATGGCATCGAACAGCCGCGCGGTCAGCGCGCTCAGGATGGCGATCTGCGCTGGCACCGGGACCGGGTCCGATTCGGGCTGCATCAGGCAGGCGCGAATGCGCTGACCGTGCGCGATGGACTGGCGGCTGTCGTCATCGAGCCGGGCGCCGAAACGGGAAAACGTCTCGAGTTCCTCGAACTGCGCGTAGGCGAGCTTGAGATCGCCGGCCACGGCGCGAAAGCTGCCCCGCTGCGCCTTGCCGCCCACGCGCGACACCGACTTGCCGACATCCACCGCGGGCAGCACGCCAAGCTCGAACAGCGTAGGCGACAGATAGACCTGGCCGTCGGTGATCGAGATCAGGTTGGTCGGGATGTAAGCCGACATGTCCTGCGCCTCGGTCTCGATGATCGGCAGCGCGGTAATCGAGCCGCCACCGCGCTCGGCGGCGAGGTGCGTGGCCCGCTCCAGCAGCCGCGAATGGATATAAAAGATGTCCCCCGGGAAAGCCTCGCGGCCGGGCGGGCGGCGCAGCAGCAGCGAAAGCTCGCGGTAGGCACGGGCGTGCTGGGTGAGGTCGTCATAGACGATCAGTACGTCCCGCCCGGCCTCCATGAAGTGCTCGGCGATGCTGGTGGCGGCATACGGCGCGATATAGGCCAGCCCCGGTGGCTGGTTGCCTTCGGTGACGACCACGACGGTATAGTCCATCGCCCCCTTGGCGCGCAGGGTCGCCACCGCCTTGGCGACGGCCGAGGCGCGCTGGCCGATGGCGCAATACACGCACACGACGTCCTGGCCGCGCTGGTTCAGAATGGTATCGATGGCGATCGCGGTCTTGCCGGTCTGGCGGTCCCCCAGGATCAGCTCGCGCTGGCCGCGCCCGATGGGGATCAGCGCATCGATGACTTTCACGCCGGTCTGCAGCGGCACCGTGACCGCCGCGCGCTCCATGATGGGCGCGGCCGGGCGCTCGATCGGCAACCGCGCGCTGGCCGCGAGCGGCCCGAGGCCATCGAGCGGCCGGCCCAGCGGATCGATCACGCGCCCGAGCAGCGTCTTGCCCACGGGCACGTCCATCACTCGGCCCGTGCGCTCGACCTGGTCGCCGGCCCGCAGCCGCCAGTAGTCGTCGAGCAGCACCACGCCGACCTCGCCTTCATCGACATTGAACGCGATGCCGTACACGTCGCCGGGAAAGCGCACTAGCTCGTCATAGCCGATGCCAGGCAGGCCGGAGACTTGCGCGACGCCCGTGGCCACGCTGACGATCGTGCCCACCTCCTGCGCTGCCAGTGCCGGCACGAACCGGCTGCGCGCCTCGCCCATGGCGGCGAATGCCCGTTCGATGGCGGTTTGCGGCGGGGTAAGCGCGAAGGTCATGGCTGGCTGGCCTCGGGCTTCGGCGCTGGCTTCGGCGCGGCCTGTGGCGCGGATTCCGGCTCGGGCCCGGCATGCATCGCCGCGTTCTCCGGGCTCAGCAGTTCGCTCACGGCATGCTCCAGCGAGCCGAGATAGCGATCGATGCTCCAGGCCAGCTTCTGGCCGCCGACGATTAGTTCGATGCCGCTTACCAGTTCCGGAGCCGTGTCGAACTGCAAGGGGATGGCGGTGCTCAGGATTTCATCCGCCGCCGCCTGGATGGCGGCGCGCTGTGCGGCAGGCAGCGCGAACGCACTGCGCACCACCGCGTGCGCCGCCGGCCGCCTGAAGGCGGCCGCAAGACTAGCTCTCGCCGGTTCGTCGAGCGCACGCAGGCGGCGGATGAAGACGTCGGCCACGCGTTCTTCGAGACTCGCCGAGGCCAGGTCCGCGAGCGCCCGGCGGGCGACGGCAAACACCTCGCGCCGCGCCAGGTCGCCGAGCGCCTGCGTCAGTTGACCGGATTCGCTGCGCAGCGCTTCCTGCCGTTTCGTTGCAAGCGCGTCCGCTGCCTGGCGCGCGGCTTCAAGCAATTGCCGGCGCTGTGTCTCGGCATCGCCAGCCGCCTGTGCCAGCAGCGCAGCGCGCTCGCGCTCGAACGCATCGGTCTTCTGCTGGAACGCCTCGCCTTGCTTGCGCGCCTCGGCCTCCCTGGCGCTGGCATCGGCGATCTGCCTGGCGATCCTGCCCTCGCGGGCGTCGATGGCGTCAAGCACGGGCTGGTAAAGAAAGCGCTTCAGCAGCCAGACGAGGATGACGAAGTTGAGCGCCTGCGCGCCAACGGTGAACCAGTCGATCAGCATGGCTTACCTGGCCACCGCGCGGGCGATGGCGGCGTTCCAGAAGGGGTTGGCAAAGATCAGGATCATCGAGACGACGAAGCAGTAGATCGCCGTCGACTCAATCATCGCCAGGCCGACAAAGAGCGTGCGCGTGATCGTGGCCGATGCATCGGGCTGCTGCGCCAGCGACGTCAGCGCTGTCGCTACCGCCCGGCCTTCCGCGAGCGCGGGCCCCATGCAGCCGAAGCCGGTGCAGAGGCCGGCCATGGCGATCGATGCCACCGCGATGATTGTCAGGCTGTCCATGGGATGGTTCCTTGGTCGGGTTCAGGGTGTTTTTTCGATCGGCAGGCCTGGCTCCGCCTTGCCGCTATGCGTGGCCGCCGCGAGATAGACCGCGGCCAGGATGCTGAAGATATAAGCCTGCACCATGCCGGTAAGCAGGCCGAGCGCGGTCATCACGATGGGAAACAGGAACGGCGTGATCGTCACCAGAATGGCGATGATCATGGCTCCGCTCATCATATTGCCGAACAGGCGAACAGCCAGCGCCAGCGTGCGCGACAGTTCGCTGATGATGTTGAACGGCAGCATCATCAAGGTCGGCTCGAGGTAGGACTTCAGGTAGCCGCGCAGCCCCTGGTCGCGGATGCCGTACAGCGGCACCGCCACGAACACGCACAACGCCAGCGCCAGCGTGGTCGACAGCGATCCGGTGGGCGGCTCGTAGCCGGGAACGATGGTAAACAGGCTGGCCGCGGCGACGAACAGGAACAGGGTGCCCAGGAAACCGAGATACTTGCGCGGCTGGCGCAGGCCGACTTCCGCGATCTGCTGCGCGATCCCGGTCACGATAATTTCAAGCAGGTTCTGCCAGCGCGAGCGGCGGTGGCCGGACGAGAGCCGGCGCGTGACCAGCCAGGAGCCCAGGGTCAGCACCCCCATCAGCACCCAGGTGAAAAGGATCGTGCCGTTGAGCTTGACGAAGCCGTGCTGCCAGAAGATCCACTGGTCAGGGCTGAGGCGCATGGCCCGTCTCCCGAGGCGCCGGGGTGCGGCGGTGGTCCGCCCATCGCCCCGTCATCCATGTCACCGCCAGGCGTGCCACTGCGAAACCAGCCAGGCAGGCAGCCATCCGCTCCCATTGCCCCGCGCCGACGGCGTAGAAGCCGAGCAGCGTGACGCCCATGCGCAGCAGCAGGCTGCCCAGCAGCCATAGGGCCGACTTTCCGGATGAAAGCGTCCGGCGGACCGTCCACCACAGGCCGCCGAAAAAGAAGCCTCCGAGTGCGCCACCCACGAGGGCCGCAAGCAGCAATGCCGCCACGTCATGTATTCGCATCGTCTTTCTCCTCCTCGTTCTGGCCCTGGTCCCGCCGCATGGCGCGGTCCTCCTTGGCGACCCAGTGCCACGCATTGAAGCAGCCGAGCACCAGGCCGGCCACCAGCAGCGCCAGCGTCCACACGTGCCGGCCCGGATAGTGCTTGTCCAGCCAGATGCCCAGCGCCGCGCCGAGTAGCGTCGGCACAACCACCGACCAGCCGACCAGCCCCATCATGCCCAGCCCGAACCAGACCCCCGGCACGCCCTGGCGCCGCGCCCTGAGCTTGCGCTGCGCCTTGGCGCCCACTTTGCCTGCCAGCGTGGGCTCGGGCTTCGGCTGTCC
Organism: Cupriavidus sp. 05N38; assembly: GCF_056397345.1. Lineage (NCBI taxonomy): Bacteria > Pseudomonadati > Pseudomonadota > Betaproteobacteria > Burkholderiales > Burkholderiaceae > Cupriavidus > Cupriavidus sp. 05N38. The sequence continues at coordinate 26,233 of NZ_JBFTNF010000078.1, forward strand.
GCCGGGCGGTGGCACGGTCATGGCGACGGCTTGTGAAGCTTGGCGAAGCGGGCAAGAAAGCCCGTCTCCAGCTTAGCCATGACCGTGCGCAGGCTGCGCGCCTGCTCGTCCTGGGCCAGGAACTCGCGCTCCACGGTGTCGCGCAGCGTGGCCAGGTCGGCGCCTGCCATGGCGCGGCGCACCGACACGCGCACATCGAGGCCGGTCTTGACCAGCACGCCCTCATCGACCGCGATAAACACTTCGCCATCGGCCGGCGTTTCAAAGGCCAGGATGCCGGGCGCGAGCGCCGCGACGCAATCGAGGCGATGCGGCAGCATGCCGAACGCCCCCCCGGCGGTCTCCGCCACGATGCGCAACACCTCGCGCTTGCGCAGGAAGACCCGGAAGGGCAGCAGTATTTCAAGAAGCATGTGATCCGGCGGCATGGCTCTCCTCTGCTGGTTCTGGCGCCACGGGCGCGGGCTTGCCCCTCGCTTCGGCTATCGGCCCGATCATGTAGAGCGCGCTTTCGGGGTAGTCCTTGAACTCGTCGCGCAGAATGCGCTCGCACCCATCGAGCGAATCCGCCAGGCTGACTGTCCTGCCCTTGATGCCGGTGAACTGCTCCGTGGTGAAGAACGGCTGGGTCAGGAAACGCTCCAGGCGGCGGGCGCGGGCGACGACGTCGCGGTCGGCGGGGGAGAGCTGTTCCAGCCCCAGYATGGCGATGATGTCCTTGAGTTCCGCGTACTGGGCCAGCGTGCGGCGGATATCCTGCGCCAGGCGATAGTGGCGCGCGCCGACGATGCCGGGCGTGGCCATCCTGGAATTCGATTGCAGCGGGTCGACGGCCGGGTAGAGGCCCTCGCTTGCGCGCTTGCGCGATAGCACGATGGACGCCGACAGGTGCGAGAAGGTATGCACCGCTGCCGGGTCGGTGAAATCGTCCGCAGGCACGTAGACCGCCTGGATCGAGGTGATGGCACCGGTGTCGGTGTTGGCGATGCGCTCCTCCAGCCCAGACAGTTCGGTGCCCATGGTCGGCTGGTAGCCCAGCCGCGACGGCATCTGCCCCATCAGGCCCGAGATCTCCGATCCGGCCTGGATAAAGCGGAAGATATTGTCGATCAGCAGCAGGACGTCGCGGTGCTCATCGTCGCGGAAGTACTCGGCCATCGTCAGCGCCGCATGGCCAACCCGGAAGCGCGCGCCCGGGGGCTCGTTCATCTGGCCGAAGACCATGACCATGTCCTGCAGGACGCCGGCCTCGCGCATGTCGTGGTAAAGCTCCTCGCCCTCGCGGCAGCGCTCGCCGATGCCGCAGAAGATGCTCACGCCCCGGTGATGCCCGACCATGTTGTGGATCAGCTCGGTGAGCAGCACCGTCTTGCCCACGCCCGCGCCGCCAAACAGGCCTGCCTTGCCTCCGGTTTCGAGCGGCAGCAGCACGTCGATCGCCTTGATGCCGGTCTCGAACACCATCGACTGCGTGGAGCGCTGAGACAGGGGCGGCGGCGCCCGGTGCACCGAACGCCACTGGACATGCTGCGGCGCCGGCAACCGGTCGATGGGCTGGCCGAACACGTCGAACATGCGCGACAGGATGCTGGCGCCCACCGGCGCCTGCAACGGCCCACCGGTGTCCTGCACCGCCATGCCTCGCGCCAGCCCCTGGGTGGAGGTCAGCGCGATGCAGCGCACATGCCGCGCATCCCGCTGCGCCAGGACTTCGATGGCGATCCGGCCATCCACGCCGGTACGCAGCAAGGTGCGAATCGGCGGCAGCCCCGCCTCGAAGCGCACGTCGACGACGCTGCCGCGCACCGCAGCAACCACGCCCCGGCTCGCGCTCACCGGCAGCCTCCATGTGCGGGCGGAGCCGGTCCATGCGGGCACGTGGCCCCCAACCGTGCCGGCATGGCCGTCCGGCGATGCGCCACTGGCGCTGTCCTTGCTCCGGTCATGCGATCATCCTCAAGCCGCCCGTGCCCTTGCTGCCGTTTTCACCGTGATGCCCACACCAGGCGCCGCGCGTGCGGCAATGCACAATGATGCGCTTCTGCAGCGGGGAAAAGTTGATACAGGTCAACTTAGCGCATGCGTGGCCCCGAAGCAAGACGTTGCGCAGCCGGTGCTGACGAGAGCGCGCCAAATCGGGGGCAAACCACAGGACCGCTGCCGAGAGGCCAATGAGGCACCTACAATGCGCGCATGGCTTCCGATCCTGGGCCGGCGATCTCCGTCCTTCAACTTCGAATTGCTCTGCGCGGCCTGAGCCCGCCGGTTTGGCGGCGCGTCCTCGTTCCCGAGCACTTGACCCTCGGGCGAAATGTCATCCAAGTCGTCATGGGCTGGGCCGACGAACATCTGCACGAGTTCAGCATTCGTGGCAGACGTTACGGCGAAGCTCATGAGGGCATCTTGCAGTTCTGCACAGTGGCAAACGAACTGCCGCTGACCGCGTTTCATCTCCGCGAACACGAAGGCTTCGTCTATGTGTATGACTTCAACGCGTGGTGGCGCCACGAGATACGGATGGAGCGGCGTATGCTGCGGGAACATCCTGGTCGGCTGCCCCGTTGCGTGGCGGGTTGCGGGCCATGTCCGCCCGAGGACATTGGCGGGATCGAGAGGTATCTGGAGGCCAGGGGCGAACACAGTGAATATGAGTTCGTCGATTGGATCGAGTCGCTGCGCGAAGGGCCTATCGTGTTGGAAGACCTACGCGACGCGGTCGACCGGTGGCTGACTTGGCTGGATCGTCGCTTTGACCGTCAGACCGTCAATGATCGGTTGCGACAGCTCGAGGGGTAGACTGGTCGCCGCAGCCTCCAAGGGAGGACGGCGGCCATGCGTATCAGCTTGCTACTCGTAGTGCAGGACGATGGAGGCGCGCCAGCCACCGTCACCGAAATAGCCCAGCTCGAGAGAGATGGCCTTGATGTGGGCTCGCTGGGCCTGCATCTGGAGGAGGCGAAATCATTGCTGGGTCGGCTGCAGCGCACGATGGTCACGGCACAGGTTGCGGAGGCAGTTGCCCGGACCAGCGTTTGTCCCACGTGCGGGGCGCAGCTGGCTTGCAAGGGCCACCATTACTTGGTTTTCCGGAGCGCGTTCGGGCGACTGTCGATTGACAGTCCGAGGCTGTATCCCTGCCGGCGGTGCCAGGGCGACGCAGGTAGCTTCAGCCCGGTCGCCCGCTGTCTGCCTGAGCGGGTCAGTCCAGAACTGCAGTATCTCGAGGTCAAGTTTGCGGCGTTGATGTCGTATGGTCTGACCGTCAACGTCCTTCAAGAGGTATTGCCGCTCGATCATGTACTGGCAGCCACCTCAATCCGGCGCCAGGTCACCACGCTCGGTCGCCGGCTGGAAGCGGAACAGGCCACCGACGCCCGGCAGCAGGCGGAGGTGACCGCGAGCGTCGGTTCGTCCGAGATCCCGGAGCCCAGTCCGATCCGCGCGGTCGGCATTGACGGCGGCTACCTTCGGCGGGCCGGCCACCGGCGCCGCCAGGATGGCTGGTTTGAAGTGATCGTCGGAAAGTCCCTGCGGGATCAGGATGGCGGGCATAGTTTTGCCTACGTGCATAAACTGGAGCGCCGACCGGCCGATCGTATGTGGAATTTCCTTCTTCGTGAGGGTGTGCAACCCAGTCAGCCGGTGACCTTTCTGTCGGACGGCGGGGATACCGTACGGTTTGCCCAGCTCGGTTTTGGTGACCGCGGTGAGTACGTTCTCGATTGGTTCCACATCGCCATGCGGGTACAGAACCTCGCACAGATGATCAAGGGCCGGCCGGCCCACAGCGACGGCCCCAGCAACGCGGAATTGATCAAGGCGCTGCATAGCTCCAAGTGGCACCTGTGGCACGGCTGCCCCTATCCGGCGTTGCGCCGACTGGAAAGCCTGGGCTGGGATCTGGACGCTGAGGCCAGCCCCGAGGAGGCCAAACTCCTTGGCAAGCTCGAGGAGTTCATTGTCTACTTGGACAACAACCGGCACTTCATCGTGAACTACGGTGACCGCTATCGACATGGCAAGCCCATTGCCTCAGGTTTTGTCGAGTCAGCCGTCAACCAGGTGATCAGCAAGCGGTTCGTCAAACGGCAGCAGATGGCCTGGCGGCCTCGGCACACGCACAAACTACTGCAAATCCGGACCGCGGTGCTCAATAACCAGCTATGTTCTTACGTTGAACGCTGGTATCCCTCCATCGCCGGAGAAGAAGACCACCGCCTTGCCGCTTAGTCAGCCCCCGATTTCGCGCGCTCTCGTGTTCCAGCGCTAGTCAGTATGACTCCCCTGGAGGCAAAGGCTGGCCCGCCGTGAGGAATCAAACGCGGGTTAGCATGACTGCCAGAGCCGCATGGTGTGGACAGTGCCACACCCGGCGATTTCCAGCGCGGAGGCCAGCATGGAACACGATAGCACTTTGTATGTCGGTTTAGACGTC
>NZ_JBFTNF010000079.1:0-30481 GCF_056397345.1 Cupriavidus sp. 05N38
GCGCCGCCTTTCGCAACCATAGTGGGCGTTGGGAGCCGTTGCCAGGCGCAGGCTCGCTCGACGAGATGGCCCAGGTGGTCGTCACGCTCCTGGAGCCGTACCTACAGCCTGATAATTATTAAATCTATTTACGGGATGTTGTACTAGTGGTCGCCGGGCTCGGACTGGGCAAGGTGGACGGTGGCAGGGACTACCCTGCCCGGGCTACCGCCTGACACACTTATTGTCCATGGGGAGTGCGATATCCGAGTGCCCATTACCACGATACCGCGATGGGCGGAGAGCCAGTCCGTCGCCGTGGTGACGATGGCGGGGGCCGATCACTTCTTCAGCAAACGACTTCTCGTACTCTCTCGTTTCGTCTGCGCGCACCTCGCATCTGTACCGTATTCAGCATCGACCTGACTTCGAATTAGAGCTCCCAAGCTTGCGCTCGGAAGATCATGGCTGTGCCGAAATCCGCAGGAATCTCCGCAGTTCATGCAAGACGTCGGGAATAGGCGTAGGCAACATATTACCTGCACCCATACAATGGAAGTACAGACTTGGGCATCATATCCGGACCGATCAATTCGGACGGCCTCGATCTGGTGCATTTCAGCACCGACAAGCTCGTGCTTGCGACCCCAATCCGACATCCCCTCGCGCAGAAGACCGAAGTATCTTTCTCCGAAACGTTGGACTACTAGCATGTCGAGCCTCCATGAAGGCAGCACGATCTACGCGTTTCTGAACGACATCGTAAAGGAGCAAAGGAAAAGGCTGCCAATACGGACTTCATGTTGTCGCCAGCGCGCATCGTGGCGATGTGTCCGCGCAGTGCAAAGCGTGCAACGGCGCCGCCTATCGTACCGATCACGTCTTCATCTAGCTATTGCCCCCCGACTCACGGTCCAACCGGAGAGCGTCGCAATGCCACTTCGGCCTACTACCAACCCACACCACCAGCATGCTTACCATCCGCCTGCCCTCGGCACTTGCACCGGTCGGTCAAAAAAGGGCGTCAGGAAGTCGATGCATTTCCGCACATCTGTAGCACAGCAACTCCCCGGAAAGCGGTCTGCGGAGAACTTTTCCTTCCATGCAGTGCATGATGCCGACGCCGTTCCCACACTCAAGATGAGCGAGGTTAGTGGTGTCTTCCTGTACTCGTTCAACGGAATCATCGAGGTCAGGCTAGAAGATACTCAACTTGTCGCTCCCCCGATCTCTGGCATTTGGCTACCACCGGCTCAGCTCCCTTTGAGCATTTGGGGACTTGCAACACGCCATTGCTTGTTCACAGTGCACTCACGCCTATGTACTGGTCTCGCCAGCGTCCCTTGCACGATTTCCGTAAGTCCATTGATGCGCGCCATCCTCGACCATTTGAGCACGGCGGACGTCACCTCCTCTCCCTCAATGGAGAATCTGCGCCTGTATCAAGTCCTACTCGACCAGCTTATTCATAGCAAGGCGACTGGCAGTTACCTCCCGTACACAACCGACCCACTGTTAGTACCTATCCTCCGACTCCTGGAAAATTCTCCTGGCGATATTCCCAAACTGCCCGCACTCGCTGAGCTGGCCAAAACGACCGAACGGACGCTAGCAAGGCGCGCGTAAAAGAATTTAGGTATGTCATTGGCCGAATGGAAACAACGTCTCCGGGTTGTCAAAGCGATACCTCTACTCAATGCTGCGCACACGGTCGAGGAGATTGCATCCCACCTTGGTTACAGCAGCGCATCGGCGTTCATGGCTATGTTCCATCGCCTGATGGGTGTGCCACCAGACGAGTTTCGGCACCGGGAGGGGCGCTGAAGCGCCTTGCGGTGAACGAAGTCCATCTTGGCCTCCTTCCGAAGGCGTTGGCAAGGGTCCATGAAGGCGCCGCTCCCCCCACGAGCCAAGTCATGTCCCGGAGGCGTGCCTACTCGGATAGGTCGTTCAACTCATAGCTGGTGCTGCGCCCACCTGCATCCGATTTGCGCAATACGCCACGTGCGAGCAGTTCAGTGATGTCGCGCAGCGCGGTGTCTGGGGAGCATTTGGCGATCGCCGCCCACTTGGAACTGGTGAGCGTCCCTTCGAAGCCATCGAGCAGTCGGTTGAGCAGTTTCACTTGCCGTTCGTTCAGTGGTCGGTCAGTTGCTGCCGTTCCCTCCGCTTTAATGCATGCCCCGATCGAGATGCGCATGGAGGTTCTCCAATGGAGTCTGTACGCCATGCTCTCCCTTCCTGCCGGATTTGCCCCCCGCCTTTGGCCACTCCCCTACCTGCCGGAGGACGACGCCGGGCACGCGGCCACGGTGGCCTGTGCTGCCAAACCCCGGTTTCAGGTTGGGTCGGGAATCCTGGCGATTAATTGCAATTTTGATGATCAAGGGATGCTCGCCAGAACAACTGTTGTTGACGATTGTCATTCGTGCGACCCAGGCTCAACATTCATTTCCCAGGTACTACAGCAGGTTCAGGGACGACCGCTGTTCCCGATAGGTCCCGGCTGCAGATGTTGGACCTCATCAACAATCAGCATGCGCGGCTCGCCCTTTCGAAGCAGCTCACGGGTCAGCTTCTTCCATTTTGAAATGGGGGCACGTCGTCAACGCTCCATCGGGGAACAGACAGGTGCAGCTACTGACCCTTCAATTGATTGGCTCGATTAATCTTGAGATGGAGAATTTGCATGATGGCATGCGTTGGTCAGAAAGGCGTAAAGGTCCCGCAACCGCCGGCTACGAGACCTTTGTCTTGGGCAAGCTCGGGCATCCCGCCAATGCAGCGTGCGCTGGGCCTGCCAAAGCGTCTTTCTATTCAGGCTTTGCCCCTGACTCGCGGATCACACGTGCCCACAAGCGTGACTGTCCGTCAATCCAGGTAGAAAACTCATCGGGTGAATTCCCGTAAGGCTCCAGGCCCTGCTGCCGCATCTTCGCTGCCACATCGGGTTGCCGGAGCGCATCGGCAATTGCCACATTCAGCTTCTGCACCACTTCGCGCGGCGTACCCGCCGGGGCAAAGACCACTTGCGCGATCCATGACTCGAAGCCTGGAAAGCCACTCTCCGCGACAGTGGGCACCTGGGGCAACTCTGGCAGGCGCTTGGGCGAAGTGACCGCGATCGGCTTCAATCGCCCGGCCTTGATGAGCTGGGCAACCGTCGCGTAGCCAGTGAAGAGCAGATCGACCTGGCCGCCTGCCGTATCGCTGATTGCCGCGCCACTGCCTTTGTACGGCACGTGCGTTAGCGGCAGATGCGTCACGCTCTTCAGCAACTCCGCTGTCAGGTGAGTGCTAGTGCCGTTTCCGCTCGATGCAATCGACAACGGCTGCGGATGGGAGCGCTGCTCTGCCACCAGTTCCGCCAGCGTATTCGCCCGTAACCGTGTTGGCGCCACCAGGAGATTGGGGAACTGCGCCAGGCTAATGACCGGTGTCAGGTCCTTGGTCGCGTAAGTGAGTTTCGCGTACAGCGCGGGCGCGATGGTAGCTACGCTGGCATCCGTCAACAGCAATGTCGTGCCGTCTGGCGCCGCCTTGGCGACAACGCCCGCGCCAAGCGTGCCACCGGCACCCGGTCGGTTCTCGATGATGACCGTGGATCTCAGCGTCTCGGCGAGCCGGGGCTGAATCAATCGGGCCAGCACGTCCGAGCCTCCGCCGGGGCCGAAGGGCACGACGATGCGAACGATGCGATCGGCACTGCCCTGGGCGTGCGCCAGGCCGAAGCCGGGGATGACAGTGGCCATTCCCATCAAGAGAATCGCGTGGACCGCCTGGCGCCGAAAACGCGAAGGGTTTTGCATGTCTGGTCTCCTGTTCGCTGGAGTCCGTCGCTCTATTCGACGCCGTCACGCTACCCTGCGCGACACATCGAATTTGATCGAACCGAGCATCCATTGTGATCATTTCGATCATTGTATGCGAACGGAGTCCGTAGAATGCCCCGGTATAAACCCTTGTTCAAGCCCCCACAGGGAAACGATCGCTCAAAGTGACTGAATCGCGCAATATCCGCACCGGCGCTCCGGAGTACAGAAGCGCCGAAGCGCTCAGGTCGGCCCGCGGCCAGGGAAGTGACCTGCCTGTCAGCCAAACAGGCGCCAGGCCAGGCGGGCCGCCACGCGTGCGCCCTGGTGGTCGCGGTCATACTGCGGGTTGTATTCCGCCAGGTCGGCCACGCGCAGCTTGCCGCTGCGGCGCGCGAGCAAGGCCACCTCCTCCACCACCGGTAACGGCACGCCATAGGCGGCAGGTGCCGACACGCCCGGCATCACGGCCGCCGGCAGTGCGTCGAGGTCGATGGTCAGGTACAAGTGGTCGGTGGCATCGATGCGCGCTGCCAGTTCCGCCAGACGCGATGGCAGGTGGCGCTCCTGCATGTCCACGTCTTCCACATAGCAAACGCCCAACGCATCGGCGCGGCTGAAAAGCGCCGGCGTATTGCTGAGGCGGCTGACGCCCAGGCAGATATAGTCGAACGGCTGCCCTCGCTCTGCGCACGCGTTGGCGATCTGATCGAACGGCGTGCCGGAGCTTGCGGGCCGGCTGGTGCGCAGGTCGAAGTGGGCGTCGATATTGATGATAAGTACGCGCCCGCCATCGTCCTGTGCATCCAGGTGCGCGCGCAGGCCTTGCCACGTGCCCCAGGCCACTTCATGGCCGCCGCCCAGCACCAGCGGAAGCCCGCCACGCGCCAGCGCGTCGCGTACGGTTTCCGCCAGCGCCCGCTGGGCCGATTCCAGGTCGCCGTCCTCGCAGCCGACATTGCCCGCGTCGTACAACGCGGGCAGTCCGTGCGCCGGCACGTTGGCCAGCGCCTGGCGGATGGCGTCCGGGCCGTGCGCGGCGCCGGGGCGGCCCTGGTTGCGCAGCACGCCGGTGTCGCAACTGAAGCCGAGCAGCACCGGCGCGCCGCTCAGGGGCGTCGGGTCTGCTGCTTCCAGCACATGTACGATGCGGAACAGGCGCGTGGTGTCGCCGCGCTCGCCGCTGTCGACACGGCCCTGCCAGGGATTCTGGGTCACAGCCATGCTCATGCCCGCGTCAGCACGGCCTGCAGGAAGCCACGCGTGCGTTCCTGCGTCGGCGCCGAAAAGATGACCGACGGCGGCCCCGCCTCAATGATGCCGCCGCCATCCATGACCACCACCACATCGGCCACTTCGCGGGCAAAGCCCATTTCATGGGTGACCACGACCATGGTCATGCCTTCGGCGGCCAGCACCTTCATCACCTGCAGCACTTCGCCGACCAGCTCGGGGTCCAGTGCTGAGGTCGGCTCGTCGAACAGCATCACGCGCGGCTCCATGGCCAGTGCGCGGGCAATGGCCACGCGCTGCTTCTGGCCGCCCGACAGGCTGGCGGGCATGGCCTGGGCCTTGTGCGCAAGACCGACTTTCTCAAGCAGGCTCATCGCCTTGCGCTCGGCTTCTTCGCGCGAGATGCCGCGCAGCATGCGGGGGCCCACCGTGACGTTGTGCAGTACCGACAGGTGCGGGAACAGATTGAACGACTGGAACACCATACCCACTTCCGTGCGCAGTTGGTTCAGTTCGTGCTCGCCGATCAGTTGGCCCTCGGTCACCAGCCGCTTGCCGACGATGTCGATGGTGCCGGCCTCAGGTTGTTCCAGGCCGTTGCAGCAACGCAGGAAGGTGCTCTTGCCCGAGCCGCTGGGGCCGATCACAACCACGACCTGCGACGGTTCCACATCGAAGTCGATGCCGCGCAAGACCGAATGGCCTCCGAATGATTTGCCCAGGTTCCGGATCCGGATGATTGCGGAATCGCTCATTGCACCATGCCTCCCATGCGCAGCCGTTTTTCTGCGCGTTGCAGGATCAGCCCGGCTGCGCTCGTCAGGATCAGATAAACCAGTGCGATCGCCAGATAGACTTCCAGCGACCGGTACGACACGCTGATGATCTTCTGGCCCTCGTGCATCAGGTCGGCAATGGTCAGCAGCGACACCAGCGCCGAGTTCTTGATCAGGGCGATGAACTCATTGCCCAGCGGTGGAATCATCCGCACGATGGCCTGCGGCAGGATCACTGCGCGCATGGCCTGGCCGGAAGACATGCCGATCGAGCGAGCCGCTTCCATCTGGCCCTTGTCCACGGATTGAATGGCGCCGCGCACGATTTCCGACACATAGGCGCCGGAATAGATGCCCAGCCCGATCACGCCGCACACAAAGGCCGGCAGCAGGATGTCGAATTGCGGCAGCCCGAAGAACAGCAGGAACAGCTGCACCAGCAGCGGCGTGCCGCGAATGAACGTCACATAGGCAGTACAGATGCCATAGATGACACGACGCTTCGGGTCCAGCCGGCCGATGCCGACCAGCAGGCCCATGATGCAACCCAGCACCAGCGCGCAGGCGGTCACCTCCACGGTGACGATGGCGCCGTGGAGGATGTCAGGCCAACCGGCAAAGACAGGAGAAAAATCCAGTTCCATGATGATGATTCGCGCGGCTTATTTGGCGGCTGCGTTGGCGGCGTTGCCGAACCACTTCTGGGTCAGCTTGGCGTAGGTTCCATCGGCCTTCACCTTGGTCAGTGCGGCATTGAGGGCGCGCGTGAGCTCGGGCGTGTCCTTACGCACGGCCATGCCGTATTCCTCGGTGGTCAACGGCTGCTCCACCATGCGCAGGCCGCCTCGGGTCTTGACGTACTGCATAGCGGCCGGCTTGCCGGTCACGGCGGCGTCGGCACGCCCGATCTCGACCAGGCTGAACATTTCCTGGTTCTTCTCGACTTCCACGCGCTGCACCTGTGGATACGTGTCGCGCAGGAAGCTGACCGACTTGGTGCCCACCTGCACGCTGACCTTCTTGCCGTTCAGATCGACCGGGGTGTGGATGGTGGTGTTGCCGCTCTTGACCAGTGCCACCAGGCCGCCGGTGTAGTACGGCTCGGTGAAGTCCACCACCTTGCTGCGCTCGGGGGTGATGTAGATGCCGGACACGGCCATGTCGAAGCGGCGCGAGACCAGCCCGGGGACCAGGCCCTTGAAGTCGATGTCGGTCCACTCAACCCGCTTGCCCATCACCTTGGCCATGGCCTCAACGAGTTCCACATCAAAGCCGGTGCGCTTGCCGTTCTCGACGAATTCCATCGGCGGGAAGGTGGCGTCGGTGGCCACACGCAGCACGGCGCTGTCCTCAGCGTGGGCGGCGACGCCGAAAGTCAGGCTGATCAGGGCCGTCAGGCCGGCCATCAGGCATTTGCGACGTAGGTTCATGGAGGTCTCCTTTTTTACTCGGTAGCGAAGCGGCGGCCGTCGTAGCGGTTTGTCGACGGCAGTGGTAATGATTTGCCTTGTGTTCAGTAAGACTGCAGCCGGGCAGAAATCCGCATTGCCGCTGCCACGGTCATGGCGATCAGAGCGGTTTCGCGCCCTTGCCGGCGTGTCGCCGGCACCATCAGCGTGATGGAACCCAGCGCATCTGCCTTGCTGCGCCGCGAGAAGAGAGGCGCGCTCACGCCCCACACGCCCGGATCCACCGCGCCCTCGCTGACGGCGTAGCCGGCCTCGCGAATGGCGGCGAGTTCAGCCAGCAGCTGCTCGGATTCGCCTGGCTCGCACAGGGCATGGACGAGACGCTCGCGCGCTTCGTCGCGCATGAACGCCAGCAGCGACTTGGCCGACGCACCGGCGCGCAGCGGCACGCCGCGCCCCTTTTCGAACGAGCAGCGCAGCGACTGGCGGCTTTCCACCATCTCCAGGCACACGGCGTGATCCTTGACGGCGACGATCAGGCCCACGCTTTCATCCGACTGCTGTGCCAATAGCCGCATGTCGGGCAAGGCTTCGCGGGCCAGGTGGGAGGCCATGTCAAAACCGAGCGCCAGTTGCAGGCTGATCGGGCCCGGCGCGTACTCGCCGTCGGACTCCAGCACAAAGCCCCAGCGCTTGAGCATTACCAGTTGCCGGTAGAGCGTGCTCTTGGGCAGGCCGGTCTTGGCGACGAGCTCCCGCACGGTGATCGGCGCGCCGTGTTGTGCGAGCGCCGCCAGCACGAACAGCACGCGATCGGCCCCGCCGGCTGGCTGCCCGGGTTCGGCGGGCGTGGAGGTCGCGGGCTTCAAGGCGCTTGGGTTATCGACGGGATTCAACATAGGTGCCAAGAATAGGACCTCGTTCCCAAAAATCAAAACCACGAGTCCCAAAAATCGGGAATGATTGACTAGGGGTAACCCTTACATCTGGAAGATCGACCGGCCACGTGCCTGAAGCGCCGCTGCGACGCGATCTGCGGAAACGGACGCTAAAGGACGGCGAGGCGTTGTAAGCACCCGGAGAACCCATCTTGATGGTCCTGGCACTCTGTCTGTCCTGCAAGAGTGAGAGTTGCGCAGACTCCTGACTTCTGATGGACAAAAAGGGCTTCCGCCTCAAGCCGGCCACATATCAATGGCGCGCGGGCAAGCGAGAACAAACGGCTTCACCGCGTAGTCGGCGCCAACCGTGACACCGGCCGGAATGCCGTGGATTATTTGGCGTCAAATGCGGCTCTTACTTCGGCAATGGTTGCGGCCTTGTCCTGCAAATGCGGATAGTGGCCAATACTCGGAAGGACGTGGAAATCCAGCCCCGCGCGATTGGCCAGCTCCTGACCCATTTCCTTTTGAATATAGATGTCCTTCTCCCCCCAGATGACGCTGACGGGAGTCTTCAGCTTGCCCAGGTTGGCTTCGAAATAGTCCTGGTCACGCGTGAAGTGAGAGTAGTAGTGATAGAACGAGTCGGCAGACGTCAGCGCGCCGTTTTGCCATCCATGGGCGATGTCTGCCTTAAATTCCGGTGTGACTTCATAGCGTAAAGACTCGGGAAGCCCACGAATAAAGGCGTTCTGCAAGATCTCGTCACGTGCGCGGTTAAAGGCGGCATGGACCGCCTCGGCCGTCGCGGGATCCTTGAGCCCCTGAAGACGCTCCTGCATGAACTGCGGCCGGTTGAACGGCGCGAAGTCGCCGACGACGATGCGCTTTGCAATGGCCGGGTCGTCGATGGCCGCCAGCAGGGCCGGCAGCGCGCCAATGTCCGTCGCGTAGATCACAAGATGCTGCGTGTCGATTCCGGCAGTGGCGATATAGTCCTTGAGCACCTTTGCGTAGTCGCTGGGGGCGTAGGCAAACTTGTCGGCGGCGGGACGAGACGACTCGCCATAGCCGGGCCAGTCGAACGCGTGAACTTCATAGTTCTGGGCCAGGGAGGACGCGATGTCTTTCCACGCGTACAGCGTCTCGGGGAATCCATGCAGGAACAGCACGGTGCCACTGGCGGCGGCATTGTGTACGACCAGGCGCCTCAGCTTGATATCGGGGTTGACCTGGACGAAGCCAATCTCCGGTATTGCGGGTTGCGGCGCCGCCGCGTGCGCGGTGCCAATGAGTAGCGTGGCAGCCAGCCCTGCCGCACCTGCGGCAGCCGCGAATCGGAGCGCGCTGCGAACTGTGGATTTCGTTGTCATGTCGTCTACCTTTTGCTCTAGGGTCTGCAAGCGCCCCAACCAAGGCGGCGGGTATCTGTTGCATATGCAGCATTGAAGGATGGATATGTATCCCGGCTGTAGCGGACAGAGGCTCTTAATGTATTGGTTCGTATCGGCCGCGCGCGCCACTACGTTGGCATACAAAAATCCCGACAGCCCGCCGCGGACGTGTGCTCAGATGCAACGCCTATCCTCAAGTTGCGCGTCACATCCGATGCTGGATTTGCACGTGCCCCTGCTCAGGGGAGTGCATTTCCGGGTCACGCTCGCCCCCTGCGTTCTTGGTGGAACCGGGCGCCGAGGCAAACGTCGCATCCACTGCCGTGCCAGTCTTCAGCATCAAGCCTTTCGCGCGGAGGAGATCGCTGACTACGGAAAACATCTTGTTGCTCAGATCGTGCGTTTCCAGAAGATGCCGGAAGCGAAGGATAGTGGTCTCATCCGGAAGCCGCACCATGCCTTCATCTAACCATCTCGCCCAGGAACTCGCGTTCGCGAGTGCGCTTGGTCGACAGTCTCCCGGACCTCGTTTAGCACCTCGGCCTCCACCTCCGGATTTGGCTCGCCATCCCTGGTAGCAATCAATGCTCTCGGCGCCAGCGGGATCAAAGGCAGGATCAGTGCGTACACTACGGTCGTCGCGATCACACAGTATGTGAAACCGTGCGTTGGGCTGCTGTTATAGATCCATGAACCCAACAGATCGCCGGCACGGGCCGAGAGCGCGAGAACGCCATCGACCAGCATCATCAAGGTTCCTTGCAAGCCTGGCGGACAGGATCGCATCGCGAGATCGAAGTATGCTGCCGTGGCTACACCGCCCATGAGTCCTATCGGTGCCGCCAATACAAGCGCGAGATTGGCTGAGTGAATGAATGCCAGCGGAATCATCTGCGGCACTGCGACGATCGTGCCCCACCACAGCAGCTTGTTCAGCGCCACTTTCTTGCACAGAAAACCATACAGCAAAAATGTCGGGATGAAGGCGGCGGCAAAAATCCCGTTGTAGTACGAGTAAACGGAATCCGCTGCATGCAGCTCATTGGTCAGATAGAACTGAAGCGGCGTGGCCGCTCCTGGCGCAAAGTTCCACAGAAAGCAGATGAGAACCGCTGGATAAACGGCCTTATGCCTCACCAGCCGCCTGGCATTCCCAACGAGATCTGCGCCCCTGGCTTGCGGCTTCTCGTAGGCATGGCCGAAGACGGAAATGGGCTTCCAGAGCCCCAATGCGGCAACCAGTAGATTGACCGCCGCCACCAGGAAGAAAGCCTCTTTCACGGCAAAATGATCGGAGACGTATACGGAAGCAAATGCTCCCGCAACGACCGGGACGGAGCCGGCCACATTCAACAGAGCGCTCAGGCGCCCGGACATGCTTTTCTCCTGGCCCACTAGCGCGATTAACCCCTGATAGGCCGCGGCGACAAATCGGGACGACAGCATTGCCAGCAGCATCCCGGCGACCAGTCCCGCGTATGAGAAACCTGCAAACGCCATCCAGATGAATGCCACCGCGGTCACCGGAGCGAAGATCAGGAAGAAGCCGCGATCCCGCAATCCCAGCGGGTTCCATAGGTCGCGCGCGAGGCCAAAAGCGAACGCAAGGTAGACTGGGATGCCCGTAACCAGCCGGAATGTCGCGATCTGCGTCGCCGTCGCATGCAACTGGTTCTTGAGTATGTACGACGTCTGTATATCAACCAGGTAACCGGCGGGCGTTGCCAAAGCGACGAACAGGGTCAGACAACCGAAATACAGCAGGGTTCGGTCGCTGCCCTCGGAACCATTACGGCCAGAAGCGGCCAGCATTTTCGTCGCTTAAGCGCAAGAGTGGAATTTCGATCTGTTCCGGATTGCCGACCAGAACTGTTTGCAGAGCTACATCTACGGACGGGTGCAGGCGAGGATCTCGCCATCAACCCGGACGACAAGTACCGGATATGGCGTGGAATCCTCACCCGCGTGCGAGCCCGCGGGTGCGCGGCAGCCGGCTTCTCCAGAACCGCCCAAGCGGCATCCTGCAAGCCTACGCTACTGTTAGYGTAGGCAAAAAATGAGATTTGATGTTCCGAGACCTGCTCCATCGAGGCGATTCCGGTCGACACTGAACGTGTCTTGTCCTCCGCTCAGGCGATTAATTGCGTTTTGCTGCGAGGGTAGGACGGCTGAGGCGCTTTCGGCGATCGGCTGGATCACGCCGATCTCGTTGTTCACCATCACCACCGAGACGATGCTATCGGGGCGCAGCACGCTGCGGGCGTGTCGAAGTCGATAAGGCCGTCGGGGCCGACCTCCAGGTAGGTCACGTCAAAGCCTTGCCGCTCCAGTTCTCGCCAGACTGTTTGCCCCGCAACAGGCCGCCCCCCTCAGGCGAGAGAATCCCATGTGTGCCCTGGACACAAGGCCCCGCTAGCTAGCCAACTTGGCAACCGCCCGATTGAACGCGCCTGGGTTGGCAATATTCATGCCGTGAGAGGCTCCGGCAATTGTCTGACGCTCAGCGCGCCCGATCCATTCTTGAAGCTTCTCGACCGTGCTACGGAACATTCGCGGACTCTTTTGCCCATCGATCAGCAACGTTCGACACTGGATTTCACGGGCGGCTTCACGTGTGTAGGCGGGCAACGGGTCAAGCAGCTGCTTCGGCAGTGTGAGCGCATTATCGAGCGCCATGCTGCGGAAGCTCTGGGAACTCTTGCTCCAGAAACCAGGCATGGTTACCGAGTCTACAAACAGATTCAGACCGGCATCGAATTCGCCTTGCTCAATCAGTTCTGCGGCCTTCGCTCGCAACGCATGGGTGGCCGGCGGCAATTTGGCGGCTTCTGCTTGCGGCGTTGCCTGCAACGGGCCGCCTGGATCAGCGAGCGTGAGCGTCTTCACCACGTGAGGGTATTCGCGCGCCAGATGAAACGCGATGCAGCCGCCACGCGAGTGGCCGACCAGATGGACCGGCCCGAGACCCAGCGCCTCGATGAACTCCGCAATTTCAGCGACGTGCGCCTCCCAACTGAAGTCGCCGCGTCCGAATGCGTTGGTTTCCGGCCAATAGTGGCCCAGGCTCGGAGCGAAGCAGTGGAAGTTCTTCGAGAGCGAAGCGAGCTGCGGGTCCCAATAGCGGTAGTCGCACAGCGACCCGTGCACGAATACCATTGGCTCGCCGCTCCCAGCTTCCACGTATGGAACGGAGGTGCCGGAGGCAGTGGAAACAAAAGAGGGTTGTGGCCAGGCGCCGGCAAGAGCCAGCGTAGTCAGGGGCGCTCGTGCATTCATGTCTAACTCCGTTTCGCAGACTTTGCTGCACCGCACCCAAAAAGAAAATCGCATAATATTGATGGAATCGTTCAGATTTTCTGATATCTCTCCACGGAAGAATAAACATGAGCACCGAGAGGAATGCCCTCGACGTCGACGTTCTCACCATGATCATCGCCGTTGCAGACACAGGCACGATCAGCCGAGCTGGCGAACTCGTGCATCGCTCGCAGTCGGCGGTGAGCATGCAGATCAAAACGCTGGAATTGGCCCTTGGCAAAGCGCTCTTCGTACGCAAGCCGCGCAGCGTGATTCCGACGCAGGACGGAGAGGTGCTTCTGGCGTACGCGCGCCGGATCATTGCACTACGCGATGAGGCGTGGGCCGCGGTCGTGCGACCGGACGTCACTGGCCGCGTGGTGATCGGCGTACCTGACGATTACGCGTCGTCGCTGTTCCCACCGATTCTCAAGAAGTTCTCGGCCAGCTATCCCAAGGTCGAAATCCAGGTGATCGGGCTGCCCAGCGTCGCGCTAGCGCCGATGCTGCGAGACGGCACAGTGGATCTCGTCTGCGCGACGCGTGTCAAAGGGCTGACCGGCGAGTTCTTGCGGCATGAACCGATGGTGTGGGCAGCCGCCCCGGGCTCCACTGAAATCTGGCGAGAGCGGCCGCTACCCATTGCTGTGTTTCTGCCTGGAAGCGTCGCACGCGAGAAGGCGATTCGGAGCCTTGAGCGCGAAAAGATTGCGTATCGAACATCATATGAGAGCCCGAGTCTGCTGGGCCTGCTAACCATGGCCCGAGCCGGTCTCGCCATCACCCCACTGGCGCGGTGTGCAGTGCCGCCTGACTTTACGCTGCTCGGGCCAGCGCAGGGTCTGCCTGAGATTGGCACGCTCGAGATCGTACTTGCGCGGAGTGTCACGTCGAACCGGCCACCCTGCGATTTTCTCGCGGAACGCATAGTCGCCGAGCTACACGCATAAGCCGCGCTGCGATGGCATTCGCCCGACTGCCAAATGGACGACGTGGAGGATTAGCGTTCTTCGCCCATCGTCGCGGCGTTAAGCGGCATGGCAGATACCGTGGTCATGCCGTTTTGGCGTCAGTCGTCGGCCGTAAATCCAGAGGCATCGACAATGGGCTTCCATTGCGCCCGTTGTGCAAGGATCGTCTTGTGGGCTTCCGCGCCAGGCTGACCTGCCATCTCCATGCCAAGAGCCGCCATCTTCGCGCGCACCTCAGGATCCTTCACAGCATCCAGCAGTGCCTTCTCAAGACGCGCAACAGTCGCGGCAGGGGTGCCCGCAGGGACGAACGCGGAATACCAGCCCGATGCCATATCGAAGCCCGGTATGCCGGCTTCGCGCAGCGTCGGTACACCGGGAAGCAAGGTTGAGCGCTTAGTGCCTGTCACGCCGAGAAAGCGGATCTTTCCCGCTCGATGCAGCTCCATCTGGCCCCCTATCGCATCGACGCCTATAGGCAGCGTGCCCCCGATCTCGTCCGTCAACATCATCGCCGCGCCACGGTAGGCCGTTGGTGTCAGCGGCACATCAATGGCCTTGCGCAGCGTGAGCACGCCGAAGTGCACGGTGCCACCCAGTGTGACCAGCCCGAACCCGGTGGAGGTCGGATTGCGCTTCACCCATGCGATATATTCCGACATCGTCTTGTAAGGCTGGTTGACGCTGGCCGAAGCGACCAGGGGCACGTCCGCCAGATAAGCAACAGGCACCAGATCCTTGTCGGGATCGTACGGCAGCCGCTTGTAGGTCAATGGGAAGATAGTGAACGGTGGCGCGGGCGAGATAAGGATGGTTTTCCCATCCGGCGCGGACCGCTTCACCGATTCGAGCGCGAGCCGGGTTGAAGCCCCGGGCCGGTTCTCGACCAGAATGGTTTCGCCAAGTGAGACGCGCAGCTTCTCCGCGAGGGTGCGCGCGAAAACGTCCAGTGCGCCGCCCGCTGCAAAGCCAACGACGATGCGGGTGGGAGTGTCGGCGCCGGCGGCAACGGCCGTGGCCGGTACGCTCGCCGCGGCAACGGCGGCGATGAAGGCGGCGGCCAGCTTGCGTAAGAAGAAGCGATTGTGCATGTCTGAGTCCTCAGTTTTCGTGCCGGCTTACGCCGCGGCCAGGTCCAGCGTGGTGTCCGGTTCCAGCGGATAAATCGGCCGCCGGAGGTTCTTGAATGGAAACAGGCTGTAGTCCGAACTGCACACCCCCGGTCCGGCTACCAACACGACATGCCGGGCAATCGGACCGAACCCCGCGCGGAAATGCTGGCGCGACTTGATCAGGATGTACTTTTTGCGCGCCAGGTCGATGCCTGCATGCGTGAACACGCCGGTGTCGAATGGCTCCTGCGGCTTCTCGCAGACCATCACCAGCACACCGTCCACGTCGAGTACGGCCACACGGCCAAGACTGAGCCGCACGCCGGTAAACATCGGTCCGGTCACCTGGTAGTTGCCATCGGTAATGCACTTCACCCGCCCGGTCAGCATCAGGGGCTGGCCTTTGAGTTGCAACGCGGGCATGTCGGTCCGCCCGCCCACCGCGAGCGTAATCTGCTGGCCGACGCCA
The DNA here is from genome assembly GCF_056397345.1 of Cupriavidus sp. 05N38. NCBI lineage: Bacteria > Pseudomonadati > Pseudomonadota > Betaproteobacteria > Burkholderiales > Burkholderiaceae > Cupriavidus > Cupriavidus sp. 05N38. The sequence goes on from NZ_JBFTNF010000079.1 coordinate 15,334, forward strand.
GCCTCGATCATCCGCGCCACCGCGGCCGGATCCCAGAACGGGCCGGCCACGACATCGTCGAGGCCCTGGCGCATCACTTCGGCCAGCACGCTCATCTGGTCGGTAGGGCCGCCGGCGCCGCAGTTGTCGCCATGGTCCACCAGTACCACGGGGCCGCCGTCGAGCGTCTTGGCGCGCGCTACCGACTCCGCCATCGGCTCGACCGGGAAGACAAAATCGGCGCGGCGTGCCCAGGCCATTGCCGTCAGTTCGTCCAGCAACTGGCGCGCGGCATGCTCGCGCCCGGCATCTGCCACGATCACCACGGTCAGGCCAACGTGCGGGATATCGGCGAGCGGAAATCCGCCAAACACCGAGGCATTGAGCACTTCGCCATCGCGCTCCGCCGCCATGGCGCGGTCCATGATGTCTTTCATGGGCTGGTCCTGCGGGGTCTGCCGCAGCATATGCGTGAGCATCGGCAAGGTGCGCGACAGGATGACCGGCGTGGCCTCGCCGCGCAGCGCGGCCATCAGCGTGCGCGCGGCACGCGTGCCGGTGTCGTACACGTCGACGTGGGGATAGGTGCAGTAGCCGGCGATGGCCGTTGCATTGCCCACCAGCGCTTCGCTGAAGTTGGCGTGGAAATCCAGCGCCACAGCAATGGGCACGTCCGGCGCCACGGCACGGATGCGCCTGAGCAGTTCGCCCTCGGCATCGGGATAGCCCTGCGCCACCATCGCGCCGTGCAGGTCGAGCATGACGGCGTCGCATCCTTCGCGCACCGCCGCCACGATGGATGCCGTCATCGATTCAAACGCCTCGGCGGTCACGATGCCGCTTGGCACCGCGTTGGCCAGCAGCGGCATGACGAACTCGTCGCCCTGGCTGCGCACCATGTCGATAAAGGCCGCGGCGGCATTGTTGGTGCCTTCGCAGGCCCGGATGGCTGCCTCGCCGGAGGTCGGCCCATCCACGCCGGTGCCGCGGCAGAATGACGAGAGCGGCGTCGCGATCGGCGAGAACGTATTGGTTTCATGCCGCATCAGGGCAATGACAAAGCGCATCTTCTTATCCTTGGTGTGCATGGCTTCAGTTCGCATCCAGGTTGACTGCCTTGGCGATCGCGCCATAGCGGGCGGACTCGGCCTGGAGAAATTTACGGGCCTGCGCGGGCGGGGTCAGCACGGGTTCGTAAGCGAGCGACTGCAGGCGTGCGAGGAAGTCAGGCTCTTCCACGCTGCTATTCACTTCCTTGTACAGCCGCTCGATGATTGGCTGGGGCGTACCTGTCCGCACCACCAGCGCCAGATTGGCGCTCACCAACAGCCCATCCGGGCTATCGGCCTTTTGCGTCTCGAGCTTCGGGAACTGGGCGACGGCGTGGCTCTGCAGGGTTGCCAGGGGCTTGACCTTGCCGTCGGTGACGTAGGCCACCGAAGAGCCGATCACGTCGACGTGCGCGTCGGTCTGGCCGCCGATGAGATCTGCCATTGCCGGCGGCGACCCGCGATAGGGGACGATGGCAAAGTCCAGGCCATTGCGCTGCTTCCAGTTGGCCAGCGCCAAGTGGGCCGCACCGGCCACGGTATTGATGCTGATCGAGACCTTCCCGGGGTTGCCTTGGATATAGGCTTTCAAGTCCGCCAGGTTCCGTTCCTTGCGGTCGGAGCGGGCAACGATCCAGTGCGGCACCGTGGTCAGAATGGTGACGGGCGTGAGCTCGGTATCGGGGTTGTAGCGCAGGCCCTTGATGACGTGCGGGTTGATGTTGAGCGAGCCATCGCTGGCGAGCAGCAGGGTATAGCCTTCCGGCTTGTCCTTCAGAGCTGACATAACGCCGGGCACGGTGGCGCCGCCCGCGATGTTCTCGACCACGACCGGCTGCCCCAGCCTCTTCTCCAGCTTCCGGGACAGCGTTCGCGCGATGATGTCGTAGGACCCGCCTGCAGGGAACGGCACAACCAGTCGCAGTGGACGCTCCGGCCAGGCTGCACCGGCTGCAAAACTTGCGGTGGCAAGGCTGAAGCCGAATATGGCCGCCCTGGCTGCTGCACTAAATATGCTCATGTACTCGTCTCCTGACCTTGGGTCTTGTGCTTCCCGGTGTCGCATAAACGGCAGCGCTGCATGGCCAGCCAGTACGGGAAGGGGCGTGCTCATGGGGCAGCCCGGGACCACTATAGAGAAGTCCATCATCAACCAAAAGCGAATTAAACTTGAGAGTTGTTGAGCATTTGGTTAATACTAGATCCTTGTAGTTCGCCCCCCGTGAGTTTGCCCAATGCCGTCCGCCGTCCATCCCGTTCATGCCCTCCTCGCCCGCCTCAAGTTCCGGCATCTGCGCGTCATCCTTGCACTCGACGAACTGCAAAGTGCCGCCGAAGTGGCGGCACGCTTCCATATCAGCCCGGCAGCGGTGTCGAAGACATTGGCGGAAGTGGAGGCCATCGTCGGCATGCCCTTGTTCGAGCGCGGACGCCGCGGCATGCGAGCCACCGAGATCGGCCAGGAGATGATCGAGGGCGCGGCATTGGTAACGGCGCAGCTGAGCCGCCTGGCCGAGTCCCTGCAAGCGGTGCGCGAGGGCACGCGGGGTCAGATGAGCATGGCCTACCGGACCACATCGGTCCAGCCCCTCCTGGCGCAGTTGATCTGCGCGTTCCATGAAGGCAATCCGGGGGTCGACATCAGCGTGATCGATGGCGGGATCATCGAGCTCATCAACCAGGTCGACGAGGGCGAACTCGATCTGTTGTTTGCCTACGAAGATCCGCGCCTTGAGCGCAAGGATCTGCTCTACGCGCCCATCATTCCGGGACAGAAACTGGTCATCGTGGCCAGCATGACGCATCCACTGCTGCGGCAGCGTCACATCACCGCGCAGGATCTGGTCGATCAGCAATGGTGCATCCCCGCTCAGGGGGCACGCATGCTGCATCACCTGCACACCGCTTTCCGCGCCCTGGAGATGCCGCCACCGCAGCGCGGCATCCGAACCAGCGACGTAACCATGACGGTCAATCTACTGCAGGCCGCGCACTTCCTGGCTGTGTATCCCGAGCGCATCGCCGCCCAGTTGGCGGCGGCGAATATGGCCCGTGTGCTTCCGTTCAAGCTGGCAAGCCAGGTAGAGCCGGTTGTCATGGTGTGGAACTGCGCACTGGCGCCGCGGGCTCCTGCACGGGCCTTTCGTGACTTCATCCTGCGTCACGCCGCGGCGATGCCAGCGGATCCTTCAGCGTGGCTGGCAAATGTGGGAGCAATGAAGCCTGCGTAACGACCCCGCTTTCGTTCACCAACCAACGCGTCGTCAAGGCGGCGCAACCCGTCGCGATCAACGCAACGCAAGACATCCCGGTACGGAAGGGGAAGCGCGCTGAGCGCCAAGGACTTCGACGATCTGTCCCCGCTGTCGCCGCGCCTGGCTCGCGAGGCTCGCTTCTGCATGAGCGATGCCTTCGAGATCCTGGCCGGTATGCAACGTGCTCGTGAAACCAACCCGGGTGACCTAATCGGGCAACGCAGAAGCGACCAGATCGGGTGGACCAGCAAGACGTGAGGCTTGTCCGCGTCCCAACGGGACCACGCGAACACGATTCAGCGCGTACGGCAAGGGCGAACGACGCAGGCCTGCTTCAATCGTCCCACGCCTTACATGGCTGGACTCGTTGCGCCAGAACATTGGCGTAGAAAACCTGCGACTGGCTTTCAGCTAACGCGCATTCGTTGGATATCCCGCAAAGGGGGAGCACCGAAAAGCCGGGCATATTCCCGGCTGAACTGTGATGCGCTTTCATACCCGACGCGCAGACTTGCCGTTCCCGCGTCGAGGTTCTGGCTCAGCATCAATTGACGTGCTTCCTGGAGGCGCAGCTGTTTCTGGTACTGCAGCGGGCTGGTCCCCGTAATCGCGCGAAAGTGCTGCCGGAATGTCGACGGGCTCATGTGTGCATTGGCAGCGAGTTCCTCCACCTGGAACGATTGTGCAAAATTCAGCTTGAGCCAGGCCACTGCCCCGGCAATCTGCTCACTTGGCGAGCCGGTGGCCGCGAACTTTCGAAGCAGCGGCCCATTGGCCCCCGCCAGCAGGCGAATGGCGATTTCCTGCTGAATCAATGCGGCGACGTGAGGTATGAGTTCCGGCTCGTCGAGCAGGCGTACGAGCCGGATCAATGCGTCCAGGACGGGCGGCTCAAGGTCACTGACGGAAATTGCGAGATTCGGACTCTGCTTCCGAGGTTTGATCCCTTCCATATCTGCGGCCAGTTCCATGACGATGCGCGGGTCAAGCGCCAGCATCAGGCCAAGGAACGGCTTGGCCGGCGTCGCGACCGTGACGTTCGACACAACAGGCACGTCGATCGTCGTCAGCAGGGATTGTCCGGCGGCGTAGTTGAACACCTCGTTGCCAAGCATGACCTGCTTGCCACCCTGAGCGACCACCCCTAACCCAAACCCGTAGATGCATGGCATCGGGGCTGCGCTGGCGCTCCTGCGGTGAAGCGTCAGGCCCGAAACGCCGGTGAAGTGGTCGCCGTCATTTTGGGCAATTCGACYGATTGCCTCGGCGAGGGTGTCGATGGCCGCAGCCTTGCCAGGATTTCCAGTCTTTTCACGCGCGTTCATGCTCCTGCTCCGCCCTCTTTTTGCTGCGTGAAGTCTATCACCGGGCCGAAGCCAGAACGGGCGTGACGGGCATGCAATCGTCGGATTGGGCAATAATGGGGGCGGAATTGGCAAACAGTTTTCGGGCACCTTCCCGCAAACTGGGCCCCATCGCCACTTTCCATGGGCTTGCCAGATGTCCTCCCTCTTTTCCCCCTACTCATTGAGGGGCGTCACCCTTCGAAATCGTATCGTCGTCTCTCCCATGTGCCAGTACATGGCCGAGAACGGGCAACTTAGCGACTGGCATCAGAGCCACTACGCTATGCTGGCGCGCGGTGGCGCCGGGCTCGTCATCGTTGAAGCGACCGCCGTGTCGCCCGAGGGACGTATTACGCCCGGCGACGTGGGTCTCTGGAGTGACTCGCACATTGCGGGCCTTGCCGCTGTGGCGAAGGCCATCAGGGCCGCCGGCGCCGTCGCGGGCATCCAGATCGGTCACGCCGGTCGCAAGGCCGGCTGCACGCCCCCTTGGGACGGCGGTGCCCCACTGGACAGGAACGATCGGCGCGCGTGGCAGCCGGTGGCGCCGAGCGCGCTGCCGTTCATGCCCGCAAACCCACATATGCCGCGCGAATTGAGCCTGGATGAAATCCGGCGCACGCAACAGCATTTCGTGGATGCCGCCGCTCGTGCCCTGCAAGCGGGATTCCAGTGGCTCGAGCTTCATTTTGCCCATGGCTTCCTCGCACAGAATTTCCTGTCCGCTCTCACCAATGCGAGGGACGACCAGTACGGCGGCTGCCTTGAAAATCGCGCTCGCTTCCTGATCGAGACGGTCGCCGCAGTGAGAGAGGTATGGCCGAATAGCCTGCCGCTGACGGCACGCCTGGGTGTCGTGGAATTCAACGGCCGGGAAGACGAGACACTCGCGGAGTCCGTTCAGGTCCTGAAATGGCTGAAGGATGCCGGCCTGGATCTCGTCGACGTCGGACTGGCACTGTCCACCGCGGACGAACAAGTCCCATGGGGACCCAACTTCCTCGTTCCCTACGCGCGACGGATTCGCGCGCAAACCGGGCTGCCGGTTGCGACCAGCTGGCAGATCACGAGTGCGTCGGCGGCAGACGCCCTGATTCGCGAGGGGCAGCTCGACCTTGCGCTGTTCGGCCGTACATTGCTGGCGAATCCGCACTGGCCGTTCCAGGCGGCGCGGGACCTCAAGGTCGAGCAGGCAGCGTCGGTGCTGCCAACGCCGTACGCCTTCTGGCTGCAGAGCTGGGCGGGCTGAGGCCAGGCGATTCGCGGCACTCGTACCCTGACCACCACCTACGGAGAACCCTCCCCGATGAGCACCCTCAACGTTAACGGCCGTAAGCATACGATCGATGTCGATCCCGGCACGCCCATTCTCTGGGCGCTGCGCGACTCCCTTGGCATGACCGGCACCAAGTTCGGCTGCGGCGCTGCCCTATGCGGCGCCTGCACCGTGCATCTGGACGGCCAGGCCATTCGCTCGTGCGTCACTCCGGTCTCTGCTGCCGAGGGCAAGACCATCGTCACCATCGAAGCTGCGACCGATGGCAGCGACCGGGTCGGAACCGTAGTTTATGCGGCCTGGGTCAAACACGACGTGGCGCAATGCGGTTACTGCCAAAGCGGCCAGGTCATGAGCGCTACTGCCTTCCTCAAATCCCTGCCTCGCGGCAAGCAACCCAGCGCTGCCGAGATCGACGCCGCCATGGCGGGAAACATCTGCCGCTGTGGTACCTATCCCCGCATTCGCGCCGCAGTGGCCGATGCCGCCAAGGCCCTTGCCTGAAGGATCCGCCATGTTTCCCAGTCTCGATCACGGCGAAATGCCGCGCAATCTACAGCGGCTGCTGGCGCGGAGCCAGAGCGACGAACCCACCATGCTGCCGCGCCGCAGCTTCCTGAAGCTGGCCGGCTCCCTCGGCCTGGTGCTTGGTGCATTTCCGCATCTGGCCATCGCACAGGCCGTCAATGCCGGTGGTGCTGCGAGCGCCCTGAAGCCGACGCAGCAGCCATTGGCGTTTGTGCAGATCGCTCCCAGCGGCGAGGTCACCGTGACCGTCAACCGGCTGGAGTTCGGCCAAGGCGTGCAGACTGCCTTGCCGATGATCCTGGCCGAGGAGCTCGACGCGGACTGGAGCCTGGTGCGCAGCCGGCACGGCTCGAACGACGCTGCCTACGTCGACCCGCTGTTCGGCATTCATCTCACCGGCGGTTCGCATTCGGTCAAGAACAGCTTCACGCAGTACCGCGAGCTTGGTGCCCGTGCCCGCGCGATGCTGCTGTCGGCGGCGGCGGCGCGCTGGAACGTGGACGTGGCCACGCTGCGCACCCGCGCAGGTTTGGTGCTGGATCCGGGTGGCCGTACGCTGACCTACGGCGAACTGGCCGAAGCCGCCATGGCGTTGCCGGTGCCGGAGAAGGTCACGCTGAAGGACCCGAAGGACTTTCGTATCATAGGCACGCCCACCACGCGCATCGATGCGCGTGCCAAGAGCAGCGGGCGCCAGGACTTCGGCATCGACACACGCCTGCCCGGTCAGCTCACGGCCGTGGTGGCACATCCCCCTGTGTTTGGCGCGCGACTGACCGCGGTAGACGACACCGCCGCACGAGCCATCAATGGTGTCAAGGCCGTGCTGCGCGTGCCGGGGGACCGTGGTGGCGAAGGCGTGGCCGTGCTCGCCGACGGCTACTGGGCGGCCAGGCAAGGGCGCGACGCGCTGAAGCTTCAATGGAACACGAGCGCGGTCGAAAAGGCTGACAGCGAACGGTTGCTGGCCCAGTACCGCGAGTTGGCGGCGCAGCCCGGCCGGCGTCAGTTCGACGCGGACATGACGCCGCTGGCCACCGCGCCGCGCCAGCTGGACGCGGAATTCGTGTTCCCCTACCTGGCGCACGCGCCGATGGAACCACTGAACTGCACCGTCCAGCTGTCCGACGAGCGCGCCGAACTGTGGGTCGGCTCCCAGTGCCCTGGACTGGACGGTGCCGCTGCCGCGCGCGCACTTGGCCTCAAGCCCGAGCAATTGAAGATCCATGTACAGATGGCGGGCGGCGGCTTTGGCCGGCGCTTCGCGAGCACGAGCGACTACGTGGTCGAGGCCTGTGCGATCGCCAAGGCTGCGCGCACCGCCGGCATGAAGGCACCGATTCGCATGCTATGGAGCCGCGAGGACGACATCAAGGGCGGGTATTACCGCCCGATGCACCTGCATCGCGCGCGCATCGGCTTYGACCAGCAAGGCAAGGTGCTGGCCTGGGATCATGTCATCGTTGGCCAGTCCATTACCTCGGGCACGGTGTTCGGGGAATTCCAGGTCAAGAACGGCATCGACGCCACGGCCACGGAGGGCATGCGCGATCCCTACCCGCTACCGATGCGCCTGACCGTGCATCACCCCACGCCCAACGTGCCGGTGCTATGGTGGCGCAGTGTCGGTTCCACCCACACTGCTTACGTCATGGAGACACTGCTCGACGAGATTGCGCGCGCCACCAAGCAAGACCCGGTGGCTTACCGCATGCGCCTGTTCGGCGACAAGCATCCGCGCCATCGCGCGGCGTTGCAACTGGCGGTGGACAAGAGCGGCTACGGCAAGAAGAAGCTACCCGCCGGCCGCGCCTGGGGGGTCGCGGTGCACGAGTCATTCGATTCCGTGGTGGCCTATGTCGTAGAGGCCTCCGTTAAGGAGGGTCGCCCCCAACTGCATCGCGTCACAGCCGGCGTGCATTGCAATCTGGTGGTGAATCCTCGCACCGTGGAAGCACAGGTGCAGGGCGCGGCAGTCATGGGGCTGTCGATGTGCCTGGCGGGCTCGGCCATCACGCTGAAGGACGGTGTCGTCGAGCAAAGCAACTTTGGCGACTTCACAGTGGCGCGCATTACCGATGCCCCCGCATTCGACGTCCACATCGTGCCCAGTGCGGATCCACCGACGGGCATGGGCGAGCCTGGCCTGCCGCCGTTGGCGCCGGCGTTTGCCAACGCCATTGCCCGCCTCACCGGCAAGCCGCTGCGCCAGCTTCCCTTCAACCTGTCCTGATTGCCCACCGACGACAGGCCCCGCCTGCTGCTGTTAGCGCGTGGCCGTCAGCCCTGGGGCATCGATGCCGTACTTTGCTGTCCCGGGTTGTATGCTCCGGTGATCATTTCGCCGGCGGATCACTGGCAGAACATCCGCTTCCCGGGCACATCCAGCTCCGCCTTCAGCACGGTGCCGGAACTCGATTCCGTAATGAAGAGCGTGCGGTTTCCCTCGCCACCGTAGGCAACGTTGGTCGTGTGGTCTCCCACCGCCGACGTGATGCGGTGCACCGGCTCGCCCCGCGCGTCGACCACCCAGACCGAGCCCATGCCGGTATGCGCGATGGCCAGACGGCCCTGCTCGTCCAGCGCGAGGCCGTCGGGTCCCGTGCCGCCAGAAAGCTGCACGAAGGTCCCGACCTTGCTTACCGTGCCATCGCGCATGAACGGCACCCTCCACACGGCGTTCGCACGCGTGACCGCAAGGAAGAGGACGGATTCATCCAGGTTCATCACCAGCCCATTTGGGCTGGGGATGCGCTCCAGCACGCATTCAAGCCGCCCTTGCCGGCTGTACCGGAACAAGCGCCCACTCGGGTCTTGATAGCCCGACAGGCCCTGGTCAGTGAAGTAAAGGTCGCCGTTGGCCGCGAAGAACAAGTCGTTGACTGCCCTGAAGCGCTCGGCATAGTGTCGCTCCAGCAGTGGACTCACGACCCTCGTCTCGAGGTCGAGCACCATGATGCCGTGTTTGTAGTCGGCGATATAGGCAAGTCCGTCCCGGCCCAGCGCCAGCCCGTTGGGCCAGCCGTCGTACTGCACGATGGTCTCGCATTCGGCAGAAGGCGAGAAGCGGACGATGCGCCCATTCGGCGCGTCCACGCAGTACAGGTTGCCATCGTTGTCGAAGCTCGGGCCTTCCAGCAAAGACCGGGTTGGAATGCCGTGCGGCTGGCTACCTTCCCAGGCTGCGGCCATTCCAGGGCTGGACGGTGCCTCGGGAAGACGCGCGAACGGTGTAGCCTCGGTTATCGGGGGGGGAGCAAAGAACATCACGTTTCTCCTACATGCTATCCATGGAACACGCGTGCTCCCGCCTCACGGCCGGCCCGCGCATCCGCGCACCGCGCCTCACCGATGCGCCTGCGCGTGGCAACTTGCGATACCAGCGCCCCGACCAGCAGCAACACCCCGGCCGCGGCGAAGGCATAGTTGTACGAATCGGTTGCGGCAACCAGGTAGCCGGTCACGATGGGCGCCAGGATACCGAACACGTTTCCGCCGGCGATGGCGATGCTGTTGGCTTTGCCGGCATCCGCAGCATGGTCGAGCAGGTCGTTGGCAAGTGCCATGTTCAGCGAGATCGCCGTCGCGATGCCGGTCAGGGACACGGCCAGCAGCAGTACGATGACCCAGATATTGCTCACGAACGGTGCCGCAAGAATAACGGAAGAGCACAGCAACATGGCGCCGATCATGGGCCTGCGCTTCCCGGTCTCAGCCTCGCCAGGCCTGAGGAGCTTATCGCTGATGCGGCCCAGCAGCATGCCAAACAATACTGCGCAAGCGTACGGCAATGCGGTATAGATGGCGGCGTCCTTGATGTTCATGCCCTTGGTTGCCTGCAAGTAGCTGGGAAGCCACGTCAGGAACAGGTACTGGGTGTACACCGCGCAACCCTGCGTCACGGCGATGCCCCACATGCTCGTGGACCTCAGCAGGCCCTTCAGGCCGACGCCCGGGTCTGGCGTCGCTGCCATCGCCGGGGCCGCCGCGGTAGTAGTGGCCTGCGGCGCGGAATTGCGGAACCAGATCATCCACGGCACAAGCCAGACGAGCCCGATGGCGCCTGCCAGCATGAATGCGACGCGCCAACTGACGACGGATACCAGCCAGCCGATGAAGAGCGCGCCAACTGCCGGACCGGCGTACGCGCCGCTATTGAAGATGGTGGTGGCGAAGCCCCGGTTCTGCGTGGGCACCTGTTCGCGGATGAACTTGTTGGCGCACGGATAGCTGGTCGCTTCACCCGCGCCCATGACCAGACGCGTGGCGAAGAGCGCATGGAAGCTTCCCACAAGCCCGGTGAGCACGGTGGCAATCGACCAGACGCCCATGCCCCCCACGCAGACGCCTTTCGCCCCATACTTGTCAGCGAGGATGCCGGCCGGTATCAGGCAGAGCAGGTAGGTCCAGAGGAATGACGAGAAAAGATAGCCCATCTCGACCGGGCTCAACTGGAACTCGGCCGCGATCGGCCTGGCGGCGACAGAGAGCGCCACACGGTCCAGGTAGTTGATCAAGGCCATGGTGAACAGCAGCAGATACACCGCCACCAGGCTTCGAGAGGTTGAGGATTTCACGATGTCTCCGGTTCTTGTCTTCCGCCGTGGTCCAGGCCGGCGGTGTGCTCCCATCGAACGCCAGCGCGTGTTTCCCGGGAGGCAGGCGCCCGGGATGCAGGGCGCCTGTGCGGAACTGCAATCGCGCTAGCCGTTGTGCTCCGCGGCGATGGGGCGGGTCTCGCCGGTCTCCACAAGGGTGCGGCTCGCGTCCGTCGAGCCATAGATCCACAGGATCTTCATGGGCGCCGTCGCCGACGCATTGCGGAAGCGATGCGGCACGTTCGGGGGAATGAAGGTGGCATCGCCCTTCTTGACGGGGATCGATTGCCCATCGATGTCGAAGATGGCMTCGCCGTCGATCAGCACAACGCTTTCCTCGGCATTGTGATGATGAAAGGGAATCTCGGCGCCCCCGCCGAACTCGGTATAGCCAGTGATGAAGGCCGTGGCGCCCGCGCCCTTCCCTACCAGTGGTGTCGTGCGGGCGCCGCCGCCGCGGTCATGTGTCTTGATGGCGTCGGACTGCAGCAGCACGGCATTGGATTCAGTCTTGATCATGGCATAGCCTCGAAAATGAAGAAAAAGTTCAGTGGGCAGGGCCGACCCACACCGTCTTGATGTTGGTGAACTCGCGGATGCCGAACTCACCGAGCTCGCGGCCGTAGCCGGATTGCTTGACGCCACCGAAGGGCAATCGCGGATCGGAGGCAACCAGGCCGTTGACGAATACCGCGCCCGCCTCGATGCGCCGGGCCAGCGCGTGGGCCCGCTCCAGATCGCCGGTCCACAGCGCCGCGCCCAGGCCAAACTCGGTGGCATTCGCCACCGCAATTGCTTCGTCAACGCTGCCGACCCGGATGACGGCCGCGGCAGGTCCGAACGTTTCCTCCACTGCCGCGGCCATGCCCGGTGTGACCCGGTCCAGAATGGTGGGCGCGTAGAAGAAGCCTGGCCCGTCGATCGGATGGCCGCCCAGCGCGACCACCGCGCCCGCGCTGACAGTGCGCTCCACCTGTGAATGCAGATCGCTGCGCAGATTGGCTCTGGCCAGGGGGCCCACGGTTGTGCTGCGGTCCATCGGGTCACCGACCGCCAGCAAGCGCGTGCCGGCGCAGAAGGCGGCAACGAAGCGGTCCGCGACGGCGTCTTCCACGATGAAGCGCTTGGCAGAAATGCAGCTCTGGCCCGTGTTCGAGAAACGCGCCTTCACGGCCATCCTGGCGGCGGCCTCCACGTCCGCGTCGGCCAGCACGATGAACGGGTCGGAGCCGCCGAGTTCCAGGAGCTGCTTCTTCATCAGGCTACCGGCCTGGGCAGCGACCAGCTTGCCAACGGCCGTCGAGCCGGTAAGCGTCACCGCCGCGACGCGTGGGTCAGCCAGGACGCCGGCCACCTCCGACGCGTCGATCATCAAGGTGGAGACCAGGCCGTCATGCGCGCCCGCCTCCCGAAAGACCTCCGCCAGCGCGAGCGCGCATTGCGGCACGTTGTTGGCATGCTTGAGCAAGGCCGCGTTTCCCGCGGCGAGTGCGGGGGCGGCAAAGCGAATGAACTGCCAGAACGGGTAATTCCAGGGCATCACCGCCAGGACCACGCCCAGCGGGTCGAACACCACGCGGCTGTCCGCCGCATTGCTGGGAATCTGGACATCGGCCAGGAAGCCTGCCGCGGATTCGGCGTAGAAGTCGCAAGTCATCGCCGACTTGTCAATTTCAGCCTCGGCTTCCGCGAGCGGCTTGCCCATCTCGGCGGTGATCATGGCCGCATACTGCGCCCGATTGCGGCGAAGCACCGCGGCCACTTCCGCCAGAAGCGCGCATCGCTCGCGCACCGACCGCGTGCGCCACGCCTGTTGGGCCTGCGCCGCGCCTTGCAGCTTGCGCTCGACATCTTCCGGGCGATCGAGCAGGTAGCGGCCGAGTTCCGCACCCGTGGAGGGATTGACTGAAACGATCATTGGTATATTGGTAGCAGGTTGTTCGGCGAACGTAGCCTCGCCTTGGCATGGCTGCGTTCGCGCAAGGATCAGATGGGTTCGCTGGACAGCACCTTGCGCCGGATCAGTTCTTCAAGCGTGCCGGCGTCCTTTTCCAGTCTCGCCTTGAATACCTCGGGCGTGCTGTTCACGACGTCGAACCCGTTCTGGGCGAAACGCTTGGCGAGTTCCGGGTTGCGCATCACTTCCGAGGTGGCCGCCACGATCTTGTTCCGCGTCTCCGCCGGCAGGCCGCTGGGGGCGACCAGGCCGACCCACGTGGGATACTCCAGCCCCGGGATGGACTCGCTCATCGTGGGGATACCCGGCAACAGGGCAGACCGCTTGGACGAGCCCACGGCGATGGCGCGGACCTTGCCCGACTGGATATGCGGGAGCAGCACCGATACGCCGGCGAAGGCGAAATCGATATGTCCTCCCAGCAGGTCTGTGATCATCGGGGCCGCGCCCTTGTAGGGAACGTGAGTCGTCTTGAGCCGGCGCGCCAACGCCATCTGCGCGCTGTTCACGTGCCCTGCGGATGCCAGCCCCGAGGTGCCGTAGGTCGTGCCCGGATGGGCTTTCAGGTACGAGATCAACTCTTCCAGGTTCTTCACGGGGAGATCGCCCCGGGTGACCAGGATCTGCGGCGTCGTCACCAGCAGGTTGAGGTAGTCAAACGACTTGAAGGTGTCGTACCGCAGGCCTTTCATGATCTGGTAGTTGGCGGCTTGCGTATCGAGCGCCAGCATCAGCGTATAGCCATCGGGCTTGGCTCGGGCGGTCTCCGCCGCGCCGATGGATCCACCGGCCCCCGGCTTGTTCTCGATCACGATGGGTTGCCCGAGCTTCTCGCCGAGCGCCACGCTGATGATGCGCGCGGTCTGGTCGACAGCGCCGCCGGCCGCGAACGGCACGATCAGCCGAATCGGCTGGTGCGGGTACGCCTGCGCAGAAGCCAGTGCACTGGCGCRGGCGCATACAGCGAATGCCGCGGCCTTGAACAGCCGCCGGTAGGGGGATGCCATCTTTGTCTCCTGTCTTTTTGGTCTGGTCTGTCCTGCGTCCGCAAGCGCCTTTGCCCGGCCGGACGTCGATGCCTGGATCAGGGCGTGCTGGCGATCAGGCCGCCGTCGATGACGATCTCGGTGCCCGTGACGTAGCGGCTCTCATCGGCCGCCAGGAAGAGGGCGGCATGGGCCGTGTCCCAGGCATCGCCCATGTGTTTCATCGGGATCTGGTTGTTTCGGCGGGCGAGGAAGCCAGCCGGATCGCCCTGTGCGTACTTCTGGACCAGGTTGTCTAGCAGCGGCGTTTGCATCAGGCCGGGCACCACGCAGTTCAGGCGGATACCCTCCGCAGCGTGAATCACGGCTGTCGTCTTCGTGAACTGGATCAGCGCAGCCTTGGCCGCGGCGTAGGCGACCTGGGGCTTGCCCACGTAGCGCAGGCCGGCAACCGAAGACACGTTGATGACTGAGCCGGCGCCTTGCTTGCGCATGACGGGCAGCACATGCTTGCATGCGAGGAACGCACCCTTCAGGTTCACCTCGATCTGCGCATCCCAGACGGCTTCCGTCATGTCTACCGGACCGCCAGGCTGCGACAAGCCGACGTTGTTGACCAGGATGTCGATGCGCCCGTGCAGCTCAAGGCAGGCGTYCACCGCGCGCTCCACGTCTTCGGCCCTGGTGGAATCGCAGCGCACCACCGTTGCCCGGTTTCCTTCTTCCTCGATGCGCTTGCGCGTGTCTTCCGCGTTCTCCAGGTTCAGGTCGGTGCCAAAGAACGCGGCACCCTGGCGGGCCATGAGAACCGCCATGGTCCTGCCATTGCCCCAGCCTTGTGCCACGGAGCCACATCCCATGATCAGGGCAACCTTGTTTGTCAGTTTCAACATTCCACTTATCTCCTTGTACGGGCCTTGGGCGGCAACACCGCCGACGTTGGGGCGAATCGTAAGCAGCGGCGATTGATAAGTGAAATTCTTTATTTCTATCCAATGATAGAATGAAGGAATGAATTGCCGGCACTAGTACAACATCCCGTAAATAGCTTGAATAAATAATCGCCTCGGATATCATGGCGGGATGAGTCGAGGCCGCCATGCAACGCCAGTGAAGTTGGCGAAGAAAGAAAGACAGGAACTGTTATCGCTGATCGAGCGCAAGACGGCGCCGC
>NZ_JBFTNF010000080.1:0-29729 GCF_056397345.1 Cupriavidus sp. 05N38
GGCCGGCCCATGTCGGCGGACAAGTTCACCGAATTCCTGCAGGCGCGCTGAGCCGGCACCGCCGCTCCGGACCCCGGGCGACCATCGGCGTCCTGGTGTCCCCGAAGGCCCGCACCCTGGCCGCGCCGGCGTTGCGCGCCCGTCGCACGCCCGTCGCAGGCCCGTCGCACTCCACCCGCTTCCCGTAATTTGTTTCCGGCTTTGTCCGGATCCTGCGCGCTTGGCCGCGGCCAGACGGCGACAACCGCGCGGGGCCGGGCCGTGCGGGCGGCGCGCAGCCCGGCCGCGGCCGGCGGCGCCTGCCGGCCGGCGGCGCGCCAGGGAAATATGTGCTTACAAAGTCCGGTGCGCCGGCGCGGCTGCCCGCCGTTAAGGGAAGTATCGTGACAGCAGGGAGCACGGGCGTTGGCCCGGCACCCGTTTCGTCGAAGAGGTAATTCCATGTTTCCTGACCGCAGGCTTGGCCACCGTGCCCGCGCCCTGCTCATAGCCACCGGCCTGGCAGGTGTCGTTCTTGTCACTTGGCAACTGCCGGCGCTGGCGCAGTCCGCCGATCCGTCCGACCGCATCGCCACCATCACCGACGCCGCGGGCAATCTCAGCTTCGCGCCGGCCGGCTCCGACGAGTGGGCCCAGGCCGCACCCAACCGGCCCATCACCACCGGCGACCGCCTGTGGGTGGACAACGGCGGACGCGCGGAGCTGCATGCCGGCTCCACGGCGATCCGGCTCGGCAGCGCCACCGCGGTGACGGTGCTCAACCTTGACGACAGCGCCACCCAGGTCAAGCTGACCCAGGGCACGCTGCAGCTGCGCGTGCGCGCGCTGCCGCCGGACCAGCCGGTGGAGATCGACACCCCCAACCTGGCCTTCGTGCCGCGCGAGCCGGGCGACTACCGGCTCGACGTGGCGGCCGACGGCAGCGCCACGGTGGTCACCCTCCATCATGGCTCGGCCGTGGTGTACGGCGACAATCGCTCGCTCGACATGCGCCGCGGCGAGCAGGTCCGCTTCGCCGGAACCGACCTGGCCGAGGCAGGCGCCGCCTCCGATCCGCCGGCCGACGAGTTCGACCGCTGGACCATGGCGCGCGATGCGCGCGAGGATGCCTCGCCCTCGGCCCGCTACGTACCTCCCGAGATGACCGGCTATGCCGCGCTGGACGGCTACGGCGACTGGCAGGAAGACCCGGGCTACGGCGCGGTTTGGTTCCCGCGCGTGGTCGCGGCCGACTGGGCGCCCTACAGCGCTGGCCACTGGGCCTGGGTGGCGCCGTGGGGATGGAGCTGGTGCGACGACGCGCCCTGGGGCTTCGCGCCGTCCCACTATGGCCGCTGGGCTCGCGTCGGCGACCGCTGGGGCTGGATGCCCGGCCCGCGCGCGGTGCGTCCGGTGTACGCCCCCGCGGTGGTGGGCTTTATCGGCGGCGGCCCCGGCCCCGGCCGGAATGCCTCCCACGGCGGACCGGGGGTAGCCTGGTACCCGCTCGGCCCGCGCGAGTCCTATCGCCCGGTCTATGGCGCCAGCCCTGGCTATCTCAATCGCATCAACCGCTTCACCGTCAATAACGAGGTGGTCAACAACCACGTGCGCAACGTCTATGTCAACCGGGATGTGCCGGGCGCCGTCACCGGCATGCCGGCGCGCGCCTTCGTGCAGGGCCAGCGCGTGCCGCCCGGCGCGCGCAACGACGCATGGCGCAACCTGCCGCGCGGCGAGGCCAACGGCGCGCCGCCGCTGGCGCCGGTCAAGGCCAGCCTGCTAGGTGCGAATCCCGGGCGGCCCGCGCCGCCGGCGGTCATGCAGGGCTTCAACCGTCCCGCCATCGCGGCGCGCGCGCCGGGCCGTCCCGCCAGCGACGAACTGGCCCAGCGTTTTGCCCGTGGCGGCGGCACGGTGCCCGGCGCGGGGCCGGCCTGGCACGGTGGCGGCGGTGGCCCCGCCCCGAACCCGGGCGCGGCAGCCGGCCCGGTGCGCCTGAGCCAGGCCGCGCCGGCCTTCCACGGCCGCAATGCGGCGGGACCGGGCAGTCCCGCCAACCCGGCCAACCCCGCCAATCCTGCATTCAACCCGCAGCGGGCCGAGGGCGGTCCGCGCGGGGCGATGCCGCAGGGCTTCGTCAATTCCGATCGCGGTGGCCAGCCGCAACCGCAGCAGCAGATGCAGGGGCGGGGCTGGACCACGCGTCCGGACCAGGCGCACGGCCAGCAGGGCGATCCGCAGGCCTTCGCGCGCCAGCAGCAGGAGCGTCAGTTTGGCGAGCAGCAGCGCGCCCAGCAGGGAATGCAGCAACAGCAGGACATGCAGCGCCAGCAGCAGGAACGCCAGCGTGGTGACCAGCAGCGCGCGCAGCAGGGGATGCAGCAACAGCAAGAGATGCAGCGTCAGCAGCAGGAACGCCAGTTTGGCGAGCAGCAGCGCGCCCAGCAGGGGATGCAGCAACAGCAGGAGATGCAGCGCCAGCAGCAGGAGCGCCAGCGCGGCGAGCAGCAGCGTGCCCAGCAGGGGATGCAGCAACAGCAGGAGATGCAGCGCCAGCAGCAGGAGCGCCAGCGCGGCGACCAGCAGCGTGCCCAGCAGGGGATGCAGCAACAGCAGGACATGCAGCGCCAGCAGCAGGAACGCCAGTTTGGCGACCAGCAGCGCGCCCAGCAGGCAATGCAGCAACAGCAGGASATGCAGCGCCAGCAGCAGGAACGCCAGCGCGGCGACCAGCAGCGCGCCCAGCAGGCAATGCAGCAACAGCAGGACATGCAGCGCCAGCAGCAGGAGCGCCAGCGCGGCGAGCAGCAGCGTGCCCAGCAGGCGATGCAGCAACAGCAGGACATGCAGCGCCAGCAGCAGGAGCGCCAGATGCAGGAGCAGCAGCGCCAGCAACAGGCCATGCAGCGGCAGCAGCAGGAGCAGCAGCGCCAGCAGATGGAACAGCAGCGCGTGCAGCAACGCCAGCAGCAGGAGCGCCAGGCACAGGAGCACCAGGTACAGGAGCAGCAGCGCCAGCAGCAGGTGATGCAACGCCAGCAGCAAGAGCAGATGCAGCGCCAGCAGCAGGATGTGCAACGCCAGCAGCAGGAGCACCAGCGCCAGCAACAGCAACAGCAACAGGAACAGCAGCGCCGCCAGCAAGAGCTGCAGCGTCAGCAACAGCATGCCTAGTCGGCGGCGTCAATGAAGAGAGGCGGGGGGTGACAAGACAGGAGCCCGCCGGTGCGCGGGCCTGAATCCCGCCGGAGTGCCGGGCGGGACCTTCGGCAAGCCGGCGCGTCGCGCGCGCCGGCCCCGGAGTTGACTTATTTGGCCAGTTCGGACAGGCGCACCTGGGCAATCTTGCCGCCCTGCACCCAGCCCACCACGGTATCGGCCACGGTGCCGCCCTTGGCGTCGATGCTCTCGATCTCGTTGGGGTTGGCATCCTTGGCCAGCGTCTTTACCGCCTCCGGCATCTTGGCGCGGATCGCCGCCACGTCGGTGGTGGTGCCGGCCAGCTTCATGGCGCCGGCCAGCGCGTACACCATGGTGTAGTTGAGCGACATCTCGGTGGTGGCATCGCGCCCGTCGTGCAGCTTCTTGTATTTGTTGTTGTAGTTCTGCGCGGCGGGGCGGCTGTCGTTGGCCAGCGGCATCACGCCGATCGAGCCCTCCAGCATGGCCAGGCCGTTGGTGACCTTGGACATCTCGTCGAGCTTGGCCTGGTCCATCACGATAAAGCCGCCCTTGAAGCCCAGTTCGCGCGCCTGCTTGACCACCAGCGCGGTCGGCTCCGACGGGCCGCCCACGAACATCACGTCCGGCTTGTCGGCCAGCACGCGCGACACGCCGCTGTAGAAATCGGTTGCCTTGGTATAGGACATCGGGTTGTTGGCCACCACCTTGCCGCCCGCACTCTCCCATGCAGGCACGAAGGCCTGAACCCAGGCCTTGGCGTAGTCATGGTCGGCCGGCGCCAGCGCCACGTTCTTGCCGTAGCGCTTCATCTGCGCCTTGATAAAGGGATCGATATAGCCGGTGTAGGCCGGCGGGATGCGGATGGTCAGCTTGTTGTTGACATCGGTGATGCGCGGCACGCTGGAGTACGCCATCACCAGGAACTTCTCCTGCTCGTTGAAGGCCTGCAGCGCGAAGATGCCACCCGAGTGCGGCACGAACACGGCGGGCGTCTTGTACTGCTGCACCAGCCGGCGCGCGTTGATCGCGGCCTCGGCCGGGGCGTACTTGTCATCGAGCGCGGCCACTTCGAGCTTGACCTTCTTGCCCTTGACTTCCAGGCCGGCGGCGTTGATTTCGTCGACCGCCATCTGGATGCCCGAAAGCACGTTCTTGCCGTACAGGGCGGCGCCGCCCGACAGCGGGCCGGTGTAGCCCAGCTTGACGACTTCCTGTGCGAAGGCGGTGCCCGAAGCCAGCAGCGCGGCCACGGCGGTGGCGGCGAGCGGGAAGAAGCGGCGGATCATCTTGGTTTGCATCTGGCGGTCTCCTGTTGTGTTTGCACTGCGTTCGTTCTTGTCCTGTCTTCCTGCCCTGTTTTCCTGCCCTGTCCTTCGGCCAGGGCTAGCCGCCGATATACGCGCGGCGAATTCCCTCATCCTTGAGCAAGGTTTCGCGGTCGCCTTCCATGACGATGCGCCCGCTCTCGATCACGTAGGCGCGGTGCGCGATGCCAAGCGCCGCGTAGGCGTTCTGCTCGGCCAGCAGCACGGTGGTGCCGGCACGGTTGATGCGCTGGATGACCTCGAACATCTGCTTGACCACCAGCGGCGCCAGCCCGAGCGACGGCTCGTCGAGCAGCAGCGCGCGCGGGCGGCTCATCAGCGCGCGCCCCAGCGCCACCATCTGCTGCTGGCCGCCCGAGAGCGAGCCGGCCGGATCGTCCTTCTTCTGCCGCAGGATGGGGAACATCTCGAACACTTCTTCGAGCGAGCGCTTGATGCCTGCCGAATCGCGGCGGTGGACGTAAGCGCCCAGCGTCAGGTTCTTCTGCACGCTCATGGCGGGAAACAGCTTGCGCCCTTCGGGGCAGTGCACCAGCCCGGCCTGCACGATCTGCGAGGGCTTCATGCCGGACAGCTCGCGGCCGTCGAAGCGCATGGTGCCGCCGCTGGCGCGGTGGATGCCGCTCATCGCCAGGAAGATCGAGCTCTTGCCGGCGCCGTTGGCGCCCAGCAGCACCACCAGCTCGCCGGCGCCGGCGTGCAGGGTGATGTTTTCCAGCGCGCGGAAGCTGCCGTAGGAAAGCGAAACGCGCTCAAGCTGCAACATGGTCGGCTCCCAGGTAGGCTTCGATGACGTGCGGATCCTGCTGGATCTGCGCGGGCGTCCCCTCGGCGATCTTCTCGCCGTAGTTGAGCACCATGATCTTGTCGGCCAGCCGCATGATCATGTCCATCTTGTGTTCGATCAGGCAGACCGTCTTGCCATGGCGGACCATCTTGCGGATCAGTTCGGCCAGGCCCACGGTCTCCTCCGGATTGACGCCGCCGGCGGGCTCGTCGAGCAGCAGCAGTTCGGCATCGGTGGCCAGCGCCAGCGCGAAGGCCACGCGCTTGCGCTCCTCCTGCGTGATGTCGGCCGCCACTTCATGGGCCAGGTGCGCAAGGCCGACGAACTCCAGCGCTTCCTCCGCCTTGGCGCGGCACAGGCGCTCTTCCTCGCGCAGCCGCCGCGTGTTGAAGAGCACGTCGGCCAGGCCGGAATGCGTGCGCAGGCGATGGCCCACGATCAGGTTGTCCAGCACGGTGGCGCGGTCGAACAGGTGGGTCGCCTGGAAGGTGCGCGCCACGCCCAGGCGGGCGATCTGGTCCGCGCGCAGCCCGGCCACGTCCTGGCCCTTGAGCAGGATCTGGCCGGAGCTGGGTGCGTGGGTGCCGGCGATCAGGTTGAAGAAGGTGGTCTTGCCGGCGCCGTTGGGTCCGATGATGGCGTTGATGTGGCCGGTCTCGAAGCGGATCGAGACATCATTTACCGCGGTCAGGCCGCCGAATTTCTTGGTCAGGTTGCGGATCTCAAGCATGGTCGACCCCTGCGTTGGCTGCGTTGGCTGCGTTGGCTGCGTTGGCACCGGCGGCCGGTGCGGGAGCCTGCGCGCGGCTCTTGCCGCCGCGCCGCGCGGCCGCGGCGCGCCTCGCCTGGCGCTTGGCCCACGAGCCGACGATGCCGTCCGGCACGAAGATGATGAGCAGGATCAGCACCGGGCCGAACACCAGCATGCGGTAGTCCTGCAGGAACTGCAGCGTCTGCGTCACCCACGGCACCAGCACCGCGCCCAGCAGCGGCCCGAGCAGCGTGCCGGTGCCACCGACCAGCATCGCCATCACCATGTCGAAGGTGAGGTCGGTGCGCGCGATATCGGGGCCGAGGAAGCGCACCTGGCCCGCGTACAGCGCGCCGGCAAAGCCCGCATAGCCCACCGACAGCACGAAGGACAGCACCTTGGTGCGCATCAGGTTGATGCCCAGCGCCTCGGCCAGCGCATCGCTGTTGCGCACGGCCATGAAGCTGCGGCCCAGCAGCGAGGTGACGATGCGGTGCATCACGAAGGTGCCGATCACGAGGAAGAACAGCACCAGGTAGTACTGCGCCTGCACGTTGTCGAACGCCAGCGGGCCCACCGACGCCGGCACCGGGATGCCGATCAGGCCCACCGTGCCGTGCGTGAGGCTTTCCCATTTCTCGATCAGCAGGTAGATGATGTAGCCGATGCACAGCGTGAAGATCGAGAAGTAATGGCCCTTCAGGCGCAGCGACACCACGCCCACGAAGTAGCCCACCACCATGCACACCACGCCCGACAGCGCGAACGCCACCCAGAACGGTACCTGGTGATCCACCGTCAGGATACCCAGCGTGTAGGCGCCGATTGCCATGAAGCCACCGTGCGCGAGGTTGAGCTGGCCGGTGTAGCCGGTGATCAGGTTCAGCCCCAGCGTGGCGATGGCGTAGATGAAGGCCAGCGTCATCACCGTCAGGTAGTAGCTGTTGGGCGTGAGCAGCGGGAACGCGACGGCCAGCGCCAGCAGCAGTGCCCAGCCGGCTTTTCCTTGCAATGCATTGGTCATGTTGCGCTCCTTAAGCGGCCTTGCCGGCAAACAGGCCCTGCGGGCGGATCGACAGGATGGCCACCAGCAGCACGAAGGCGATGATGTCCTTGTAGTCGGTGGAGACGTAGAAGCCGCCGAAGCTCTCGGCCATGCCGATGATCAGCCCGCCCACGATGGCCCCGGGAATGCTGCCCATGCCGCCGAGGATGATGATGACGAAGGCCTTGGTGATGACCAGGTTGCCCATGCTCGGGTAGACCAGGTTGATCGGCGCGTACAGCGTGGCGGCGATGGCGGCCAGCGCGCCCGAGATGGCGAACACCAGCAGGGTGACGCGGGTCGCGTCGATGCCCACCAGCGCGGCGCCTTCGCGGTTCTGCGCCATCGCCACGATGGTCGAGCCGGTCACGGTGCGCGTGAGGAACAGGTGCAGCAGCACCATCAGGCCGAAAGCCGCGCCGATGATCAGCAGGCGCTGGGCGGGGGCGGTGAGCCCGAACACTTCCACCATCTGGCCGTAGGGCGTGGGCATGCGGTTGAAGTCCGCGCCCCACAGCGCCTGCGCGCCGGCCTCGAGGAACAGCATGATGCCGATGGCGGCGATCATGTCGTGCAACTCGGGCGCGTTGCGCAGCGGATGGAACACCAGGCGATCGGCCAGCATCGACAGCGCTGCCACCGCCAGCGCGGCGGCGCCCATCGCCAGCCAGTAGTTCATGCCGAGCGCCGTCATCATGTAGTACGAGACATAGGCGCCGGCCATGTAGAACGCGCCGTGCGCGAAATTGGGCACGTGCAGGATGCCGTAGACCAGTGTCAGGCCCAGCGCCACCAGGCTATACACGCCGCCCAGCGTGAGGCCGTTCAGGACTTGTTGGAGAAACAACATCTCGGGCTTACCTCTTGGCTAGTCGCAAAAAAAATCGCGAACGAAGGCACGCAAGCCGCATGGCGGCATGCGCGGAAGCTGCGGCGCCGCGCGCGAGGCGCGGGCCGCTCATGGGGCAAATACGGGGATCAGCCGGGCGGTGGTGCGGCTTGCCGGATGGTGTGGTCCATGTCTTGTCTCCTGTGCAATGCGGTGCAATGCGGATTTGGCTGGTCGGGGGCGGGCCCCGCTGCCGGTGTCGTCGTGTCGGTGAAGGCGCCATGCGTTCGCACGCATATGCACGTTCCAGCACGATCGTTCGTTTTCATTGACTGTTGCATACGGCCTGAGGCACAGTCAAGGAATACGGAATAGTCTTCCGCACAGCGAAATAGCCGGCGCAGCCCGCGTCCGCAGCCATCCGGCGCGGCCCCGGGGCGCGTCCTTCCGCAGCCAGTTGCCATGTGTCGCCGCCACCCATGAAGCGCACTTCGTCGATCCCGCTGTCGCCCTGCGCATCGCCTGCCGGCGCTGCCAGCGCCACGCAAGCCACGCAAGCCACGCAAGCCGCGCACGCCACGCACGCCACGCATGCGACCCATGCGGCCGATGCGCAGCCGGTGCTGTTTTCCGGCACGCCCGCCGATGCGGCGCGCGACGACCGCAACTTCGTCACCGCGCTGGCGCGCGGGCTGGACCTGCTGCGCGCCTTCGGCCCGCATGACGATTACCTCGGCAACGCCGAACTCGCGCGGCGCGCCGGCATTCCGCGGCCGACCGTTTCGCGCCTGACCTACACGCTCACCAGCCTGGGCTACCTGATCTATTCGGAGTCGCTCGAGAAGTACCGCCTCGGGCAAGGTGCTATGGTGCTCGGGCAGCGCTACCTGGCCGGCTCGCGCATCCGCGAGATCGCGCAGCCGCTGATGCAGTCGCTCGCGTTCGCCACCGATTGCACGGTGGCGCTGGCCACCGCCGACCGGCACGAGATGGTCTACCTGGAGGTCTGCCAGCCGCGCGGCGCGCTGGTGATGCGGCTGGCGCCGGGATCGCGCCTGCCCACCGCCACCTCGGCCATCGGACGTGCGTGGCTGGCCGGGCTGGAAGCGCCGCGCCGCGCCGCCGTGGTGGCCGACCTCGAGCATTTCTACGGCAGCCGCTGGGCACCTATCCGCACCAAGCTCGAACGCGCGCTGCGCGACTACGGCAGGCGCGGCTTCTGCCTCGCGCATGCGGAGTGGGACCGCAGCGTGAGCGGCGCGGCCGCGCCGGTGGTGCTCGAAGGCGGCGCCGAGGTGCTGGCCATCAATATCGGCGGCGCCGCCACGCGGCTCACGCCGGAGATTCTCGATGGCAACCTCGGGCCGCGCATTCGCGAGCTGGCCGAGACGCTGCAGGCGCGGCTCTGGCAAGGACAGGGATAGCGAGGCATCATCGCAGCGGCATCGACATGCATCCACCGCCATCCCTCACAGCAAGGATCACAGCAAGAATCACAGCAAGAATCACAGCAAGAATCACAGAATTCCCGCGGCCATGTGAGCCGTACATCTAGCTGGCATTACAGACAAAGAAAACAAAGGAGACAAAGATGGAGATCCGCAACAAGACCGTGATCGTGACGGGCGCCGCCACCGGCATCGGACGTGCGCTGGCGCTGGCCTTCGCCGCGGGCGGCGCGCGCGGCGTGGCCGTGGCCGACCTCGACGAAGCGGGCGCGCAGAAGGTGGCCGCGGAGCTGGCGCAGGCCAGTCCCGCGTGCAAGGTCTTCGCGCAGCGCACGGACGTGGCCGATGCCGCCGCGGTGCAGGCGCTGGCGGATGCGGCCACCGAGCGCTTCGGCCAGGTGGACGTGTTCTGCTCGAACGCCGGCATCATCCTGCGCAAGGGCCTGGACGCCAGCGCCGAGGAATGGCAGCGCATCTGGGAGATCAACGTGATGGCCCACATCCACGCCGCGCGCGCGGTGCTGCCGCAGATGCTCGCGCGCGGCGAGGGCTACTTCGTCAACACCGTATCGGCCGCGGGGCTGCTGTCGCAGATCGGCTCGGCACCCTACGCCGTGACCAAGCATGCCGCCATCGGCTTTGCCGAGTGGCTGTCGATCACCTACGGCGACCGCGGCATCAAGGTCAGTTGCATCTGTCCGCAGGGCGTGCAGACCAACATGCTGTTCGGCGAGGACGGGGCGCGCAAGGGCTTCCTGCAGGCGGGATCGGTCACGCCCGAGCATGTGGCGCAGGTCACGCTGGCAGGCGTGCAGGAGGAGCGCTTCCTGATCCTGCCGCATCCCGAAGTGCTGGAGTACTACCAGCGCAAGGGCCAGGACTACGACCGCTGGCTCAAGGGCATGCGCCGCCTGCACGACAAGGTGATGGCCGAGTTCGGCGGCACCGTGGTGTGAGCATGGCCGCGCCCCGCGCGGCATCCCAGGCAATAACCCGATCAAAGCAAAAGAAAAAGCAAAAGCAAAAGCAAAGGGAGACATCAATGCGCAGCAAACCATTCGCGGCGGCCATGCTGGCCGCCTGCGCCGCATTTACCGCGCTGGCCGCGTCATCGGCCCGGGCCGATACCTATCCCTCCAAGCCGATCCGCATCGTGGTGGGCTTTCCCAGCGGCGGCGCGCCGGATATCCTGGCGCGGATCTTCTCCGAGAAGATTTCTCCCGCGTGGGGCCAGCCGGTGGTGGTCGACAACAAGCCGGGTGCGGGCGGCAATATCGGCGGCGAGGCCGTGGCGCACGCCGCGCCCGACGGCTACACGCTGGCCATGGGCACGGTGGGCACGCACTCGATCAACGGCGCGCTCTACGCCAGGATGCCGTACGACATGGTGAAGGACTTCGTGCCGGTGATCCTGGTCGCGTCCACGCCCAACGTGCTCGTGGTCAACCCCGCGGTGCCGGCCAGGAACGTGCAGGAACTCATCGCGCTGGCCAAGGCCAAGCCGGGCGGCCTCACCTTCGGCACGCCAGGCGTCGGCACTTCGCTGCACGTGGCGGGCGAACTGTTCAATTCGATGGCCGGCGTGAAGATCACCCACGTGCCGTACAAAGGCCGCGCCATGGCCATCCCCGACCTGCTCGGCGGCCATATCACGATGATGTTCGACAACCTGCCGTCGGCGCTGCCGGTGGTCAAGGAAGGCAAGCTGCGGGCCTTGGGCGTCACCAGCGCCAAGCGCTCGCCTTCGGCCCCGGACATCCCCACGCTGGCCGAGCAGGGATTGCCGGGCTTCGAGGCCGATTCCTGGTTCGCCATCTTCGCGCCGGCCAACACGCCCAAGGATGTGGTCGCCAAGCTCAACGCCGAACTCAACCGTATCTACACGCTGCCCGACGTCCAGGCCAAGCTCAAGACCCTGGGACTGGACCCGATCCTAGGCACGCCGGAAACGCTGGCAAGCTACCAGCGCGCCGAGATCGCGAAGTGGGCGAGGGTGGTGAAGGAGTCGGGGGCCAAGGCGGAGTGATCGCCCCGGAGCGCACAGTCGGGGCTGGCCTGGCGGTGTAAGGCTTCCCCTCTCCCGCAGCGGGCGCTGCGGGGGAGGGGAGCAAGCCGGCGGGATCCCGGTGCAGGGCGCCGGCCGGGCGTCAGATATCCGCTTCGGCCGCGCCCCGCGCCTGGGAGCCACTGCCGCTGCGCAGCCGGCTGAAGCTCACCACCGCGCCCACCGTGGCCACCGTCGCCGCCACATACAAGGCCAGCCTTGCCGCGCCGGTCTGGTCCACGCTGAACAGCAGTGCGACCACCGCGGTGCCGGTGGTCTGCCCCAGCAGCCGCGTGGTGGCCTGCGCGCCGCTGGCGCCGCCGCTGCGCGCGGGCGGCGTGGCGCCGATCATGGCGCGGTTGTTGGGCGACTGGAACAGCCCGAAGCCCAGCCCGCACATCGCCATGCGCCAGCCGATGCCGAAGCTCGATGCGTCGGGGCCGAGCAAGGCCAGGCCGACCAGCCCGCTGCCGAGCAGCGCCAGCCCGACTCCGGCCAGGATGCTGGCGGGATAGCGGTCCGACAGGCGACCCGACAAGGGTGCCATGATCGCCACCATCAGCGGCCACGGCGTGATCAGCAGCCCGGTCTCGTGCAGCGAGCGGCCCAGCTGGTATTCCAGGTAGAACGGCAGCGCCACGAAGGCCAGCATCTGCGCCATGAAGGAGCAGAACGAGGTACCCACGGCCAGCGTGAAGGCGCGGTTGCGGAACAGGTCCACCGGCACCAGCGGCGCCGGCTTGCCGCGCTGCATGCGCACCAGCCCCAAGCCCAGCAGCGCGGCGGCCACCAGTCCGGCCGCCGCCGCAGGACGCAGGCTGGCGTGGCCGGCGCCGTCGACGCTCAGGATGAACAGCGCGAATACCACTGCCGACAGCAGCGCGCTGCGATAGTCGAAGCCATGCGGCTGGGGCGGCGTGGCCGGCAGCGCGCTGCGTGCCAGCACGAGGGCGAACACCGCCACCGGCACGTTGATGGCGAACAGCCACGGCCAGCTCGCGATGGACAGGATCAGTGCGCCCACCGACGGGCCCACGGCGATGGTGATGCCCACCACCAGCGCATTCAGCCCGATGCCGCGGCCGAGCTTGGTGGGCGGATAGATAAAGCGCACCAGCGCCGTGTTCACGCTCATGATGCCGGCGCCGCCCACGCCCTGCAGCACGCGCGCCGCCACCAGCACGGGCAGGTTCGGCGACAGCGCGCACAGCAGCGATCCGAGCAGGAAGATCGCCAGCCCCGCGCGGTACACCCGCTTGTAGCCAAGGATGTCGCCGAGCGAGGACAGCGGCAGCAGGCATACCGTGACGGTGAGCTGGTAGGCGTTGACCACCCAGATGGTGCTGCTCGGGTCTGCCGCCAGCTCGCGGGAGATCGATGGCAGTGCGATATTGGCGATCGAGCCGTCGAGCACGGCCATGATGAGGCCGCAAAACACGGTGAGGATGGCCCAGCCGCGTTGGGGGTGGGGGAGGCCTTGGTGTGTCTGCATGGGAAGTGGGGGAGTGCCGACGGGAGGCGCGAGCGTTGCCTGCGATACTTGATTGCACAATTATCGTCGCGCACGGCGGTGCCCGCAATCGATCGGATTGTGGTAAGGCGGGGCCGCAGTGTTGTTTTTCGGTCCCCGGGGTGCCGGCGCGGGCCGGCAGCGGGGCCGGCCCGCGCCCCGGGCGGAGCCGGATACCCACGGCGGGCCCCTGGCTTGGCAGAGAAATAGGGCAGGAAACCCGCCATCCTCGTCAGAACGGGCCGGCGGCCCGGCGCTATGATCCCCGCCACAATGTCCCGCAAGCGAGGCCGCGCAAAGCACCTCGCCTTGGGACGCAGCGTTTTCCGGACAGCCATCAGCCATGTCAACACCAACCCCCGAGGGCAGCCGGCAGCCAGCCCGCGCCAGCCTCGACCCTGTCGACTGGAGCGCGCTGAGGGCGCAGGGCCACAGCATGCTCGACGATATGCTGGACTACCTCCAGGGCATTCGCGAGCGGCCGGTCTGGCAGCCGATCCCCGACGCGGTGCGCGAGCGCTTCCGCGAGCCCTTGCCGCGCGAGGGAAGCGGGCTGGAGCGGGTGCACCAGACCTTCATGGACAGCATCCTGCCTTATGCCGTGGGCAATGCGCATCCCGGCTTCATGGGCTGGGTGCATGGCGGCGGCACCCCGGTCGGCATGCTGGCGGAAATGCTCGCGGCCGGGCTCAATGCCAACCTCGGTGGCCGCGACCACATCCCGGTCGAGGTGGAGTGGCAGGTGCTGCGCTGGGTGATCGAGCTGTTCGGCTTTCCCCAGGATGCCAGCGGCCTGTTCCTGACCGGCTCCTCCATGGCCAACCTGTGCGGCGTGCTGGCCGCCAGGACCCGGGCACTCGGTGGCGAGGTGCGCGCGAGCGGCGTGGCGCAGGCAGCGTGCCGCCTTACCGCCTATACCTCCGCGCGGGCGCACGGCTGCATCGCGCAAGGCATGGACCTGGCCGGCCTGGGGAAAGACAATCTGCGCTCGATTCCCGTCGACGATCAAGGGCGCATGGATCTGGCCCGCCTCGCCGCCGCCATCGCGGTGGACCGTGCTGCCGGCTTCTCGCCATTCCTCGTCGTCGGCACCGCCGGCACGGTCGATACCGGTGCCATCGACGACCTGGCCGGCATCGCTCGCATGGCACGCCGGGAGCAACTGCACTTCCATGTCGACGGCGCCTTTGGCGCACTTGCCATGCTGTGTCCCCAGCTTGCCCCGCGCCTGCGTGGCATCGAGCAGGCGGACTCGATCGCCTTCGATTTCCACAAGTGGCTGCAAGTCCCCTATGACGCCGGCTTTTTCGTGGTCCGGGACCGGCAATTGCACCTGCGCACCTTTGCCACGCACGAAGGCACCTATCTCAGCCGCGGCGAGCGCGGCATGGCGGCCGGCTCGCCCTGGCCGTGCGACTTCGGCCCGGATCTCTCGCGCGGCTTTCGCGCCCTGAAGACCTGGTTCACGATCAAGGTCTACGGCACCGAGCGGCTGGGCGGCATGATCGCGCATACGTGCGCACTGGCGCAGGAACTCGCGCGCCGCATCCGTGCCGAGCCGGAGCTGGAGCTGCTGGCGCCGGTATCGCTCAATATCGTCTGCTTCCGCTTCACCGGCACCGGGCCCGCGGCGAGCGGCGCCATCGACCAGGTCAATCGCGATCTGGTCGTCGCCTTGCAGGAATCCGGCCTCGCCGCGCCTTCGTCGACGATGCTCGACGGGCGCTTCGCGATCCGGGTTGCCTTGTTCAACCATCGCAGCACCTCGCAGGATATCGATGCCCTGCTTGGCGCGACCCTCGCACTCGGCAAGGCGCTGAGCGCTTCGACATCCGTGCCTGAAGTCAGCGATCTAACACAATGAACGTGAACGCCATCCACGATTCCGCAACCGCCACGCCGGCCCGGGACACGCTGATCGGCCTGCGCCACCTGCTGCGCGCCGCCCATCAGAATGAAGACCTGCGCCCCCTCGGCGCGAAGCTGATCAACCATCTGCAGTCGCAGCCGGATGACGCCAATGCGCTGATGGATCTCTCGCTGGTCCTGCAGCTGCTCGGCGATCATGCGCTTGCCATGACCATCCAGGCCGAGGCGCTGCAGACGCGGCAGCTCTATCACCTGCCGACGCTGCGCGATGGCGCCGTTGGCCTGCGCGTGCTGGCCATCATGGTGTCAGGCGACCTGATGGCGAACACGCCGCTGGAATGCCTGCTGGGCAACTCCGACGTGGCGCTCGACGTGCTGTACGTCACCCCGGAA
Source organism: Cupriavidus sp. 05N38 (assembly GCF_056397345.1). Taxonomy (NCBI): domain Bacteria; kingdom Pseudomonadati; phylum Pseudomonadota; class Betaproteobacteria; order Burkholderiales; family Burkholderiaceae; genus Cupriavidus; species Cupriavidus sp. 05N38. Next base: position 15,167 of record NZ_JBFTNF010000080.1, read on the forward strand.
GAACCGCTGCCGCAGGCCGTGCCGGAGCACGATGTGCTTTTCATTGCCGTTGGCGAATCGGACCGCACCCAGCCCGTGCTGGAGCAACTCCGCGCGCTCGCCGCGATCTGGCCGCGCCCCGTGCTGAACCTGCCGGATCGCCTGCAGCGGCTGTCGCGCGACCGGGCCGCATCGGCGCTGGCGTCGGCACCGGGCATCTGCATGCCGCCCACGCTGCGCGTGGACCGCGAGGTGCTGGCGGCCGTGGCCGGGGAGCAAGCCACGATCGTATCGGTGCTGGGCGAAGGTGGATTCCCGATCATCGTCCGGCCGCTCGGCTCCCATGCCGGCAAGGGGCTGGAAAAGCTCGGCGACGCGGCCGAGCTGGCCGCTTACCTGGCGCAGTCCGGCGAGCCGGCCTTCTATGTGTCGCGCTTCATCGACTACCGGAACGCGGACGGACTGTTCCGCAAATACCGGCTCGTGCTGATCGAGGGGCGTCCCTATGTGTGCCACGTGGGCATTTCCGAGCACTGGATGATCCACTACCTGAATGCCGGCATGGCCGAGAGCGCCGTCAAGCGGGAGGAGGAAGCGGCGATCATGCGCGACTTCGACCACACCTTCGCGCTGCGCCACAAGGATGCCCTGGCACTGATCCAGGCGCGCCTGGATCTCGACTATGTCGGCCTGGATTGCGCCGAGACGCAGGACGGCGAGTTGCTGGTGTTCGAGGCGGACACGGCCATGGTCGTGCACGACATCGACCCGGTCGACCTCTTTCCCTACAAGCAGCCGCAAATGCACAAGATCTTCGCTGCATTCCGGGCCATGCTGATCAATGCCAGCCAGACCGAGCATGCCGGTCGAACGCACGCTGCCGATGCCGCTGCCATCGACGGCTGAGCTGCTGGTCAGCGGCGGCGATCACCGCATCGCGCTGGACCCCGCCACAGGCCGCAACAAGTACGGTTGCGAGCCGCTCGCCTGCGCGGACCTCGCTGCGTTCGGCTCGTCCACGTCTTCGGGAATCTCGCCGGCGGCGTTCGCCGTGGTCGACGAACTGCGCGGCCGGCTCGCCGCCGCGCTGGCGCACCAGACGCCGGCCGAGCTTTATCGCCGCGAGATGGACCGGCTGCGCAGCGAGGTGCTGGCACTGTGCGGCATCGACCAGGCGCAGGACCCCGGGCTCGTTTTCTCGGCGTCGGGCACCGATGTGCACCTGCTTGCCGCGCGGGTAGCCGCGCGCGTGACGGGGGACGGCGACCGCGCTGGCGATGGCGCGCCCGCCAGGCCGCTGGTGATCATGGCGGGCGCGGCCGAAAGTGGCAGCGGTGTGCCCGCGGCGCTCGCCGGGCAGCACTTCAGCACGTATAACGCCCTGGGCCGTACCACCATCCCGGGCGAGTCCCTCGGCCAGTCCTGCGCCAGCGATATCCTCGATGTGCCGATCCGCAATGCCGACGGAACCCTGCGGGATGCGGCCATGGTCGACGCGGAAATCGAGGCGCTGGTCGGCCAGGCCGCGCGTAACGGGCGCCATGTGCTGCTGGTGCTGATCGATGTCTCCAAGACCGGCTGCATCGCGCCGGGCATCTCGTGCGTCATGCGGCTGCGGCGCCGCTGGCCGTCGGTGGTGCAGGTGCTGGTCGATGCCTGCCAGTTCCGCCTTGAACCACGCACCATCCAGGCCTACCTGCGCAGTGGCTTCATGGTGGCGCTGACCGGCTCCAAGTTCCTCACGGGACCCTCGTTCTCCGGCGCCTTGCTGCTGCCAGCGGAGATTGGCGGCAAGCTGCGCCAGCGCGGCGTGCCTGCCCAGCTTCGTATCTACTCCGCGCGCGAGGAATGGCCGCAGGACTGGGCCTGCGCGCAGGCCCTGGGATCCTTCGCCAATTTCGGCCTGCTGCTGCGCTGGCAGGCGGCGGTCCATGAGTTGCGCGCGTTCCGGGCGGTAAGCGCCTCGCAGGTCGAAGGCATCCTGCGGCGCTTTGCCGACGCCGTCGGGCAACGGCTGCACCACGATCCGGCCTTTGCCGCCCTCGATGTACCGGCGCTGGACCGCGCCGCGCTGGACAGTCCGTCGAGCTGGGACGGTATCCAGACCATCCACCCTTTCCTGCTGTACCGGCCCGTCTCGCATGGCGGCAGGGCTCCGCTCAGCCGGGACGAGACCGCCGCCGTCTATCGCCAGTTGCAGATGCCGGCGTCTGGTAGCGGCGCCTGCCAGCTTGGCCAGCCGGTGGATTGTGGCCACCAGGCGGGCGTTCCGGTCAGCGCCCTGCGGCTGTGCATGAGCGCCAGGCTGGCAGTCGATGCCGCGCGCGGCATCGGTCATGAGACGCGCATCATCCGCCAGGCCATGTCTTGCCTCGATGCCGTTGCGGCGCTGGCCCACGGCTGCGCGCCTTCTCTCAACCCGGCGGCGCTAGCGGAAACGGCATTTTCCTGATCCCCGGCGCGGGCATGCCTGCCCGATTCCAGCTCTTGCCCCGGCGCCGATGCCGGCATGCTTCAGCGCGCGGGAGCTGTGGCGATTGCGCCGCCTGGTCGCGCGCTCACGAAAATCTATCCCCACTTTGGTAGGGGGTGAGTATTCCCGACTTCTGCCGTTAGCCGCTTTGCAGCCCGGCGCCGCATGCATGCGGCGCCGGGCTGCACACGCATGAGCCGAAGAGCGACGCGTAGACGATGATCGCCCACACCACAAAAGACGGGCAAGCGGGAACGGGATGGCAGCGGTTCGCCTTGGCGATTCAAAGCAGAAACCTTGGACCAATCCGCAGCGCCAATGTCCTGACGGGACAAGAGGGGATCACCGTGAAGTTCAACAGCCTGTCCATCAAGCGCAAGCTCCTGCTCGGCTTCAGCCTGCTCGCCATCATCACACTGGCCGTCGCCGCGCTCTCGCTGCGCGCGCTGAGCCAGACCACCGAAGGCTTCACCCGCTATCTGCACGGCATGAATGCGCGCGCGGAGATGGCCGCGCAGGTGCGCACCGCCGTCGACCGCCGCGCCATTGCCGCGCGCAACCTCGTGCTGGTGACCAGGCCCGAGGATATCGCCATCGAGAAGACCGAGGCGCTGCGCGCGCACGATGACGTGAAGGCGCACCTGGCGCGGCTCAAGGAGATGGTCCAGGCCAGCGACGCCAGCGAAGGCGCGCGCAAACTGGTGCGCGATATCGACAGCATCGAAACGCGCTACGGGCCGGTGGCCACGGACATCGTCGGCCTGGCGCTTGCCGGCAAGCGTGACGAAGCCATCCTCAAGATGAATGCAGAATGCCGGCCCCTGCTCGCGGCGCTGGTCCAGGCCACCGATGCCTATACACAATTCACCGCCGCACGCCAGGCCGAAACCGTGCAGCGGCTGGGAGAGGACTATCTGGCGCAGCGCAACCTGTTGATCGCCATGTCGATTGGCGCCGTGGTCCTGGCCGCCGCGGGCGGGCTGTTGCTCGCCCGTGCGATCACCGGCCCGCTGCAACTGGCCGTCGGGGTGGCGCAGACGGTAGCCCGCGGCGACCTCGGAAGCAAGATCGTGGCCACCTCGCAGGACGAGGCCGGCCGCCTGTTGTCGTCGCTGGGCGACATGAACGAACGCCTGATCGAGATCGTCTCGCGCGTGCGCCAAGGCTGCGGCAGCATTGCCGGGGCCTCGGCGGAGATCGCCGCGGGCAACGCGGACCTGAGCCGCCGCACTGAAGAGCAGGCGGCCTCGCTCGAAGAAACCGCCGCCAGCATGGAAGAGCTGACCACCACGGTACGCCTGAGCAGCGAGAACGCCAGGCAGGCCAACGACCTCGCCCGCGAAGCCGCCGATATTGCCCAGAGCGGCAGCGTGGCGGTGGGCCGGGTAGTCGATACCATGCAAGGCATCAGCGCCAGTTCCAGCAAGATCGCCGACATTACCGGCATGATCGAGGGGATCGCCTTCCAGACCAATATCCTGGCGCTCAACGCGGCGGTGGAAGCCGCGCGCGCAGGCGAGCAGGGCCGCGGGTTCGCGGTGGTGGCCAGCGAAGTGCGCAGCCTGGCCCAGCGCTCGTCCGGCGCAGCCAAGGAGATCAAGGAACTGATTTCAGGTTCGATGCGGCAGATCGAGGACGGCTCGACGCTCGCCGGCGAAGCAGGGCGGACCATGGCATCGGTGACCCAGGCCGTGGCGCGCGTCAGCGGCATCGTGGAGGAAATTGCCGGCGCGGCGCAGGAGCAAAGCCGCGGCATCGAGCAGGTCAACACCGCGATCTCGCAGATGGACCAGGTCACGCAGCAGAACGCAGCCATGGTCGAGCAGGCCGCCAGCGCATCGCGCGCGTTGCAGGATCAGGGCCGGGACCTGGATGAAGCGGTGGCGTTCTTCCGCCTGCCTGGCACCGGCAGTGGCCGCCGCCAGGCACCGGACCGGGCGGCCACGACCGGGCCGGTTGCCACCGGCATGCGATCGCTTGGCGCGCGCGGCGTGCCGGCCCCCTAGACCAGCGTCAGGGTCACGTCGATATTGCCGCGAGTGGCATTCGAATAGGGGCAGACCTGATGGGCTTGCTCGACCAGCTTCTCGGCCTCGGCGCGATCGAATCCCGGAATCGAAATCTTCAGTTCGACCTGGATGGCGAAGCCTTGCGGGATCGGGCCGATGCCGACCGCGCCTTCGATCGAGGTATCGGCCGGCAGCGTGATCTTCTGCTGTCCGGCTACGAAACGCATGGCCCCGATAAAGCAGGCAGAGTAGCCGGCAGCAAACAGTTGTTCGGGATTGACGCCATTGCCGGCGCCACCCATTTCCTTGGGCAGCGCGAGCTTCACGTCGAGCAGGCCGTCCGACGATGYAGCGCGGCCATCGCGCCCTCCGGTGGCGGTGGCATGGGCGGTGTAGATAGCTTTTTCCAGCTTCATGATGACTCCTTGAGAAGGGCCCGCGGCCAAGTGTTGGCGGGTTGGTGAAGTCGGTTCAACAGCTGCCGCGGGCGGCCTCCCTGGGAGCCCGCGGCGGATCTCGTCGATCGTGCATCGCGTCGCGCACGGCCAGGCCGCCTTGCGCGAGGCCTTGTGCAAACCGGCTTCACTCAGCCGAGAAGCGTCAGCAGCTTCTGCGCAGTGGCCGTGGATGAGGCGGGATTCTGACCGGTAATCAAGAGGCCGTCGACGATCGCAAAGCTCTGCCAATCGTCCACCTTCTCGAACAGGCCGCCGAGCCGCTTGAGTTCATCCTCGACAAGAAACGGGACGACCTTGGTCAGCTGGACTGCCTCTTCCTCCGTATTGGTGAAACCCGTTACGCGCCGGCCCTTCACGATCGGCTGGCCGTCGATAACGACGCGGTGCAGGACGGCGGGGGCATGGCAGACTGTCGCCACCGGCTTTCCGGCGTTGTAGAACGCCTCGATCAATGCGATCGAGTTCTTGTCTTCGGTCAGGTCCCACATCGGACCGTGGCCGCCCGGATAGAAGACCGCGTCATAGTCATCGGCCTTCACGCCGGCGAGCTTGACCGTGCTGGCGAGGACCGCCTGCGCAGCCGTGTCTTCCTTGAATCGCTTTGTCAGTTCGGTCTGGCCCTCGGGCTCGTCGCTCTTCGGATCGAGCGGCGGCTGGCCACCCTTGGGAGAAGCAACCGTGATCGTTACTCCCGCGTCGAGGAATGTGTAGTAAGGGGCGACAAACTCTTCGAGCCAGAATCCAGTCTTCTTCCCCGTATTTCCCAACTGATCGTGGGAGGTCAGTACCATCAGAATCTTCATCATCGTGCTCCTTGGGCCGGGACTGCGTTACCCCGCCGGGACGGCGGGCGCCGCCTCCGGCCTGAAGCCACGGCGCCCCCTTTTCGTCCATCGCCCCCTCCTTGCCGGGCGGCCGATGCGCTCTTCATCTTAGCAGCAGGGTACGGCGCAATCAAAAAACGGATGGTGATGGAATTGGAAATTATGACGAAGCGGTATCTTTATGATTCGGTTACGTTCAATAAATCAATATTTATGAATTGACAATTAATATTCTATTTATTGTTGCGTGGACGGGGTTTGCCCGGACAATGCCGCCCGCGTCGCGCGACGCTGGATCTTGCTCTCCTTGCCTATACTAAGGAGCCAGATAGCGGCGAGCCTGTTCAAGGAGCGTCCTCGAAAAGGCCGGCCCGCGTGCGTTTCCGGCGGTGCCGTCGGCTCTCGCGATTGGTTTATGGAGGCGATGATGGTGGTATAGCGTCACTTGCCGCAACCAAGGATCCCAAATGTCTAAGACAAATAAAGACCGGCAGATCTTTATGGAATGCCGTACGCCAGAATACTGGAGAGTCACGCTCAATCATCCTCCTTTCAATATTTTCGGGCCGGATAGCATCCCGCAATTGAATGAAGTCATCACTGCGCTGGAATCGGACAAGGACGTCAAGGTCGTCGTTTTCGAAAGTGCCGTGCCGGGTTTTTTCCTGACGCACTATGACTTCACCCGCGATCTTGAAGAGTCGACAAGCATGGCGCCCGGGCCAACGGGCATGCACCCGCTGCCGGATATGCTGGTGCGCCTGAGTCGCGCCCCGGTCGTGTCGATCGCGTCTATTCGCGGACGGGCGACTGGCGTGGGCAGCGAGTTGTCGCTCGCCAGCGACATGCGCTTCGCGAGTCGGGAAAAGGCCATCCTTTCGCAGTGGGAGGTCGGCGCCGCGCTTGTTCCCGGTGGCGGCCCGATGGCACGGTTGCCTCGCCTGATGGGACGAGGGCGCGCCCTTGAGGTGCTGCTGGGGGCCGACGATATCGACGGCGACCTCGCGGAGAGATATGGCTACGTGAATCGCTCGTTGCCGGATTCCGAACTGGACGCCTTTGTGGAAGCGCTCGCCTTGCGGATCGCCTCGTTCGACAAGCAAGCCATTGCCGACACCAAGCGCCTGGTCGACATCGCCAGCTTGCCGCCCGACGCCGAGATTCGCCTCGAATGGGATGCTTTCATTACATCGGTGGGTCGTCCGCAGGCCCAGAGAAAGGTAGGCGAGTTGCTGAAGCTCGGCCTGCAGGAGAATGCCGACGTCGAAGCGCGACTTGGCTATTACACCAGTACCCTGGGAAATTGAAGGCCTGGCGCCGAACCTGTGGCCATCCGCGATAGAGCCCGCGCCAGTGTCGTGTCAGGGCAGCGGCACTGGCTCGGCAAAGGCCTGCAGGAAAGCGAGCGACGGCTTTGCCGCCACGAGCCGGTTGATTTCTGTTTTCAGTTCATCCGCGGGAAGCCAGGGGTAGGTCAATCCTGCCTGCAGGGCCGCCAGCGTGGCCGCCATCGGATCGGCCACCGAGTCCATCCGCTCGATATGTATGTGCAGGCTGGCGATGCGCGCCGGGCCATCGGCCTGCGCAAAGCCCCAGCGGTAGTAGCCCTTGCCAAGCCGGAGAACGTTGGCGGCGGTTTCGCGCATTGCCACCAGCCAGGGGACAACAATGCTGTCTCCCACCAGGGCGAGTTCGTCGGCGACGTAGTAGGTACGGCAGGCATCGAAGGTCTTGGCAAACTCCGTGACGAGCGTGGCGGCGATGCCCTGTGCACCCTCGGTCTTCGCAGGAAAGGCGATCGTATCGGTGTTGATCGAGATCGTCAGCGTAGCGTCTTGCGCAAAGGCCTCATGGATCAGTTCCGGGCGGTTGTTGTCCTTGGCCCGGACATAGGTCTCCAGGAGTGACTTGGCGGTATGCAAGGGGATCGGGTTCATGGCATGTCTTGAGCAGCGAAGGGATGGAGGCGCCCGGAAGGGCGGAAATCCGGCTTGTCGCTGCAGCTTCCCGCCGCGTAGCCGGGTTGTTTGCTAGAATTTGGCACAAAGCTTGCTTGAAAAGCTATGTGGAGCAATTGCCTGTGGCGACAACTACCGGAAACAAAACCCTGACGATCACCAATCCGGCGTGCCTCGTCGATGGTTCTGACGTCGAGTTCCGTCATCTCGTGAACGGACTGCTGCCATTCGCCGCAAGGCTGCTTTCGGTGCGGGACGGCTTCGGCAGCGTGATTGGCCTGACCGGGGTCCAGTACTCGCTGATCCGGTCCATTGCGCATCTCTCCCAGCAAGGTGAGGTGACCGTGAACCAGCTGGCCGATCATCTTCACCTCAGCGGCGCCTTCGTCACCCTCGAGACCGGCAAGCTGAAGAAGCTGGGCCTGATCGACAAGAAGGCCCACCCCGACGACAAGCGCAAGATGCGCCTGACCATCACGGCCGCGGGCACGCGCTTGCTCAATGAACTGTTGCCCCTGCAGCAGCAGATCAACGACGTGTTGTTCGACGGCGTGAGTCGCACCGAATTCAAGGTCTTGTGCTCCGTTGTCGACAGGCTCGTCGCCAACGGAGACCGGGCCGCGCTTGACCTCGAGCACCTCCAGGCGCGCCGGCAAACGGTCCAGCCCGCGCGAGGTGGCGCCAGGGAGCGCTGACAGCTTCAGTGCGCGGCCCACTGGATGGTGCGCAGATCGATACCCTCCTGGTGCATGTCCCAGAGCGGGCTGAGTTCGCGCAGCCTGGAAACGGTGGCGGTGACAAGCCGGATCACTTCATCGACTTCCGCCTCGGTGGTGTAGCGGCCCAGCGTGAAGCGAATCGAGCTGTGCGCCAGCTCATCGCTGCGGCCGAGCGCACGCAGCACGAACGATGGCTCGAGCGAGGCCGAGGTGCAAGCGGATCCGGAAGAGACGGCGACACCCTTGATGCCCATGATCAGGGATTCGCCTTCGACGAAGTTGAAGCTGATATTCAGGTTGTGCGGGATTCGCTGCCGCAGGCTCCCGTTCACATAGACTTCGTCGAGTTGCGTCAGCCCCGCCAGCAACCTGTCCCTCAAGGCCCCGACGCGGCCTGCCTCTTCTGCAAGCTCCACCCTCGCAAGCCTGAACGCTTCGCCCATGCCCACGATCTGGTGCGTCGGCAGGGTGCCTGAGCGCATGCCGCGCTCATGTCCGCCGCCGTGGATCTGCGCCTCGAGGCGGATCCTGGGCTTGCGCCGCACATAGAGCGCGCCGATCCCCTTGGGGCCATAGACCTTGTGCGCGGTCACGGTGAGCAGATCGATCTTGAGCGCAGCGAGGTCAATGGGGATCTTGCCCGCCGCCTGCACCGCGTCGCAATGGAACACGATGCCCGCCGCGCGGCAGATCTCGCCGATCTGCGCAACCGGCTGGATGACGCCGATCTCATTGTTGACCATCATCACCGACACCAGGATCGTATCCGGCCGCAAGGCAGCGCGCAGCGCGCCGAGATCGATCAGGCCGTCTTCCTGCACCTCGAGATAACTTACCTCGAATCCTTGCCTCTCGAGTTCGCGGCAGGTATCGAGCACGGCCTTGTGCTCGGTCCTGACGGTGACAATGTGCCTTCCCTTGCCGCGATAGAAATGCGCCGCACCMTTGATGGCGAGGTTGTTGCCTTCCGTCGCGCCGGATGTCCAGACGATCTCCCGCGGATCGGCATTCAGCAGTGCCGCCACATGGGAGCGTGCCGTCTCCACCGCTTCCTCGGCATGCCATCCGTAGGCATGGCTGCGCGAAGCAGGATTGCCGAAATGCTGGTGCAGGAAGGGCACCATTTCATCGACGACCCGTCTGTCGACAGGCGTCGTCGCACTGTAATCCATATAGATCGGATAGGTCCTGGGTGCTGTGTGCATGCTGCTTCTACGCTGACGGCTGATGGGTTGGCGTCGCAGGGAAGAGCGATCCCTGCGCGGGAAAGTGGAGCGGAGTCTAGCACCGCGCGCGCTCCATCTGCGCTGGCGCCACACCGGCGGTAGGGTTGTTGGATGGCCCTGGCGTGGTCCGCCTGCAGTCACCCGAAATCCGGAGACGATCGTCCAGCCCTTGTGCAGCAAGGCTTTGCGGCGCAAATCCGGTCCGCCAGCGTAGCGCGCTCCCGCTCCTCCTAGGGTTTTTACCAACTTGAATAGCAGTGTTGCATAGCATTCAATAACACCTAATTTACAAAGGTAATAAACAAAGCAACAAGGCAACGACAACATGTGTAGGAGTAGCGATGTCTGAGTCATCTGTCGGTACCGGCTTCGACGCCGAAGCGCAGCGCCGCTTCAGGAATGCGCTGGCAATGTTCGCGACGGGCGTGGCGGTGATCACCGCGCCCAGGGAGGAGATGCCGGTCGGCATCACGGTCGCGTCGTTCAACTCGGTTTCCCTCGATCCGCCTCTGGTCCTGTTCTCGGTGGATCGCCGCTGCCTGAGCCTGGCGGACCTATACACGGCGCCGCGCTACGCGGTCAACGTGCTCGCCGAGGCCCAGCAGGATATGTCGAACCGGTTTGCGAAGGCGAACTCCGGGAAGTGGGAAGGCATCGACTATTCGGCGCGCGACAGCCGCGGCCACGTGCTCCTGCCCGACGCCCTGGCCGCCTTCGAATGCGAGCCGTATGCGCAGCATGACGGTGGCGATCACGTGATCTTCATCGGGCGGGTGATCCGCTATCAGGCCCGGCATGACGGCCGGCCCCTGATCTTCTTTGGCGGCAGGTACCGGGCACTCGAGAGCAGCCCGGCAGCCGCCTGAATCCACAGCAAGCAGGCAATCAGGAGAAAAGACATGGTTAAGACCGGAAACCAGCACATCGAGATGCTGCGCGATGGCCGAGAGGTCTATCTGGACGGCAAGCGCGTGACCGACGTCACGAGCCACCCGGCGTTCCGCAACTCGATTCGCAGCTACGCCAATCTCTACGATTTCCAGGCGCGCCCGGAGAACATCGGGAAGATGACGTTCCAGCCCGAGGGCACGCACAAGCGCGTGAGCCGGATCTGGGAATTGCCGACCAGCTACAACGAACTGGTCGAGCGCCGCCAGATGCTGGAGGCCTGGACCGAGCTGCACTACGGCTTCATGGGCCGCTCTCCCGACCACGTCGCCTCCTGCATATCGGGCATGTATATGGGGATCGACGTGTTCGAGCAGGCCGACCCCGCACGCGCCGGCGCCTTGCGCGACTACTACAGGTACGCCCGCGACAACGACCTGTTCCTGACCTACGTCATCGTGAATCCGCAGGCGAACCAGTCCAAGTCGGCACATGAGCAGGAAGACAAGTATCTCGCCGTCGGGATCGTGGACCAGGACGCCGAGGGCATCACGGTCAGGGGCGCGAAGATGCTGGCCACCAGCGGGATCATGGCCAACGAGGTCTTCTGCAGCTGCATCCAGCCGCTGCGCGAGGGCGACGACATGTACGCGCTGTCCTTCGCCGTGCCGATGAACACGAAGGGGCTGAAGGTGATGTCCCGCAAGTCGTACGAGGAGAACGCTACCTCGGTCTTCGACAACCCGCTGGCAAGCCGCTATGACGAGAACGACGCCGTTCTCTACTTCGACGATGTGAAGGTGCCCTGGGAGCGGATCTTCGTCGCGGGCGACGTCGCGATGTGCGCGAAGCAGTTCCATGCCACGCCGGCGCACAGCTACCAGAACTATCAATGCCAGGTTCGCCTGATGGTGAAGCTGCGCTTCCTGGTCGGGATCGCGCTCAAGATCACCGAAGTCAACGGCACGAACAGCTTCCCGCAGGTCAGGGAGATGCTCGGCCAGCTTGCCGCCGAGGCCGGGATGGTCGAAGCGTGGGTCTACGCCATGGAGGCCAAGGGGCAGGTCAACAACAATGGCTACTACATTCCCGATCGCAGCATGCTGTATGGCTCGCAGGTCCTGACCCAGCAGCTCTATGCAAAGGTGCTCGGCACGCTGCGCGAGCTGGCCGGTGGCGGCATGATCATGCTGCCGTCGAGCATCAATGACTTCGCGAATCCCGCGCTGGCGGAAATCATTGCGAAGACGCAGAAGTCGCCCGCCTGCAGCCCCGAGGAGCGGGTCAAGTTCTTCAAGCTGGCATGGGACGCGGTCGGCTCAGAGTTCGCGTCGCGCCACAACCAGTACGAGATGTTCTACGCCGGCGCCTCCTTTGTCACCAAGGGGCATGCCTACCGGACCTACGACTGGAAGGGTGCCGCGAATCTGGTCGACAACATGCTGGGCAGCTATTCCCTCGACGGCGAGTTGGCCCGCCTGGCCCAGGCCGCCTGAGCTGACCTTCAACGCAGTCCCCTTCGCGCTATCCATCACCACACCTACGGAGATCAACATGGCGATCAACAAACTCCACGACGAGTTCCACTCCCTGGACCTTGCATCCGGCTGGGAGGTCCCGCACGGCTATCCCTCGGGCATCCAGCAGAAGATCCTGTCCGGCTCGCTCGACGAGCGCGGCCGCAGCGGCAGCCGTACCCGCCTGCTGCGCTTCCAGCCCGGCGTGTTTACTACCTCGCCGTTCGTTCACGAGTACTGGGAGGAAGTCTATCTCGTGAGCGGCGACCTGACCGTCGGCAACGACGTCAACGGAGAGGGCGGCGAAGCCTTCGCGCCCAACACCTACGCTTGCCGTCCGCCCGGCGCATTCCACGGTCCGTTCAAGTCGGACGGCGGCTGCATGCTGCTGGAAATCCACTACTTCGACCCCGCCTGATCGTGGCCCCGACCCTGGAAGCGACGCTGCACCTGCTGGCGAGCGGTGGCGCAAATGCAAAGTCCTTGCTGGCATCGTGCGTCGAGCGGATCTGCAATCCCGCCGGCGAAGGCGGGCGGGTCTTTCCGCACGGCGTCAGCATGGCGGCGCGAAAGCAGGCCGCGGCCTGCGACATGCTGCGCGAGCAGGGCGTTGCCGGCCCGCTCGCCGGCGTGCCGCTCTCGGTCAAGGATCTGTTCGACGTGCAAGGCGATGTCACGCGGGCCGGCGCCCGCGTGTTGCCGGAAGTGCCTGCCAGCCACGATGCGCTCGCCATCGGGCGCCTGCGGGCGGCGGGTGCCGTCTTCGTCGGTCGCACCAACATGAGCGAATTCGCTTACTCGGGCGTCGGCATCAATCCGCACTATGGCACGCCGCGGAATCCCTTCGACCGCTCCGCGGCACGCATCCCGGGCGGATCGTCCGCCGGGGCCGCGGTCTCGGTCACCGACGGCATGGCTCTTGCCGCGATAGGCTCGGATACCGGCGGGTCCTGCCGCATTCCGGCAGCCCTGTGCGGCATCACCGGTTTCAAGCCCACGGCGAGCCGCGTGCCGTTGCGTGGCACCGTGCCCCTGTCGTCCAGCTACGACTCGGTCGGCTGCCTGGCCAGCACGGTGGCGTGTTGCGCCGCCATCGACGCCGTGATGGCCGGCGAGGACCTGGCTGCGCTGAAGCCGGTGCCGGTGGCAGGCCTGCGCCTGGCGGTACCGGCCGGGCTGGTACTCGAAGGCATGACGGACGAAGTGGCGCAGACGTATAAACGCGCCCTGTGCCGGCTTTCGGCGGCGGGCGCATTGCTGCGGGACGTTTGGTTCGACAGCTGGAACAGTCTTGCCGAAATCGGCGCCGACGGCGGGCTTGTCGCAGCGGAAGCCAGCGCCTGGCATGGCGACCTGATGGCAGCGCATGCCGGGCGCTACGATCCCCGCGTATTGTCGCGCATCCGCCTGGCTGACGGCCAGCGTGCCGCCGACTACCTGCGCATGCTCAAGCGCCGGGCCGCGCTGTGCCGGCAGGCGGACGCGGAACTGACCGGCTTTGACGCCGTGGTCCTGCCCACCGTGCCGATCGTGGCTCCCCGCATCGCCGATCTCGACGATGACGAGGCGTTCTTCAAGACCAATCGGCTGCTACTGCGCAACCCCGCCATCGCCAACATGCTCGACCTGTGTTCGCTGTCCGTTCCTTGCCATCGGCCGGGAGACGCGCCTGTCGGCCTGATGCTGTTCGGCCGCCACCTGGCCGACCGCAGGCTGCTGGCCATCGGCATGGGTGTGGAGAAGGTGCTGCAGCAGGACCGGCGCTAGGCAAGCACCGGCGACGATTCCAGACGCAACGAAAAAACACAGAGGAGACATCATGCCTGCAATGCGTTTCGGTGCGGCCATCCTGGCCAGCGCCACTGTTTGTGCCGCCCCCGTGGGAGCGGCGGAGCCAGCCCGGATCAGCGACGGCGTGGTCAAGATCGGCGTCCTGACCGACATGTCATCGATATTCTCCGATATCGGCGGCAAAGGGTCGGTCGTGGCGGCGCAAATGGCCGTGGAGGATTTCGGGGGCACGGTGCTGGGCGCGCCGGTCCAGGTGGTCCACGCCGATCACCAGAACAAGACGGACGTCGCCGCGACCATCGCCCGCGGCTGGTTCGACAACCAGAAGGTCGACATCATCCAGGACGCGCTGCCGTCGTCGGTGGCGCTGGCGGTGTCCAACCTGGGCAAGGTCAAGCACAAGATCGTCATCGCGAGCGGCGCCGGCACGACCCGGCTGAGCAACGAAGACTGCTCTGCCTATACGATCCAGTATTCGTACGACACCTATGCATTCGCCGCCAACACCGTCAAGGCGCTGACAAAGGGCGGGGACAACAGCTGGTACTTCCTGACCGTCGACTATGCCCTCGGCGCATCGCTCGAGAAGGATGCGACCGACGCGCTGGGCAGCGTCGGCGGCAAGATGGCGGGCAAGGCCAGGCACCCGATCAATTCCGCCGACCTGTCGTCCTACCTGCTCCAGGCCCAGGCGTCCGGCGCGAAGGTGATCGGCCTTGCC
>NZ_JBFTNF010000081.1:0-29351 GCF_056397345.1 Cupriavidus sp. 05N38
AAACTGACTCGATCCTCCCGAAGAAGAACCGAACATGTTTTACTGTGCGAGCACTTTATAACTTGTAAGCTCCAGTGCTTGCGCACCGGGCATCCGCTATCAAGCGCCCACACTTATCGGTTGTTTGTTTGTTAAAGAACTTGCCGCGGTTCGCTTTGCTTACCGCGCCGCTGCTTTGTTGTCAGCAGCAGAGAAACGAGATTATGAAGAACTTTCTACGTTTCGTCAACAGGTTTCGCAATCTTTTTTTGCTCCGGCTCGCCGCGCTCTTCGCACCGCCAACCTCACCCGTTCACCCCGCAACCCTTGTCCCGTCTGCTTTGCAGCCGCGCTTCGTGTTGCGAGGGAGCGAATATTAAGGCCCGCCCACGGTCCTGGCAAGCCTTTTCTGAAAATTCCTTCGAATCGTTTGTGACGCGCTGATGAACGGGACGCGCATGCGGTCGCCAGCGACTGTCTCGAACCCATCCGGGCCACCACCCGCAGGCTTCCCCACCCATCCCCATCCATTAGAATCCCTGGATGCAAGACCTTGCCTCCCTCGAGCCGCCGTATCAGCCGGACGGCCTGCCCCGTCACCTGGATGCGCAGGCGCTCGCCGCCGCCCTATCCCGTCCGATCGTCTTCGTTGACCTGGAGACGACCGGCGCCGACGCCACCCGCGACCGCATTACCGAGATCGGCGTGGTGGAGGTCGGGCCGGACGGCATCGTCGAGTGGGATACGCTGGTCGAGCCCGGCGTCGGCATCCCGTCCTTTATCCAGCAGCTCACCGGCATCACCGAGGCCATGGTGCACGGCCAGCCGCGCTTCGAATCGCTGGCCGAGGACCTGGCCGAGCGGCTGCAGGGCAAGCTCTTCGTGGCGCACAACGCGCGCTTCGACTACGGTTTCCTGAAGAACGAATTCCGCCGCGCCGGCATTACCTTCCGCGCCGATGTGCTGTGCACGCTGCGCCTTTCCCGCTCGCTGTTCCCTTCGATGACGCGCCACGGACTGGACGCGCTGATCGCCCGCTTCGGACTGGAGCCCAAGGGACGCCACCGCGCACTGGCCGACGCCGAGCTGCTTTGGCAGTTCTGGCAGAAGATCCACGGTCTCTACAGCGTCGACCTGGTCGAGTCCGCCGTCCGGTCGCTGGTCAAGCGGGCAAGCCTGCCCTCCGGCCTCGAGGAAACGGCGCTGGACGACGTGCCGGACAGCCCCGGCGTCTATCTCTTCTACGGCGACCAGGACCTGCCTCTCTATATAGGGAAGAGCATCCACCTGCGCCAGCGCATTGGTGCGCACTTTTCAGGCGACCACAGCGCCGCGCTGGAAATGCGCCTGGCGCGCGCGGTACGGCGTGTCGAATGGCGCGAAACGGGCGACGAGACCGGCGCGCTGCTGCTCGAAGCCCAGCTGATCAAGCGCATGCAGCCGCTGCACAACCGGATGCTGCGCCGGAATGCCGCGCTGTACGCCTGGGAATTGCCGCCCGGCCTGAGCGCGCCGCTGCTGCGCTCGGACCGCGACACGGATTTCGCCCGCCATCCCAACCTCTATGGTGCCTTCGCCAGCCGTGCCGGCGCCGAAGCGCATCTGACGGAACTGGCGCAGGCCCACCAGCTCTGCCTGGCGGCGCTGACGCTGGAAAAGCCGGCGCGGCGCGGCCTGCCTTGCTTCGCCCGCCAGCTCCACCGCTGCCAGGGCGCCTGCACGGGCGACGAGTCGCTGGCGGCCCATCGCGAGCGGATGGTCGCCGCGCTGGCGGACCAGGCAGTCCGGCCCTGGCCGTTCCCCGGCGCCGTGGCATGGCGCGAGCGGGAAGGCGCCAAGGCCTGGTGGCATATCCTGGAGAACTGGTGCTACCTCGGCTCGGTGGCCTCGCTCGACGACGCCCCTGCGCTGCTCGCGGACCCGGCACGCTTCGACCTGGACACCTATCAAATCCTGGCGCCGAGGCTGGCGGACCTGCTGGCCAATGCCGTGCCGCTGGAGGCGACCCGGCAATTTGCCCTGGAAGCGCTAGCGGCACCGGCGCGCCATGCCGCCAGGCGCGAAGCCGTGTCACCTGCCGGCACGCGCCCGCGCAAGCGCGCCAGCCCGGATCAGCAAACCCTGTCTTTCCCCGATCACCAGGCAGATAGACAGTAAGCCCACACAGCGGAGCATGCGATGGCCAACCAATGCGATTGCCTGACCCTGGGCATCGATATCGACCAGCCGGCGGCGACGGTCGCCGCTTTCCTCGCAGTGCCCGAGAACTATCCGCGCTGGGCCAGCGGCCTGGGCGAACTGTCACAACGCTCGGACGGGAGCTGGCAGACCCTGACACCCGAGGGTCCGATGCAAGTCCGCTTCACCCCCGCCAATCCCTACGGCATCGCCGACCACTACGTGCAGCCGCCCGGCAGCGAGGAGATCTACATCCCGATGCGTGTCATCGCCAATGCCGGCGGCGCCACCCTGCTTTTCACCCTGCTGCGCTACCCGGGCGTCGACGATGCCCGCTTCGCCGCCGACGCCGACTGGGTCCGGCGTGACCTCGCCAGCCTCAAGGCATTGCTCGAACAGCAATAGCCAGCCCGCGTCGCCGGGAAACGGTATACAAAAAAGCCTCCCTCCAGGCCCCGTCGCGGGGCACGAAAGGCGCCATCCGCCTGGCTTAAACCCCGATTTTGTGCCAAAACCTGTTGCATTGCACCAGGAAGTGACGCATATCGTCTCATCCAATATTCGTCTTGCACTCTGCAATTTTGTGAATATAGTATACCGATTTTCGCGGTGATCTTGCGCGCCCAGCAGCGCGCGCCGGCCGCCTCGAGCCCACAAGACGGAGCCCAGCGTGACCCGGCAAGATATTGCGAGCACCGATCCCAGCCAGGCAGACGCCTGCTTTCTGCCAGTCTGGAAGGCAGCCGAACTCCTGGCCCAGGGCCACGCCAGCGCACAAGACCTGGTCGACTGGTGCGAAGCTGCCTACACCGCATCGCACGCCAGCATCAACGCCATCGTCGTGTCGGATTTCTCCGCCGCCCGCGCCTCGGCCCGGGCCAGCGACCGGCGCCGCGCCGAGGGCCGGCCGCTTGGCGCGCTGGATGGCATCCCGTTCACCATCAAGGAATCCTTCGACGTGTCCGGCTGGCCGACCACCTGCGGCAGCCCGGCGCAACGGCACAACATTGCCGCCGGCGACGCCGCCGTGGTCGAGCGCCTGCGCGCAGCCGGCGCGGTGCTGCTCGGCAAGACCAATGTGCCGCTAGGCCTGCGTGACTGGCAGAGCTACAACGCCGTCTACGGCACCACGCGCAACCCGCACGACCCCGGCCGCACCCCGGGCGGCTCATCGGGGGGCAGCGCCGCCGCGGTGTGCGCCGGCATGAGCTTCTTCGACATCGGTTCCGACATCGGCTCCTCCTTGCGCAATCCGGCCCACTACTGCGGCGTGTTCTCGCACAAGAGCAGCCATGGCCTGATCCCCCTGCGTGGCCACGGCATCGGCCGCACCTACGGGGAGCAAGACATCAACGTGGCCGGCCCGCTGGCGCGCAGCGCGCGCGACCTGGAGCTGCTGCTGCAGGCCCTGGCCGGCCCGGACGGCGGCGAGGCACTGGCCTACCGTCTTTCGCTGCCGCCCTGCGGGCAGGCCGCGCTGGCCGATTTCCGCGTCGCCGTGCTGCCCAGCCACCCGCAGTGCGAGGTCGACGCCGAAGTCAGCGACGAGATCGAGAACCTGGGCCGCTGGCTGGCGGGCCAGGGCGCCCGGGTAACGTGGAACGCGCGGCCGGACTTCGATGCCGCCGCCCTCTGGCACACCTATGTACTGATGCTGCGCGCCACTACCTCGGTGCATATGGACGATGCCAGCTTCGATGCCGCGCTGTCCCGCGCCGCTGCCGCCGCCGCGGTGGCACCGGACGACCACGACTACGCCACCCTGCAGTTCACCGGCGCCGGCATCCGCCACCGCCAGTGGCTGCAGCTGCAGCAGGCGCGCGCCGCCTTCGCGCAAGCCTGGCAACGCTTCTTCGACGATTTCGACGTGCTGCTGTGCCCGGCCGCCGCCACCACCGCCTTCGTGCTGGATGAGAGCGGCGAGCCCTGGGAGCGCACGCTCCAGGTCAACGGGCGGGCGCTCCCGCTCACCAGCCAGCTGTTCTGGGCCGGCCATTCCGGCCTGTGCGGCCTGCCCTCGACCGTGGCCCCGATCGGCCCGGGCCGCAGTGGCCTTCCGGTCGGCGTGCAGATCGTCGCCGGGCGCTTCGCCGACCTGACCTCCCTGCGTTTCGCCCAGCTGCTCGAGGCAGCGGGCCTCGGCTTCCGGCCGCCGCCGGTTCATTCCAACACGGTGCAACGCGCCCCGGCGCAACAAGACTGACAGGGCACCGCCCCCATCCACAAAAGGAGCGAACATGCTGGACTGGTTCAGGGATCTATCGAAAATGGAGCGCAAGGGTTTCTACGGCGCGTTCCTTGGCCATGCAGTCGACGTGTTCGACTTCATAATCTACTCCTTCCTGATTTCGACGCTGCTGACGCAATGGGGCATGAGCAAGTCGGCCGCGGGCGCCATCGTCACCTGGACGCTGGTGTCGTCGCTGGTGGGCGCCATCGGCGCGGGCATCCTGGCCGACCGCTACGGCCGCGTGCGTGTGTTGCGCTGGACCATCGTGGTGTTCGCCTTCGCCTGCTTCCTGTGCGGGCTGGCCAACACGCCCGGACAGCTGCTGGCCTTCCGCATGCTGCAGGGCCTGGGCTTCGGCGGCGAGTCGTCCCTGTGCATGGTGCTGGTGACGGAGATGATCCGCAACCCGGCGCATCGCGGCAAGTACTCGGGCTTCACGGCCAGCAGCTATTCGTTCGGCTGGGGCGCGGCGGCCATCGCCTACGCCATCACCTTCAGCCTCTTCCCGGCGGAGACTGCCTGGCGCATCTGCTTCTTCATGGGCATCCTGCCGGCGCTGGTGGTGGTCTACCTGCGCCGCAACCTCGAAGAGCCGGAAATCTTCCTCAAGAGCCGGGCCGCGCGCGCGGCAGGCGGCGCCCCTTCGGCGTGGCAGCAGCTCGCGCGGCTGGGCCGCCGCCCGTTGCTGGGCAAGACCGTCCTGTGCAGCCTGCTGTCGGGCGGCATGCTGGGCGCCTACTATGCGATCGCCACCTGGCTGCCGACCTTCCTCAAGACCGAGCGCGGGCTATCGGTGTTCGGCACCAGCTCCTACCTGGCCATGACTATCTTCGGCTCGCTGGTGGGCTACGTGGCCGGCGCCTATGCCACCGACCGCTGGGGCCGCCGCCTGACCTATATCGCCTTTGCCGCAGGCGCCTTCGTCATGGCCCTGGTCTATATGGTGATCCCGGTCTCGAACATCTCGATGCTGTTCCTCGGCTTCCCGCTCGGCGTGCTGATGCAGGGCGTGTTCGCCGGCATCGGGGCCACCATTTCCGAGTCGTACCCCAACGACATCCGCGCCACCGGTTACGGCGTCTCGTACAACGTCGGCCGCGTGATCGGCTCGCTGTTCCCGCTCTCGGTGGGCTGGCTGAGCACCGGGCGCACCTCGCTGCCGCTGGCCATCGCCATCGTCGCAGGGGTAGGCTACGCCATGGTGATGGGCGCCGCGCTGCTGCTGCCGGAAACCAGCGGCATCGACCTGGGCCAGGCCGGTGGCGACGACGGCGCGCACGAGCCGCCCGCCGAACCGGACAAGGCCGTGCTGGTGCCGACTGTGGGCAAACCCGCATAAGCAATGCGCGGGCGCTTGCAGGCGGGCCACGCGCTGCGCTAGTCTGCGCAGAGGGGGCCCGCCTTCCCCCTTGGAGCCACCATGCCCGCCGACTGCCGCGCCGTTGCCCCTTCTCCCGCATCTTCCCGCTTCCTGACGACACTACTTGTCGCGCTCGCGCTGGGCGCCTGCGCCGGCATCGAGCAATCGGCCATGCAGCGCGTGCTGGATTCCTGGCAGTCCGCGCCGATCGAACAGGCCAAGGCGCAGTGGGGTCCCCCGCAATCCGTGCAATCGGTGCCCGGCGGCACGGCCTACCTGTGGACCGAGGAAGTGCCACCGGCGCGCGCGCCGGGCAGCGGTCCGCGCGACGCGCGCGCACCCACCTCGCCCGAACCCGTACTGGTGCCCGGCCAGTGCCAGCGCCGCCTGATCGCCGGCCCGACCGGGCTGGTGATCTCTGGCGACTGGTCCGGCAACGCATGCTGCATCACCACCGTCCTTGGCCGCTGCTCCGGCCTCGCCAGGAAGGCCACCGGCACCTGAGCAGGCACGGCGCGCGCGCCGCGGCCACGAGGCACCATCTTCGCCCTGCGGGAGAACACCTGTGCGCAGGGTGACCCTCGGACTGACGCAAGCCGGGCTGACCGGACCGTGGTTTTCCGCAGCCGCGGCATGGCGGCCGCGGGACGCGCTGCGCTAGCCCTGGCCCGGGCGCGGTCCGATGTACGCCGCGCGCGGCCGGATCAGGGCATCGTCGGCGCGCTGCTCCAACCCATGCGCGATCCAGCCGATCGAGCGGCCCAGCGCGAACAGGCCGAAGGCCGCCCCGGGCGGCAACCGCAGGTGTCGGCGCAGGGCCACCAGCGCGAAATCCACCGAGGGCCGCTGCCCGGTCAGGTCGAATGCCACGTCGATGATCTCCTGCCAGCCGGAGTGATGTGCCAGCACCGGCGCCAGCAGGCAGATGGCACGCACATCGCCGGCCGGGTAGAGATGATGCCCGAAGCCTGGCAGGTCTTCGCCGCGCGCCAGTCGCTCGCGCAGCCGCGCGGCCGGGTGCGCGCCGGCCAGCTGGTCCCACATTGCCTCCACGCGCGCGGTGGCGCCGCCGTGCCGGCCACCGGTCAGCGCGGCAAGCCCGCCCACCACCGATGCCCGCAGGCTGGCCCCGGTCGAGGCGACACAACGCGCGGTAAAGCTCGATGCATTCAGCTCATGGTCCGCGCACAGCACCAGCGCCATGCGGATCAGGTCCGCGCCCGCCCCGTCCACGCCCCAGGCGCCGGCGCACTGCCGGTGGATCGGCGTGCTGGCGGGCGCCGTGCCCAGCAGGCAGGCGGCCAGCAGGCGCACCAGCGCGCCGCAGCCCTCGGCGAGCCGCGCCGGCGACTGTTGCCACTGCGCGGTGGCGTCGTCGCCGCTGGCGGCAGTGAACAGCGGCAGCAGGGCCTCCTCGCTGCGGCGCCCGGCAAAGGCGGCCTGCAGCGCGGCCAGGTGCGCGGGCGCGGCCGGCGGCTCGGTGCCGAAGGCGGTCTGTTCCCCGCACTGCCACAGCAGCGCAGCCAGCGATTCCACCGTACCGGAGGCCGCCAGCGCGACGGCATCGGAGCCGCGGTAATAGAGCCGCCCGTCTTCGATCAGCGTGATGCCCGACTCCAGCACCGGCAACCCCCAGCTCAGCGCGGCCTTGGCCACCTCGCGCGGCTTGCGCCCGCGCGTGCGCTGGCCGGCGAGCAGTTCCACGTCGGCCGCCAGGTAGCGGCTTTCGCGCGGTGTCTCGCCATCGTGGGCGTGCAGCAGGCCGCGGCTGACATAGGCGTAGAGGGTCTGGCGGGAAACGCCCAGCCGGGCGGCCGCTTCGGCCGAGGTGAGGTAGCGGGACATGGCGACGGGGAGACTAGCCTGGGCTTGGGCCTGAGAAGCAATAACTTGATTAAGGTAATCAATATTGACTATTAAAACAAGCGGCCTATCCTGCAAGGCACCTGGCCGCCAGCCCGCCCCTTCGTCGATCCAGTTCGTGGATCCAATCACAGTGACCTCCGCCATGTCCTATCGCGCACATGCCGCGCCCGCCGCGGCTACCCCTGACATCCCCGACAGCCCGGCCGCCGCCAGCTTCCTGCGCGACATCTGGGCCAGCGTGCACGGCGACCCCGCTTGGCTGGAACGCCTGGCCTGGACCGGGAGCGGCAGCCTGCCGTCGGTCTTCCCGGTCACCGAGCTGGCGGCCGCCAGCGCCGGTGCCGCGGGTCTCGCCGTCGCGGAACTCATCCACGCGGCCGGCGGACACGCGTCGCGGGCGAGCGTGGACCGCCGGCTGGCATCCTTCTGGTTCGGCACCTCGCTGCGCCCGCAGGGCTGGGCGCTGCCGCCGCAATGGGATGCCGTGGCCGGCGACTACCGCGCGGCGGACGGCTGGATCCGCCTGCACACCAATGCGCCGCATCACCGCGCGGCGGCGCTCGCGGTGCTCGGCGTGCCGGCCGACAAGGCGGCGGTGGCGAAGGCCGTGGCCGCATGGCAGGCCGACGCGCTGGAAAACGCCGTGGTGGACAAGGGCGGCTGCGCCGCGGCCATGCGCCCGGCGGCGCAATGGGCCGCGCACCCGCAGGGGCAGGCAGTCAGCCACGAGCCCCTGCTGCACTGGCGAGCCTTCGATGGCAGCCCCGCGCCGCGGCACGGCTTCACCCCCGAGCGCCCGCTTCGGGGCATCCGCGTGCTGGACCTGACACGGATCCTGGCCGGCCCGGTCGCCACCCGCTTCCTGGCCGGCTTCGGCGCCGATGTGCTGCGCATCGACCCGCCTGGCTGGGAAGAGCCCGGCGTGGTGCCCGAAGTGGTGCTCGGCAAGCGCTGCGCCCGCCTGGACCTCAAGCGCCACGAAGACCTGCAGATACTGGAGCGCCTGCTGGGCCAGGCCGACGTGATGGTGCATGGCTACCGCGCCGATGCGCTGGCACGGCTGGGGCTGGACGCGCAGCGGCGCCGCCAGCTCAACCCTGGCCTGATCGATGTCTCGCTCGATGCTTACGGATGGAGCGGCCCGTGGCAGGGCCGGCGCGGCTTCGACAGCCTGGTGCAGATGAGCAGCGGSATYGCCGASGCGGGCATGCGCCTGCGCGGACTGGACCGCCCAGGGCCACTGCCGGTGCAGGCAATCGACCATGCCACCGGCTATCTGCTGGCGACCGCGGCCATCCGCGGCTTGTCGCGGCGCCTGGCGAGCGGCGCCGGCAGCGAGGTCCGGGCCTCGCTGGCGCGCACCGCGCAACTGCTGCTCGATGGCGCAGGGCTGGCGCGCGGCTCCGCCCCGCTGGCCCCGGAACAGGCCGCGGACCTGGCCGAAACGGTGGAAGCCACGGCCTGGGGCGCGGCGCGGCGGATCAGGCCGCCAGTGATGGTGGATGGCGCGCCGATGCAGTGGGACCGCCCGGCGGGCGGCCTTGGCACTGCCGCGCCCGGATGGTGAAGCCGTTCAGTCGATCTTCGCGCCCGAGGCCTTGACCGCCTGCCCCCAGCGCTTCTGCTCGGCGGCAATGGTCTGGCCGAAGGCCTCCGGTCCCTGCCAGGCCGGCTCCGCGCCTTGCTGCTCGAGCTTGGCGCGGGTGTCGGCGTCGGCCAGCACGGACTGCAGCGCGCCGGAGAGCCGGGCCACCACGTCGCTGGGCGTGCCGGCCGGCGCCAGCATGCCGTAGAAGCCGACCACCTCGAAGTTCTTCAGGCCGGCTTCTTCCATCGTCGGCACGTCCGGCAAGGCGGGCGAGCGGTGCTTCGAGGTCACCGCCATCGCGCGCACCTTGCCGGCCTTGATGTACTGGGTAAACAGCGGGATCGAGTCCGCCATCATCTGCGCCTGCCCGCCCATCACGTCGGTGAGCGCCGGCGCGCTGCCCTTGTACGGGATATGGACGATAAAGGTGCCGGACGCCTGCTTGAACATCTCCGGCATCAGGTGGGAAATGCCGCCGTTGCCGCCCGAGGCGAAGTTCAGCTTGCCGGGGTTGGCGCGCGCGTACGCGATGAATTCCTTCAGGTTGCGCGCCGGCACATTGTTGTTGACCACCATCACCAGCGGGATCAGCGCGGTGCGCGCCACCGGCGCGAAATCCCTCGGCATGGCGTAGGGCAGCTTGGGATAGAGCGAGCCGTTGATCGCCATCTGGCCGGTATTGGCCAGCAGCAGCGTATAGCCGTCCGGCGCCGCCTTGGCCACCGCGTCGGAGCCGATGTTGCCAGCCGCGCCCGCCTTGTAGTCCAGCACCACCGACTGGCCCAGGATGGGCTGCAGCTTCTCGGCGAGGATGCGGGCATGGGTGTCGACCGGGCCGCCGGGCGGGAAGCCCACCACCAGCCGGATCGGCTTTTCGGGCCAGGCGGCCGCGGCGGGCGCGGCCATGGCCAGCGGCACGGCGGCGCACGCCAGCAGCGCCGGCAGGGACAGCAAGCGGGTCTTGCACGCGAACTTCGTCATCTTGTCGTTTCTCCTCGTTTATATTTCGGCCTCGATCTGCCAGCCTGTGACTGCGCCGGCTTGCCGGCCTGGGGCACGGCTGCCCGCGCCGGCTGGCCGGCAGGCGGCCCGGCCCTGCCGGGTGCCCGCATCCGCCAATGTGACGATTTTATGACATCCGGCCATGCAAGAACGACCCTTGCGGACTTATGATGCGCGTGACCGGACAAGCCGCCACGTCAGCCGCGCGCCTGCCTGGCGCGTTCAGATAACGGCAGGCCGCCGCGCAACGCACAGCGCCGCCCGCCCTGCCGCCACGCCCGGCGGCGGGCCGGCCCCGTATCGGTGCCAGGGCCCAAGCCAAGGAAAGCCAACGTGAAACCAAGCAACCGCGCCGTCATCCTCTTTTTGTGGGCGGCCCTCTACTTCTGCTCGGGCTATGTCTCGCACAAGCTCAACGGGCCGTTCTACGCCACCGGCTATATCTGGCTGCCGGCCGGCGTGACCATGGCTGCCTTCATGCTCAGGCCGATGCAGCGCTGGCTGCCGGTGGCGCTGGCCTTCTTTGCCGCGCAGTTGCTGCTGGGCTGGGTGGAGGGCCGCGACACCCTGCGCCTGATCCTGTTCTCGCTCAACGAGATCGGCTTTGCCGCGGTGGGCGTGGCGCTGGTGCGGCGCGCGCAGTTCTCGCTCGAAGGGCTGGTCTTCGTGCGCGCGCTGCTGATCGCCGGGGTGGTCAGCAGCGCGGCCAGCGCGGCGGTGGGCGCGGCCTGGTTCACGCTGATGCAGGACGTGCCGTTCTGGCGCACCTGGCGCGTGTGGGGCGCGGCCGACCTGGTCGGCGTGCTGATCGTGCTGCCCGTGCTGGCGGGCTGGTCGCGCTTTCGCGCGATGCGCTCGGGCGGCATGAGCCGCGCCGACTTCCTGTTCGGCCTGGGCGCCTTCGCGGCGCTGCTGCTGACCGCCTACTTCATTTTCGATCAACGCATCCTGTTGCCGGTGCAAAGCGGCGTGGCCTTCGCGCTGACCTATATCCCGCTGTTCCTGGCCGCCGTGGTGACGCTGCTGTGGGGCGGCCGGGGCGGCTCGGTGGCGGTGGCCATCCTGACGCTGTTCGTGCTCTACAACACCAGCCAGGGTGGCGGCCCGTTCGCCGAGCGCTCGCTCAACCATGGCCGCTCCCTGCTCGAGGCACAGCTCTACCTGGCAGTGGCGGCCATGCTGACGCTGCTGATCAGCACGCTGCGCACCAGCCGCGAGCAATTGCTGGCGCAGTCGGCGCGCAGCCAGAACGACGTCAAGCTGGCGCTGGCAGCCAGCGAGCAGCTGGTCTATTGCCTGGACCCGCACAGCGGCACGCTGCGCTGGAGCGGCGACCTGGAGCGCGTGCTGGGCGTCAGCGACGACGCCTTCGCCAGGCTCGACGACGTGCTGGCCCACGTGCATGACGAGGACCGCGCCCGGGTGCGCGGCCGCTGGCTGCGCGAAAGCGACGGCGAGAACCGCACCGACATGCTGTTCCGCCTGATGCTGCCGCCCGGACGCAGCACCATGGTGCTCGACATGAGCGGGCCTCTGCTCGACGGCGACGAATCGGTCGCGGTGATCGCCGGCGCCTGGCGCCTGCAGGCCGCCGAGATCTTCGAGGAGCGTGACGCAGCATGACGGCATCCAAGGGCAGCGGCATCGGTGCCCTGCTCATCCACGGCCTCGGCGGCACGCAGTTCGACCTGGGGCCGATGCACAAGGCGCTGCGCCGCGCCGGGGTGGAAACCCATGCGGTCACGCTGCCGGGCCACGCAGGCAGCCCGGAAGACCTGGTGCCCGTGCGCGCCGAGCAATGGCTGGAGACGGTCACGCAGGCCTACGACGAACTGGCGCCCCGCTACGAGACCTTCCACGTCCTGGGCATGTGCATGGGCGCGCTGCTGGCGCTGGCCGTGTGCGAGCTCCGCCAGCACCGCAAAGGCCGCCTGGTGGCGCTCGCCGCGCCGGTCTATATCGACGGCTGGTCCACGCCCTGGTACCGGGCGCTGCGCCACCTGGTCTATCGCATCCCGATGCTGCCCGCGCGCATGCGCGTGGACGAGGACGAGCCCTTCGGCATCAAGAACGACCTGGTACGCGCCATCGTCAAGGCCAAGTTCGAGCGCGGCGACAACTTCCACTATCGCTGGGTGCCGCTGGCCTGCATCCGGCAGGTGGATCGCCTGCGCGGCTGGGTGCTGCGCGGCGCCCGCCGCATCGTCTGCCCCACGCTGGTGGTGCACTCCCGCGAGGATGAGCTGACCAGCGTGCGCTCGGCGGACTTCCTCGAAGCCGTGGTGCCGGACGTGCGCAAGGTGGTGGTGGAGAACAGCTATCACATGATCTGCGTGGACAACGACCGCGAGCAGGTGGTCGCCAGCGTGCTGGAATTCCTCGGCTTCGACCCCGAGAGCGCGCGCCGCCGCGCGCGTGCCACGGTGGAAGTGCCGATGACCGGGGAGGCCGTGGCCACGGTGGTCAGCGAATACCTGCAGGCGCTCACCAGCGGCCATTTCGAGGCGCTGTTCCCGTTGCTCGAGCCCGGCGTGCGCTGGCGCCATCATGGCGACCATCCGCTGGCCGGCAGCTACGATGACCGCGACGCGGTGATCGGCATGTTCGGCCGGCTCGATGAACTCGCCGGCAAGACCGTGCGCATCGCCATCACCGCGCCGCCGCGCATCGAAGGCTCCAGCGCCGAGATCGACCTGGAGGCCTTCTCGGTGATGGGCGGCGAGCAGCATCATGGCCGCGGCACGCAGACCCTACGCATGCGCAACGGCCGCATCTCGGCAGTGACCTTCCGCCCCGCCGGCGCGGACGCGGCTGGCGCGGCCCTGCCCGCGCCAGCCGGACTGGACAGCCCGGACTAGAACACGCGGCCCAGCTGCAGATAGAGGTTCCAGACCCCTTGCGGGGCCGCGGCGAAACCGAAGTACAGCGGCCCGATCACGCTGTTGCCGCCGATGAACAGGCTCGCACTGGTCTTGTACGGCCCGGTGCCGAAGTTCCTGCGCCGCAGCCACACATCGCCCGCTTCCAGGCTGGCGCCCACCACGGTGGTGCGCAGCCCCGGCAGGATGAACTCGCGCAGGTCGTTGAGGTAGGTCACGCGGCCATAGAGCAGGTAATTGCCGGAGAACTGGTCCTGCGCGTAGGCCGAAAGATGCTGGAAGCCGCCCAGCGTAAAGCCCAGCCCGCCGCTGACGCTGCTGTCGCTGCGGTGGTCGCCGTAGGTGGTGGCCGCCTCGGCGGCCAGGTTCAGCGTGTGGCGGCCGTAGCTGGTGGCCCACAGCGCCTTGGCATGCGCATCGTTGAAGCGGTTGTCGCTGCCGCCGAACGCCAGCTCGTTGGTCGCCAGCAGGTAGTAGCCGGTGCGCGGGAAGAGCGGATCGTCGAGCTGGTCGATGGTGAGCTGGGAGCGCACCGTGGGCTGGCGCACGCGCGCATGCGGGAACAGCCGGCCGGTGCCGATCGGCAGGTTATAGGCCGCCGAATAGTTGACCTGCTGGTAGTTCACGCCCGTGCGGAACTCGCCCAGCCGGCCCAGCGGCACGCCGAGGTCCAGGCCCGCCACGGCCGTATCGATCTGGTAGGCGGTGAGCGGATCGGTATTGCGGTTGGGCGCGGTGTCGGCGTAGAGGTCTACGCGCTTGCGCCCATACTCCGCGTATGGCGCCACGTAGAAGCCCAGGCGGTCGAACACCGGCTGGCGCAGCTCGGTATGCCACTTGCCCTGGGTGCTGCCGAGCACGATGTCGTTGCGCCATTCGAGCCCGCCGGGCGTGATCCACGGATAGCGGTGCCCCAGGTTCAGGTTGAAGCCGCCCTTGCCGTTGAAGGTGGTGGATACGCCGAAGCCGAACAGCAGGAACTGCGGCCCCCAGGATTTCTGCTGGGCCTCCACCTTCAGCACATTGCGGCCGTCCTCCCTCACCAGTTCCTGCGTCACGCTTTCGAAATCGCCGGAAGTGGACAGCTGCGCCATCTCGCGGTTGAGTTCCACGGCATTGTAGGTGTCGCCCTCGTGGACGCCCAGGTACTTGCGCACGAAGCTGGCGGGGACGCGGCCCGCGGACTGGATCTGGATGGCATCGATGCGCAGCGGGCCGGCCACCGCCTGGCCACCCTTGCGCGCGGCCAGGTAGGTCTGCCAGGCGCCGTCGGGCAACGCCAGCGCCGCGAGCGCCGGGGCCGCCGCCTGCACCGCCGCCGCGCCACCCTGGATGCCGTCGTTGGCGCGCGAGAAATCGGTAAAGGAGAGATCGCCCAGCTGCGGCTCGATCAGCACGTCGCCCGGCCTGAGCCGGGCCTTCTGCGCGTCCACGTTCTGGTTGGTCAGGATGGTGACCATCTGCTGCGTGACCGCCGCCGGCGAATCCAGGTTGGCGGGGTCGTCCAGCTGCGAGCCGATATTGACCGCGATGACCACGTCGGCGCCCATGTCGCGCGCCAGCTGCACCGGCAGGTTGCTGACCAGCCCCCCGTCGACCAGCACCCGGCCGTTCACCTTGATCGGCGCGAACAGGCCCGGCACGGCCACGCTGGCGCGGATCGCGCGCGGCAGCGAGCCGTGCTCCAGGATCACCGGCTTGCCGGTGCCCAGATCCGTGGCGATGGTGCGGAACGGCGTGGGCAGCTTGTCGAACGAGGCGTCGGCCGGCAACTGCGCGGTCCAGTTCTGCAGCAGCGCCAGCAGCCGGTTGCCCTGCACCAGCCCGGTGGGCAGCTTGATCTTGCCGTCGCCGTAGCCGGCCGAAATGCCGATCGGGTATTGCAGGTCGTCCTCGCGCTGCGCCTGCGGCAGCTCGGCGCGCTCGTTGCGGTCGAAGGCGATATCGCTGAGGTTGATATGCGACAGGCGCGCCTCCAGCTCGCTGGCCGACAGCCCGCTGGCGTACAGCCCGCCCACCACCGCGCCCATGCTGGTGGCGGCCAGGCAGTCGATCGGCACGTGCATCTGCTCGAGCGCCCGGATCACGCCGATATGCGCATAGCCGCGCGCGCCGCCGCCGGACAGGACCAGGCAGACGCGCGGGCGCCCGGCCGGAGCACCATTTCGCGCGGCAGCGACTGCGGCAACCGCGGCGGGCTCGGCCGCCAGCGCGGGACGCGGCGCGGCGCCCAGGGTCATTGCCAGTGCGAGCAGCAGTGCGGGATAACCGTGTACCGGCGCCAACAGGCGGCCGGCCACGCTTGAAAGCAAGCGGAACATGGAAAAAGCGGGACAGAACGGGACGGAACGGCGAACAGGCGGCGCGAAACGCAGCCGACAGCGCAACCCGCGCCGCAACGGCGGGGAAAGAGCGTCACGATAGGGCAATTGCCCCGGCTTGAACAGCGGCGCTTGCACTGATGAGGCGGGGCCGGCAGGGCGCCGGACCGCCCCGTGCCGGCCCCGCCGCCCGCCCGGCGGGCCGTTGCGCGGGATGACCGGCCGGCTGCCGGGCAAGGCGCGGCGCGGCCGGCCATGCCCGGACCGGGGTGTAAACGTATGCTGAATACAACAAAGGGCGCGCGCCCATCCTGCTCAATGCCCCCCGGCGTCCTCCCAGCTGCCGGTTTCCTCCAGCACCGGCGACATGGCTTCGAGCCGCCAGCGCAGCGGCAGGATCCCCGGGCGCCACACCACGCGCTCCACCAGCAGGCGCACCAGGCGCTCGGCGCCTGTGAAGCGCGCCACCTCCGGCCCGTCCCAGACGACTTCCGCCCGCCCGCTCAGGTGCAGCATGCCGCCCTTCTCAAAATCGGGCACCAGCAGCCCGGCGCGCGGGTTGGCCACCAGGTTGCCGATGGTGTTGAAGTAATAGTTGCCGTTGAAGTCGGGAAAGGTCAGCGTGCGGGCATCGTCCACCCGCACGAAGCCGGGCTTGCCGCCCCGGTGCGAGACGTCCGCCCCGCCGCTGCGAGCGGACGCCGCGTCGCGGTGGTGGGTGGCGATGAAGATGGTGTCGGCGGCGCGCAGCGCCTGCACCGCGGCAGCGTCCAGGGTGTCGGCATGGAGCGCGGGGGCGGCCGCCGCCATGTCTTGCGCGGCGGCCTCGCGCCACTCGCGCAGCTGGATATAGCGCGGGCAGTTGCCATAGCTCTGCACCACCGCCACCGTGAGCCCGGCGTCGTCCGCCGCCGCCACGGTGCCGTTGATGCGCACGCGGCGCAGCGAGTGCAGTTCGATGCCGAGCACGCCCACATCCGCTCCGGCATGCAGCGCCGGCGCCAGCGGATCGTCCGCCGGCAGGCGCACGCCGATGCGCAGCAGGCCGGGTTCAGGCGACTGCATGAAGCCGGGTACGCCGGCCAGCATGGTGGCCCAGGGCATGCCGGCATCGTCCACGGCGCCGAGCAGCACGAAAGGCAGGCGCGCGAAGTGGGCGCGATGCGCCTCGGACAGCACCGGGCGTATCGCCTGCCGGCCGGCAGCTTCCATCTGCCCACGCTTGCCGGCGCGCTGCTGGGCCGCGTGCTCTCCGGCATGAAACGGCGATTCGGCGTGCGGCCACGATTGAAAGTTCAACGCTTGCTCCCTGCTGCCCGGGCCTGCCTGCGGCAGCAGGCATCTTGCCCTCCTCGGCCCGGGCGCTATAACTATAGGCCGGCAGGCGGCCGGCGCCGCCCGCATCCTACTCCAGCACGATGCCCGCCGACCTGATCACCGCCCCCCACTTGCCCACCTCGGCGTCGATGAAGCTGGCGAAGGCCGCGCCGTTGCCGGCCTCGGGCTGCAGGCCCAGCCCGATCAGCTTGCTGCGCATCTGCGCATCGGCCAGCACGGCATTGGCGTCGCGGTTGAGTTGCTGCACGATGGCCGGCGGCGTGCCCGCGGGCGCCATCAGCCCGAACCAGCCGTAGCCCACCACGCCCGCAAAGCCCTGCTCGCCGAAGGTGGGCGCCTGCGGATAGACCGGCGTGCGCTGCTCGGAGGCGACCGCGATCACGCGCAGCTTGCCGGCCTTGATGAAGGGCAAGGCGGTGGTGATGGCGGTCAGCGTGGCATCGACGCGGCCCGCCAGCAGTTCGGTATAGGCGGTGGCGTCGCCACGGTAGTGCACGTTCAGGCCCTTGAATTTCCCCTGCGCGGCGAACAGCTCCGCGGTCAGGTGCGGCCCCGAGCCCACACCGGGCGAGGCAAAGGTCACGCCTTCCTTCCTGGCGCGCGCCATGCGCACGAAGTCCGCCACCGACTGCACGGGCGAGTCCGCCTTGACGATCAGGAACACCGGCCCCAGCACGCGCGGCCCCACCGCCACGAAGTCCTTGTGGATGTCGTAATGCTGCGAGAGTCCGGCGGCCGTGTTGATGGCGAACGGCGCCGCCGCCCACAGCAGCGTGTAGCCGTCGGGCGCGGCACGCGCGAGCTGTTCGTTCGCCACCCGCGTGCCGGCCCCCGGCTTGTTCTCCACCACGAACTGCTGCTTGTACTTCTGGCTCAGCCCTTCGCTGAGCAGGCGCGCGGAGGTGTCGTTGGAGCCGCCCGGGCCGTAGGGCGAAATCACGCGCACCGGGCGCGACGGGTACTCCTCGGCATGCGCTGGCGCGAGCATGGAAAGGGCCGCGCACAGCACGGCGGCATGGCGTGCGGCACGCCGCATGCGCGCGGCGAAACAGGGATGCGCTCTCATCATGACTCGCAGGCAATGGATGCAACGAATGCGGCAGCAGCGCCGGGCACCGGCCGGATCGGCGGATAGGCGAAGGTCTTGCCGAGATGCGCGTCGCCCGGCACATAGAGCCGCAGCGTCACGTAGAACGGGCCGGCCGGCGCCGGCAGCCAGTTGCCGTGGCGTGCCGGGTCCGCCGGCGGCGCGGCGGACAGGTGCAGGCGGATGCCGCCATCGGCGTCGGTGCGCAGGCTCGGCGAACGGTCGCCCAGCGAATAGCGCGCCAGCGCATTCTCCACCAGCATGCAGTCGGACTTGCCGTACATGGTGAGCGACCAGAAGGCGCCCACCTGCGGCAGCCCGCCAGGGGCGAAAGCCAGCTCATAGCCGTTGCGGCCGTCCAGCGGCGCGCCCGCGCTGTCGCGGTCGGCCATCACGTACATGGCTTCTTCCACGCCGAGCGCGCCGATGTAGTTGCGCGCCACCAGCGCGCGCTCGGCGTAACGCGTGCCGAACGATGCGCGGATCTCTACCGGCAAGGTCCAGCCGCCGCCCAGGTCGGACGGCAGCGGCGTGGCCAGTTCGGCCAGGACCTCGCCGATGGCGGCGCCCAGGCGTGCCGCGGCCGCGTCGTCGAGCCCGCTCGCATCGCACCGCGCCCCGATGCCATGCCGCGCAAAGCCGGCAACGTGCTCGGCCTCCGCCGCCGGCGGCGGATTGTCCCGCAGGGCCTGGTTCACGATCTCCGCGTAGCGGCGCGCCTGCAACGTACCCGCGGCCAGTTGCTCGCCGGGCTGCATGCCGGTGTCGAAGCGCCGCGCAGCCGGCGCGCCGTCCAGCGTGCCCAGGCGAAGCCGGTCCTGCATGGCATGCACGGCCGGCAGGTCGGCCTCGCCGTCCACCAGGATGCGCCCGAGCAGCCAGACCGCATCGGTCGGGCAGGCAATGGCGGTGGCGCCGGCCGGCACCTCGCCGTGCCAGCCCGGGCCGTGCAGCACAAAGCGACCAGCCCCGCCGCCGGTGGTGCGGGTACCGATATAGCCGAAGGGATTGGTATAGAAGTCCAGCAGCCCCAGCACGTAGTAGCGGCCCTGGCTGTCGGGCACGTCCAGCACCAGCGGGCCCTGCGAGAGATCCAGCCACGCATTGCTGTAGAGCGTGTCGTTGTTGGGCGTGACCACCTGGCGGTGCTGCGGGCCGAGCAGCTGGCGCGTGTGGATGAAGTGGTTGATCCAGCGCACCGCGGACTCGGGCTGGCTGGCGGCGAACTGGCCGGCGCTGTCGCGGCGCGGACAGGTGGCGGCGCGCATGCGCGCCATTTCATAGAGCGGCAGCGTGTAGCGCACGGCGTCGTGGAGATCGTGCATGGTCTGCGCGCGGGCGGATGCGGTATGGGTCATGTCGGCTTCCATCTGATGTCGGCTCAGTCGATGCGCTGCAGGGCGGGAATCGCGTACTGCCCGTCCAGGAAGGACCGGGCGGGATGATAGAGGCGCAGGATCAGGTAGAACGATCCCGCCGGCGCCGGCAGCCAGTTCTCTGCCTGCGCGGGGCGCGCGTGCGAGACCGGGATCACGAGGCTGCCGTCGTCTTCCAGGCGCAGGCCCGGCGTGCGGTCCCCCACTGCGTAGCGGCCGGCCTCGTTGGCGCTGAAGAAGCGGTCCTCGCCGTACAGCGAGACCGACCAGAACGCCTGCGCCGGCGGCAGCATGCCGGGTGCGAAACGCAGCGCGTAGCGGTGCCGGCCGTCGAGCGGCTGGCCGTCGGCGTCGAAATCCGCCATGGCGTAGATCGCCTCGTCGGCGCGCAGGGCACCGAGCCCTTTCATCGCGGTGCAGGCGCGCTGCAGCCAGTCGTCGCCGTACATGCCCAGCTTGAGGCTGTAGCCCCAGCTCTTGCGGCCCTGGCTGCGCGTGTGGGCCTCGATCAGGGCCATGCCCTGCTGGTAGGCGCGCTCCAGCCCGGCGGTCACCGCGGGCCGCAGCGCCGCCACGTCGATCTCGTCCTCCAGGCGCACGCCGGCCTTGCGCAGCAACGTGAAGGCGCCCAGCTCTTGCGCGGCGGGCGGGAATTCGCGCAGCGCGTTGAACAGGTTCTGGAAGAAATCCAGCGCGGGCCGGCCGCTGTCATGCCATTGCTCGACGCTCGCGGGACGTGCCGCGCCCGGCGTGCGCGCCAGCGTGAAGCCCAGCTCGAAGGCCCGCGCCGCCGGCAGGTCGTGCTCGCCCTGCACCAGCACGCGGCCGAGCAGCCACACCAGCGAACTGGGGCAGTGCACCGCGTGCGCGCCGCCGGCTTGCTGGCCGGGACCGACCAGCTCGATGTCCGCGCCTTGCGCGGGCACGTTGCGCGGGCCGAGATTCTCGAAATTGTTGGTGTGGACGTCGAGCAGCTCCACCACGTAGTAGCGGCTGGCATCGGGCAGCGGCGGGACGCGCAGCGTGACGGGGCCGTCGGCCAGGTTGATCCAGCCGCAGAAGTACAACAGGTCGTTGGCGGGCGTGACGATGTCGCGGTCCTCATGCGTCCACTGTCGCTCGCTGGCTGAAAGGCTGTTGACCGGGGCGCGTCCGTAGCCGGTGGCCGCCGCGACCGAGGTCTGCAGGCGGCAGGTGCGCAGCGACTCGACCAGGGCATAGCCATATATCACCAGCGGCACGGCCGCGGCGGCGACCAGGGCTTCCTGCGGGCTGGCCGCGGCACCGGGCAACGAGGTCAGGACGGGGTTCACGTTCATGTTCAGGTTCATGTTCATGCGGATGGCTCCAGGCGGATGGTTTGGTGAGGTTCCATGAATCAGTCGAGCGCCGCGCCGCTGGACTTCACCAGCGCGGCCCAGGCCTTGACGTCCTGCCGCATCTGCACGGCGAAGTCCGCGCGCGGCTGCGCCGTGAAGCGCATGCCCAGCGTCTCGACCTGTGCCTGCACGGCGGGGTCGCGCATGGCGGCCTGGGTGGCGCGCTCGAGTGCGTCGACGATCTCCGGCGGCGTGCGCGCCGGTGCGAACAGCGCGTACCAGCTGTCGATGCGGAAGGGCACGCCGGACTCGGCAAAGGTCGGCACCTCGGGCAATGCCACCGAGCGCTCCGAGCCGCTCACCGCCAGCGCCCTGACCTTGCCGCTGCGGATCAGCGGCAGCGTGCCGGCCAGGTCTGACATCGCTACCGGCAGCGTGCCGCCCATCACGTCGGTCAGCATCGGGCTCACGCCCTTGTAGGGGATATGGCGCAGGTGGATGCCGCTGCTCGCGTTGAGGCTCTCGCCGGCCAGGTGGCCGCCGGAACCCGGGCCCCACGAACCGTACGCCATGTCCGCGCCGGGCCGCCGCGCCTGCGCGATCAGCGCCGGCAGGTCCTTGCCCGTGAAGGCCGGGCCCGCGACCAGCACGTTGCCGCCATAGGCCAGCCGGCTGACCGGCACGAAGTCGCGCACGGGGTCGTAGGGCAGGCGCGGGAAGATCGCCGGCGCGATGGCGTGCGTGGCGGAGATGCCGAGCAGCAGCGTGTAGCCGTCCGGCGCGGCGCGCGCCACCTGGGCCGAGCCGATGGTGCCGGTGGCGCCGGCCACGTTTTCCACCACCACCGTGCCGCCCAGCGCCACCGACAGCCGGGCCGCCAGCAGGCGGCCGATGACATCGGTGCCGCCGCCGGGCGGGAACGGCACCACCAGCCGGACTGGCTTGTCGGGGTATTTCGCCGCTGGCGCGGCGGCGTGCGCGGGTATGGCGGCCACCAGGGTCAGCGCGGCCAGCGCCGGGGCCGCGCGCGCGAGCGCGGACCTTGCAGCTTCGGGATGCATATCGTGTCTCCTGTTGTCGTTCGCGCCGCCATGCGGCGGCGCATGCCTGCGCGCGCGCCCGGTCTATGCCGGCCTTGTGCCGCGCGGCAGGAAATGCCTGGCGTTTCTCATGCCGTCACGCCTGCGTCGCCTCCGGCGCGCGCAAGGTAATCACCGCATCGGCCGCGACCAGACCTTCGGCGCCGACGATGAACGGGTTGATCTCCAGCGTGTCGAGCCGCGGGCCGAGCGCCGCCGCCAGCTGCGACACCCGCACCAACACATCGGCCGCCTGCGCCAGCGGCAAGGCGGGATGGCCGCGATGCCCGGCGAACAGTGCCGCCGCGCGGCTGTCCTCCAGCATGGCCAGCGCGCGCTGCGGCGACAGCGGCGCCAGGCCGAAGGCCATCTGCCGGAAGATCTCCACCGCGGTGCCGCCGATGCCGGCCAGCGCCACCAGGCCGAACACCGGGTCGCGCCGCACGCCTACCATCAGCTCGCCCCAGCCGCGCGCCATGCGCGCCACCAGCACGCCCTCGAAGGGCAGGTCCGCGCCGGCGCGCGCCAGCGCAGCCTGCATGGCAGGGAAGGCCGCGCGCACCGCGGCCTCGTCGGCCAGGTTGAGCGCCACGCCACCCACATCGCTCTTGTGCAGCACATGCGCGGAACACAGCTTCACCGCCACCGGATAGCCGATGTGCTGCGCCACGCGTACCGCCTCGTCGGCGTCGCGCGCCAGGCCGTGGGCGGCGACCGGCACGCCGGCCTGCGCCAGCAGGCGCATGGCGGCGAACTCGGACAGCGCGGCAGCGGCTTGCGGCACATCGGGCGCGAATGTCGCCGCCGGTGCCGGCGGCGCCGCGGCCGGCGTGCCGGCTGCCGCTTCCATCGCGGCCGCGCGCGCCAGCGCCGCCACCGCCTCGATGGCGTGCGCGGGCTCACGGAACACCAGGCAGCCATGCGCCTCCAGCCAGGCGCGCTTGTCGTTGTCGACCAGGCCGGACAGCAGCAACGGCGCGGCGTCGGGGTTCTCGTGCAGCGCGGCGATGGTGTGCTGCAGGTCGGCCCACAGGCGCGGCGCGTTGGCGCCGCCGGCCAGGAAGGCCACCACGCTGCCGTATTCGCCGCAGGTGGCCACGCCGGACAGCGCATCGAGCAACACCTCGGACTGGGCCACCACCTGCCCGGTCACGTCGATCGGGTTGGCGGTGCTGGCAAACGGAATACTCGTGCGCAGCGCGCGCGCCGCGGCGTGCGGCATGGGCGGCATCGGCAGGCCAAGCTGCTCGGCGCGGTCGGCCATCATGATGCCGACCCCGCCCGACACGGTGACGATGGCCACCGGCGCCACCGCGCCCGAAACCAGGCCGCCGGCGCAATCCCAGCGTGCCGGGCGGCGCCCGCGCGACAGCGTGTAGCCCAGACGGAAGAAATCTTCGAGCGTATGCGCGCGGTGCACGCCGTACTCGTCGAACACGGCCTGGTAGACCGCGTCCTCGCCGGCCAGGCTGRCCGTGTGCGACTGCGCCGACCGCGCTCCGGCCTCGGTGGTGCCCACCTTGGCAATCACCACCGGCTTGCCGGCGGCACGCGCGGCGGCCAGCGCCTGGCGCAGGCGCGCGCCGTCGCGGCAGCCTTCCATATAGGCGAGGATCACGCGCGTGTCGTCGTCGTGCGCCATCCATTCGATCACGTCGGCCACCTGCAGGCCGGCTTCGTTGCCGGTGGTGACCCAATGGCTCAGGCCCAGGTTCGCCTCGCGCGCCAGCGCGAAGGCATAGGCACCGAACGCGCCGCTCTGGCTGACCAGGCCCACGTCGCCCACGGGCGGCACGCCGGTCAGCGGGATCGGCGAGAAGGTGGCGAACACGCGCTCGCGCAGGTTCATCGCGCCCAGGCAGTTGGGGCCCAGCAGCGCCACGCCGTGCCGGCGCGCGCTCCCGGCCAGCGCTTGCTGCATGGCGAGGCCGGCATCGCCCACTTCGGCAAAACCGGAGGTGAAGAAGATCGCGGCGCGCGTGCGGTTCTGCGCCAGTTGCGCCATCACGGATTCGGTGGCCCGCGCCGGCACCGCGACGATGGCCAGGTCGACCGCCTCGCCGACGGCTTCGAGCGAAGCGTACGCCGGCAGGCCCTGGATCTCGGTGGCGCTGGGATGCACGGGCAGGATGCGTCCGGCGTAGCCGAGTTCGCGCAGCAGCCGGATCGGCATGCCGCCGACCTTCTCGGCCTGGGTGGATGCGCCGATGACCGCGATCGAACGGGGCTTCAGCAGGGAATCTAGCGTTGGCATTGCTCTGTCTCCGGATTGCCTTGGATGGCTTGTTTCAGGATGCGCGCCTGTGCCGGCGCTGCCTGTGTTGCTTGGTGTCTGGTCCCTTGCCCCGGCCCTGCGCCGCTATTGCCGCAGCCCGGTCGACGACTCGATCGCGCGCACCATTTCCATCAGCAGCGGCGCGACCTTCTTTTCCATCACGCCGCGCCGCAGTTGCGAGGCGACGATGGCGCGCAGTTGAACAACAGCGGGCGGTTCAGGTAGACGATGCGCGAATACACGCCAACACCATGGATGCCGCTACCGATATCGCCCACGCCGTGCATGGCGAGGCCGGCGTCGCCCTCGTTGAAGGCGAAGCCGCGCTTGGGGTAGTGCGCCACGTTGTGGCAGACGGTGTCGTAGCAGGCCGCGTATTCCTGGGCGCGCTCGCGCTGCGCCGCCTGCATCAGCCGCTCGAACTCGACCTTCGACAGCGTGGCCAGGAAGGCGCGGCCCATGGCCGTGCTCAGCACCGAGCGCACCGCGCCCACGCCCGGGCGCGCCGGGTTGTTGTCGTTGTGCGTGCAGGTCAGCAGGTAAGTCACGTCGAGCCGGTGCGCCACGCCCATCGACACCGCGCCCTCCATGCGGTCGGCCAGCGCCTGCATCAGCGGGCGTGCCACATGGCGCACCTGCAGCCCGGCCAGGTAGGGATAGCCGAGGGCCAGCACCTGCGCGCCGACGAAATACTTGTCGAGCTTGGGGTCCCAGTCGAGGTAGCCCAGCTCGAACAGGGTCCGGCAGATGCGCGACACGGTGGCGCGCGGCAGTTGCAGGCGCTCGGCCAGTTCGCCGTTGCCGAGCGGCCGCGGCTCGTCGATGAAGCAGCGCAGCAAGGCGAAGCCCTTGGCCAGCAGGCCACCGAAAGAGGGGTCCTCCAGCCTGCGTTCGGCAATGAATTGTTCGACCGGCGTATGCATCTTGTCTCCTTGCTCCGCAGTTTGGTTGCGGCATTTTTCTGTGTCAAAGAACGGAATCAATTTCCAGATATTGGAAATGTAGTCCGGTTCTTGACGAAAAGCCGTGGTAACCATATGGTTCACAAAAACCGAATCCAAATTCGAATACGGAGACTCCATGCCTGCGTCGACCTCTGCCGCACCCGCCGCCAAGCCCACCAAGGGGAACGCCGCATTCCCCAAGGTGGCCACGCCCTCGATCCTGCAGCCGCCGCGCCAGCGCCGCGCCCGCGAGACCGAGCAGGCCCTGCTGGACGCCGGCCGCGAGCTGTTGGCGCAACGTGACTTCTCCGCCGTATCGGTGGCCCAGATCGCCTCGGCCTGCGAGGTATCGGTGGGCGCCTTCTATGGACGCTTCCGCGACAAGCAGGCGTTCTTCGAGTCACTGCGCGCGCTGGTGATGCAGGAAACCGGCGAGTCCGTCTCGCGCTACCTGCGCGTGGAGCGCTGGGACGACGTGCCGACCGACGTGATGCTGGAAAAGACGATGCGCTTCGTGGTGCTTGGCTGTCACGCCAACCGCGGCGTGATCAAGGCCTCGCTCAAGCACGCCTCGATCCGTCCGGAAGAATGGCTGCCGCACCGCGAAAGCGGCCAGGCGGTGGTCGAGCGCATGGTGGCGCTGCTGGTGCCGCGCCTGCCGCTGCCGCCCGAGCAGGCCGAGCTGCGTGTGCGCTTCGCCATGCAGGCGGTGTTCAGCATCGTGGTCAACGCCATCCTCAACGACGCCGGCCCGCTGCCGCTGGACGACGAACGCCTGCCCGGCGAAATGACCCGCATGGTGGCGGCCTACCTGGCGCAGCCTGCCTGACCCCCCGCGCGGGCGGGTCAGCCCGCGCAACGGTGCGTGCCGCCAGGGCGCGCACCGTCCATAAAAAATCACACGAGACAAGCCATGAAAATACGCAGCCCGTTCTGCGGGAAGACGGCCGCCCTGCTGGCCTGCGCGAGCACGGCATTGCTGGCGTCCTTCGCCCACGCCCAGGCCGGATATCCCGCCAAGCCCCTGCACCTGATCGTGCCCTACCCGGCCGGCGGCCTGACCGACACGCTCGCGCGCACGCTGGCGGAGGGGCTCGGCAAGCGGCTCGGGCAGACCGTGGTGGTGGAGAACAAGGGCGGCGCGGGCGGCATCATCGGCACCGACTACGTGGCCAAGTCTGCGCCCGACGGCTACACGCTGCTGCTGACGATTCCCGGGCCGATCACTGCCAACCTGGCCCTGTACAAGAAGCTGCCCTACGATCCGCGCACCGACCTGCGCCAGATCTCGGACGTGGCGATGGCGCGCACCGTGCTCACCGTCAACGGGGCGCTGCCGGTCAGGACCGTGGGCGAGCTGATCGCCTACGCGAAGAAGGAGCCCGGCAAGCTGCGCATGGGTTCGTGGGGGCCCGGCACGCAGCCGCACACCATCCAGGCCTACATGGACAAGACCTACGGCATCGATATCCTGCACGTGCCCTACCGCGGCGAAGGGCCGATGGTGAGCGACCTGCTGGCCGGCCAGGTCAATGTGACGATCGGCTCGGTGACTTCGCTCAAGCAGCACTTCGCCAGCGGCAAGCTGCGCCCGCTTGCGGTCGCCGGCACCCAGCGCGCCAAGGCCCTGCCGGACGTGCCGACGTTTGCCGAGGCGGGCTATCCCGACGAGCCATACCGCCAGGTCGGCCCCATCACGCTGATGGCGCCGGCACGCACGCCGGACGACATCGTGGCGCGCCTGGGCAAGGAAACCAGCGCGCTGGTGCAGTCTGCGCAGATCAGCCAGCGCATCGAGGAGATGGGCGCCGAGCCGCTCGGCAACCTGCCCGCGCAGGCCGCCGCCGCCTACAAGGCCTACCTGCCGGTGGTGCTGAAGCTCACCGCCGATACCGGCGTCACCCTGGACTGAGCCGCCGCGCTTGGCGTTGCGCGCTGCAGAATGCAGCGCAGCAATGACCGCTATGAATCCCGCGCGGCATCCTTGGCCGCGGCATGGCAGGCCCATACAATGGCTGCAACCCACGCGGCGCGCGGCGCGCCGCGTGCCGATTCCCGCACCACCCGCGCGCCATCCGCGCATCACCCCACTCCCGGATCCCCATGGCAACGCTCTTCCTGGTACGGCACGGCCAGGCGTCCTTCGGCGCCGCCAACTACGACTGCCTCTCCGCCACCGGCCGCCAGCAGGCCCGCTGGCTCGGCGAATACTTCCGCGAGCGCGGCGTCGCGTTCAAGCGGGTGATCGCCGGTTCGCTCACGCGCCAGCAGGACACCGCGCTGGAAATCCTGGCCGGCATGGGCACGCCAGGCGTGCCGCTCGAGACGGCCGCGCAGACGCCCGCCGAAACGCTGGCCGCGGCCGCGCAGGAAGCGCTCAAGGCGCGCGTGGAAACCCATGCCGGTCTCAACGAGTACGACGGCGAAGCGCTCTACCGCAGCCACACCGGTGGCCGGGACCACCGTGCCCACCAGAACGACGACTACAACGATTACTGGCGCACCTTCCGCGCGGCCTACCAGGCCTGGACGCTGGACCAGCTCGCCGGCATGCCGGAATCGTGGGGCGACTTCGGCGGGCGCATCCGCGCGGGCCTGGCGCATGCCGCCGAAGGCGCGACGCGCGAGGATGCCCTGCTGGTGGTGAGTTCGGGGGGAGCCATCGGGCGCGCCGTGGCCGACCTGCTGGGCGCGCCGGCGCAGACGGCGATCGAGCTGAACCTGCAGTTCAGGAATACCGCCTTCTGCGAGATCATCGCCGGGCGCGGCACCCAGCGGCTGCTGAGCTTCAACAACCTGCCGCACCTGGAGCGCGCGGACCGGCGGCAGGCGATCACGTTCGCGTAGCCTCGCGTGGTCAAGTTTGTGACGATCGGTGGCGTGCCGACAGCATTTCACCGCCGCGATCGCGAAATATCGCCATCGAGAATCCGACGCTTCTGACCCCTGCGCGGGTGGATCGCCAGCATCATGCCGTGGCACAGCATTGCACGGAGATCCGCCATGCCACGCCAGGCCGACCTGCGCTTCACCTTCGCCGTCGTCGGCGGAGTCGACTTCGAGGTCATCGAGTTCGATCTCGACGAAGCCCTCTCCGAGACCTTCCGCCTCGACGTGCAGTTGGCCCATGCCGACCCCGACCTCAACTTCGCCGCCATCCTCGACCAGCCCGCCCTGCTCACCCTCTGGCGGGGTAATGAGCCGGTGCGCCATGTCCACGGCCTGATCAGCCGCTTCGAGCAGGGCGACACCGGCTTTCGCCGTACGCGCTACCGCGCCGTGGTCGAGCCCGCCCTCGCCCGCCTGCGCCTGTCCTCCGACTGGCGCATCTTCCAGACCCTCTCCGTACCCGAGATCCTCCAGAACGTACTCAAGGCCCATGGCCTGGCTGCCCGCTACGAACAGATCGTCACCGCCGAGCACCCGCCACGCGAGTACTGCGTGCAGGCCGGCGACACCGACCTGCATTTCCTCGGGCGGATTGCCCGCGAGGAAGGCTTCTACTTTGCCTTTCGCCACGACGCCGACGGCCATCGCCTCATCCACAGCGACCGCCTGTTCGTGCAGGGCCGCATCGCCGGCGGACCCGTGCGCTACAACCCCACCCCCGGCGGCGACCAGCCCGAGCCCGCCCTGCGCCGCTTCAGCTACACCGAGAACGTGCGTACGGCACGCCAGACCCAGCGCGACTACACCTTCACCCATCCACAGTACGACCAGGAACATTCCCGCCTCGGCTCCGACCTCGATCACCAGGCGTCCGCCTACGCACGTTACGACTATCCCGGTCGCTACAAGCGCGACGAAGCCGGCAAGCCCTTCACCGAAGCGCGCCTGCGCGGCCACCGCGGCGACGCCCGCCTTGCCCGCGTCGAGGGCGACGACCCGCGCCTCGTGCCCGGCCTGTCCTTCGAACTCACTGGCCACCCGCGCGAAGACATGAACCACGGCTGGCGCCCCATACGCATGCGCCACCACGGCGTGCAGCACACCAGCCAGGCCGAAGAGAGCGCCGGCAGCGAACAAGGCACCCACTACAGCTACACCGCCGAACTGGTCCCYGACCGSACCGAATGGCGCGCCGAACCGTTGCCCAGGCCGTGCATCGAGGGGCCGCAATCGGCCACCGTGGTCGGCCCGGCCGGCGAAGAGATCT
Source organism: Cupriavidus sp. 05N38 (assembly GCF_056397345.1). NCBI lineage: Bacteria > Pseudomonadati > Pseudomonadota > Betaproteobacteria > Burkholderiales > Burkholderiaceae > Cupriavidus > Cupriavidus sp. 05N38. The sequence continues at coordinate 28,978 of NZ_JBFTNF010000081.1, forward strand.
ACTGCGACGAATGGGGCCGGGTCAAGGTGCAGTTCCCGTGGGACCGCCWGGGCAGGCACGACGAACACAGCTCCTGCTGGATCCGCGTGGCGCAGCACTGGGCCGGCGCCACCTGGGGCCACATCGCCATCCCGCGCATCGGCCAGGAGGTCATCGTCGACTTCTGGGACGGCGACCCGGACCAGCCGGTCATCACCGGCCGCACGTACCGATCGAACCAGTTGCGGTTTGCCGGCGCCACGCCGGAACACCCGCGCTGGAGCCGCATCCCCGGCGGCGCGCGCCTGCCGCAGCCGTCGCCGCCGGCGCTGACATTGACCGATGCCCTGTGGGAAGCCCTGGTTTCCGATCCGTTGCCGCATCAGTTGCTGCAC
>NZ_JBFTNF010000082.1:0-28808 GCF_056397345.1 Cupriavidus sp. 05N38
GTCTTGATCAGGTCGCCGTTGGAGAAGCGCTTGCCCTCGTAGCTCTTGGCCCAGCTCTTGGCCTTGTACTCCACGATGGCGTCGAACTCGCCGGCCTTGAAGGCTTCCAGCTTCGCGGTCTCGTCCTTGTACAGGCGATAGACCACGCGGTCGAAGTTGAAGGTGCCGCGCCGCACCGCCAGATCGTTGCCCCAATACGCCGGATTGCGCCTGAACGTGATGCCGCGCCCCGCGTCGTAGCGGTCGACCAGGTAGGGGCCGCTTGCCACCGGCTCCTCGAAGGTCAGCTTTTCGAATGGCACCGTGGCGGTCCACTTCCTGGAAAACACCGGCAGCGAGCCGACGATCAGCGGCAGCTCGATATTGCGCTGCTTGAAATCGAAGCGCACCGTGTGCGGGCCCACTACCGTGACCGCCTTCACGTCCGTGCACATGCTGCGGTAGCCCGGGCTGGACGCCTTGCTCATCAGCATCTCGTAGGAATACTTGACGTCGCTCGCCAGCACCGGGTCGCCGTTGCTGAAATGCGCCTTCGGGCGCAGGTGGAACGTCACGGACAGCTCGTCCGGAGCCACGGTGACGTCGTCTGCCAGCAGGCCGTAGGCGCTGGCGGTCTCGTCCGCGCTGGGGATCAGCAGCGACTCGAACATCAACGAATTCACGCCGGGGGCCGACGTACCCTTGAGCGTGAACGGATTGAACTTGTCGAAACTGGTGCGCCGGTCGGGATTGGCGAGGGTCAGCGTCCCGCCGCGCGGCGCGTCSGGRTTGRCGTAGTCGAAATGGGTGAAATCGGCSGGATACTTGAGTTCACCATACTGTGCGAAGCCATGGGCTGCGTCAGCTGATAGGGGAAAACCCGCGGCACCCAGGGCTAACAGTCCACAGCCCAGCACCGACATCGTGCGGAAGCGCTGCCATGCCGCCTGAAGCGGTCTACGTGCGCGAATATGCATCCGGTTTGGGTCCTCCACCTGAATCGGACAGTCCGCGGCCGTCGGCGGCGCGGTCAAGTTATGAGACAATTTTACCTTGGATCGGATGGCGTCCAGCCATCCGGACATTCCAGTACGCGGCGCCGCAGCCATGCCGGCCGTCAGCCTGCCGCAGCGCAGCCACCGCGCGGTGCGCGCCGCAACCCCGGACGCCATTGCACGAACCGTGCCCGTCCGCCTCGAACATCATTGGAGAACCTATGGGATTTCTGGCAGGTAAGCGAATCCTGATCACCGGCTTGCTGTCCAACCGCTCGATTGCCTACGGCATCGCATCGGCCTGCAAACGCGAAGGCGCGGAACTCGCCTTCACCTATGTCGGCGAGCGTTTCAAGGACCGCATCAACGACTTTGCCAAGGAATTCGGCACCGACCTCGTCTTCGAATGCGATGTCGCCAGCGACGAGCAGATCGCCAATACCTTCGCCGAACTGGGCAAGCACTGGGACAAGCTCGACGGCCTGGTCCACTCGATCGGCTTCGCCCCGCGCGAGGCGATCGCCGGCGATTTCCTCGAAGGCCTGTCGCGCGAAGCGTTCCGGGTGGCCCACGACATCTCCGCCTACAGCTTCCCCGCCCTGGCCAAGGCCGCCCTGCCGATGCTGTCGGACAAGGCCTCGCTGCTGACGCTGACCTACCTCGGCGCGGAACGCACGGTGCCCAACTACAACACCATGGGCCTGGCCAAGGCTTCGCTCGAAGCCAGCGTGCGCTACCTCGCCGCATCGGTCGGCCCGCGCGGCATCCGTGCCAACGGCATCTCCGCCGGCCCGATCAAGACCCTGGCCGCCTCCGGCATCAAGGGCTTCGGCAAGCTGCTGGGCCACTTCGAGGAAGCCGCGCCGCTGCGCCGCAACGTGACCATCGAGGAAGTCGGCAACGTGGCCGCCTTCCTGCTGTCGGACCTGTCCAGCGGCGTGACGGGCGAGATCACGTACGTGGACGCCGGTTTCAACACGGTTGGCGCGAGCCTGCCCGCGGAAGCGTAAGCCGGAAGCGGTACTGCCGGGAGATACCTGGCATTGCCTCGGAAAAGGACGTGCGGCTTGGGCCGGCGTCCTTTTTTTGTTCCTTTTGGCAGTTCCCGGTGGACTGTGGAGGTTGCCCCGGGCCGCATCGCTAGCCCCCGTTGCCTTCCAGGGAGCCTGAGCGCAGGTAACCCACGATCGGCGCCCAGAACGGATCCTGGCGCTCGGGTTCGATGGCGGCGTCGTGCGGCAGGCCGTCGAGCGCCACCAGGCGCCTGGTGCCGGCCGCGGCGCCGGCCAGGCGCTCGGCATGCGCGAACGGAATGACTTCGTCGGCGCGGCTGTGGACGAACAGCACGGGTAGCCGGGATTCGCGCAGGTGGGACTCGTTGTCCCATGGCTCGGGCAGCAGCCGCGCCATCCACGCGGGCACGCGCCCCGTGACCACGGCCGCCTCGCGCGCCGATGTGAAGCCGGCAGCGATCACCATGCCCGCCGGCGCCGGCTGCAGCGCCTGGACCACGTCGAGCAGCGCGCCGGAGCCCAGCGAGAACCCCATCACATAGCGCCGCGCAGCCTGCGGCGTGGCCGCCAGGAACTGGCTGTAGGCCGCCAGGCCATCTTCCCGCAGGTTGCGCACGCCGGGCTTGCCGCCGCTGGCGCCGTAGCCGCTGTAGTCGAACACGCACGAGGCAATGCCGTTGCGGTACAGCAGCGCCTGCGCGCTGGCCCAGTCGGAGAGATTTTCCTCGTCGCCGTGATAGATCAGCAGCGCCGGTGCCTCGGCGCTTTGCGCCAGCACGCACGACGCGCGCAGCATGCGCTCGCCGCTGGCGAACGCGAACTGGCGGGACGGCGCGCCCAGGCGGTCGGGCGTGAGCGCGTCGGCGGCGCTGGCCGGCTTGGGCTCGAACGCGTCGCTCTCGACGGCCAGGAACAGCGCATGGCGCGCCACGGCGGCGGCCAGCAGCACACAGGCCCCGCCGGCCAGCCAGTAGCGCACTTTTCTGGTGCCACCGGCCCCGGTGCCGCCGGTTCCGGCGGCGCTTGAGAAGTTGGACATGAGATCGGCCAGGATGTCGATACCGCGCATGCCGCAACCGCAGGCAGCCCGCTGATGAGATCTTAGTCCTGACTGGCCGCCGCTGCCCGCACGCCGGCCGCCGTAAATGGCGGGCAGGCCGCACGACGGTGCCCTAGAGTGAAAGAAATCGAGGGCGATATCGGCGCGGCCGGCGCGGCAATGGCCGGCGGGGCGACTACCGGAGAGACGGACGCGCAATCCGGCCAGGGGCGGGAGGCGGAGATCATGACGAGGAAAGCAGGAGCGCTGGTAGCGATGTGCGTCGCCCTTGGCCTGGGCGCAGGTGGAGTGGCGAATCAGGCGCACGGGCAGTGGTCCGCCCCGCTGRCGGATACCATGGCCGCGCCGCTGGCGGACTCGATGGCTCCACCCTGGGCCGACACGATGGCCGCCCCGATGGCCGACGGGCTGCACTACCCGATGACCGTGCCGACCACCGTCCCGACCGCCGCGCCGATCCCGGGGCGGGGCTGGGTCGTCGGGTCCCCCTGCGACCAGGTGTCGGTACAGGCCGTGATCGACAATGCCCCCTGGCAGGTCATCGGCATTGCCTGCAGGCGTGCTGACAGCAGCTGGCAATTCGTGGAGAACACGGACGCGCTGGCCGGCATCCCTGTGCGCCGGACTGCCTACGCCGGGGCCGGCTACCCGGGGCTAGGCGGCTTCGCATCCGGCGCCGCCACCGTCTACTGGTTTCCGCACGGCATCCCCTTCGCGCGCGGGAGCAGCCGCGCCGCGCCGGCCGCGGGCCCCGCCCTGCGCAGTCCGCCCCGCCCGGCGCACACGGCGCCCGGCGGCACGCAAGCCAGGAGCAGGAAGCCGTCGCCAGCCATGAATAACCCGATCTGAAAAAAAAGCCCGCGTAGCAGGGGGGTGTTCGCTACGCGGGTCAAAGATACCCGGTCCAGGTCAGCCGTGGTACCGGTCCGACCGGCACCCGGCGGCCGGACGCGCGCAGGCGGCTGACCGCCGCGCGCCTTCCCCGCCGGATGCTGCCTTGCCTAGTTGTCTACCTTGATGCGGCTGGCGAGCACGACATTGCCGGCCACCTTGCCGCGCACCTCCAGCCGCTGTCCCACCAGCAGGCTCTCCGCGCCGCGCGGCAGGGTCGCCGCGTCGAACGCCGTCGCGCTGCTCCACTGCACGGCCAGCGTGCCGCTGCGCAGCGTCAGCGTGAGCGAGGCCTTGTCGATGCTCGCCACCACGGCGTGGAGCTCGTTGGCTTCGCTGGCTTCGTGCGCCTCGTCCTCGACCTCGAGTTGCGTGGCGCTCAGCACCCCGCCCGCGACCGTGCCCTTGACCTCCACGCGCGCGCCAAGCACCGGCGTGCCGCTGACCACGGCCGTCGCCGGCACGGTCACCCGCAGCCCGGACACCTCGAAGTCCGTCGCCGACGTGAAGCGCGTGATGGCGCCTTCGAGCTCTGCCCGCTGGCCCGCGACGATGGCCGGGACGAGGCTGGTGCCGCGCACGCGCGTCGCGGCAATCACCGTCGGCGTGGCGAGCGTGCCCTTCACGCGGACCGTGGCGCCGTTGACGACGCCGCCGGGCAGGTTGGCAAGCACGCCCGGGGTGAACTGCACCGTGATGCCGTTGATGGTGAAGGTGCTGGCGGCGGCGTTCTGCACGATGCCGGTCAGCCGTGCCTCGCTGCCCGCGGCCTTGCGTTCGATGCGCGTGGCCTTCAGGCTGGCGCCGGTGGCGTCGGGCAGGCCGTGCACCTCGACGATGTCGTTCGGCGCGAGCGCGGCCAGTCCGCTCAGGCCGCTGCCGTCGAACACGGTCGACGGGGTGACCGTGATCCTGACGCCGAACACGGTGAGCGTGCCGGCCCCGGCATTGACGGTCGAGACCGGGCCCTGCACGAAGCTGCGCGACGCGATGCTGGTGGCCCGGCCGGTCGCGCCCGCGTTGTCGCGCTGGCCCTGGACCTCCACCACCATGCCCAGCCTGAGATCGTCGTCGCGCCCGCCCGGATTGTCGTCGTCCAGCGTGATGGAGGCCGCGCTGTTGTCGATGCGCACGCCGTTGACGAAGATGCTCCCGAATCCGGAGATCGGCCCGCTGAACGTCGTCGCGGTGGTGGTCGCCGCCGGCGCGGCAGGCGTGCCGCTGTCGCCGCCGCCCCCGCCCCCGCCGCAGGCCACCAGGAGCGCCGTGAAGCCGGCGGCGGCGGCCAGGCAGATCTGTCGCGCCGGCAGGCGGCGCTTCGAGCGAGTCATCGTCATCTTGGTCCCCTTCTCTGTTGCACTACATCGAGTCCACCGTGCCGCGGGCGCGGTCCGCAGCACCGTGGTCGTTCCCGGCTCGCGCGTCAGGGCACGGCGGCCCTGACCGCGCTGTTGGCCCTGTCCCGCGTCTCGAGATAGCCGAGCAACGCGGCCACGTCCTCGCCGCCCAGCCCGAGGTTCGGCATGCGGAGCTCGTTGTATTGCCGGAACAGGCGCACGGCCGTCGGATCGCCCTCGGCGCGCATCTTGTCCGGCTCGGTCACGTAGCGGGTCAGCCATGGCTTGATGCGGCGCGCGGTGACGCCCTGCAGATCGGGGCCGAGGCGGTCGCCATGGCCGACCGTATGGCACGCAGCGCAGCGGCTCTGGAACAGCACCTCGCCACGCCCCATCAGCACCGGCCTGGCGAGCGCGTAGTCCACCGCGGGCGCCTGCGCCGGCGCGGGGCGGCTCCAGCCCATGAAGTTGGTGATGGCGGTGGCGAGGAACTGCGGGTTGTCGATGGCCGAATGCCGCATCCACTGCCCCGCCGGCACGTTGCCGACCATCAGCGTGGCACTGTGGCCGTCGCGCGTCTCCGGATCGTTGGCGCGCGACAGGCCCAGCTTGCGCGCGATCAGCCGGATGTCCGCTTCCTTGCCCGACAGGAACAGCCAGCCTGGTCCCACGCCGAACTTCTTCGCGTAGGACTTCAGCTCCGCCGGCGTGTCCCAGGGGTCGATGGCGATGGAGTAGAAATGGATGTCACGGCCCATGCGCTCGCCGAACAGCTTCTGCACCTCTACCAGCTTGGCGGTCTCCAGCGGGCAGATGTTCTCGCAGCTCGAGTAGACCAGGTTGATGGCCACCGCCTTGCCCTTGAGCAGGTCGTCATAGAAGCGCACGGTCCTGCCGTCCTGGGTCTTCAGCTCCACGTTCGGAAAATAGTCCGCGCCCCACGGGGTCTGGGCGCGCGCCGGCATGGCGGCGCCGAGCGCCGCCATGCACAGCGTCGTCCACAACATCCACCACGCTGCCGCGGCGCGGCGCAGGTACTGGCTGGTCGGCATGTCGCGCCCTCCTCAGTTCGCCGGCCCCGGCCGCGCGGTGCCCACCACGATCGCCCGGGACGTCTTGCCGCTAGTGAGCAGCCTGAACGAAGCGGTCGCCGACCGGGCCGCGAGCGGCTCGCCCTCCGGGTAGTACGGAAAGCTGACCTCGATGGTCTCGCCGAGGGTCAGCCTGCGCTGCAGGCTGGTCGGGCTGTCCACGCGGTATGCGATGCCGCTCCTTTCCCCGCGCGCGGACACCGCGGAAAAGTCGAACGCGATCTCCGCCACCGGCGCCGCCGGCGGCGCGACGATCAACGTGGTGTCGATCGTCGCCATGCCCGAGAACACGACGTTCTCGTCGGCCTCCGGCATCTTGCCGGCCACCCGCACCGCGGACGAGTGGGTCTGCGGTTCCTCGGCCGGCTGCGCGCCGGCATCGGCCACCGCGCCCGCCAGCCCCAGCCAGAGCGCCACGATGCCGATCCCGGCCCTTCCGGGCCCGCCCCTTCTTTCCTGCCTCATGATGTCCCTCCGTTACGCTGCATGCCACCGCCGCGGACCCCGGCGCCGCCGGGGTCCCGGTCCGCCCCTTGCCTAGAGCGCCGTCTTCAGGACTTCGACCGGATCCTGGAACGTCACCCCCTGCGGTGTCGGGATCGGCGTCGGCAACGGACGCAGGAACGGCGAGCCCGAGTCATCGATCTCCCATCGCAGCAACATGGCGTTGTCTTCGTGAACCGTGTTGTGGCAGTGCTCCATGAACATGCCGCCCCAGTCGCGGAACTGCATCGTGATCTTGAGCTTGCCGCTCGGGTGCAGCCGGTAGACGTCCTTGCGGCCCTGTTCCCAGGCCGGCACCTTCTGCGCACTGCCATCGCGCTCGAGGATCTGCCCCTCCTCGAAATGGATATGCAGCGGGTGGTCCCAGCCCCCGCCAGCATTGACGAGGTTCCAGATCTCGCGCGTGCCGGCCTTTGGCGCCGCCGACACCCGGCCGTAGTCCGCCGCCAGCGTGTCGCCGCCATCCACGCGGATGCCCCACGGGCCGAAGAAGCCCGAAGCGGACTTCCCGGTCGTCTGCTTCGCCCCGTCCCCGAGGATGAAGGTGCGCTCGCGCGCCACCGGGATCTTCGACAGGTCGGGGTTGGGGATCATCGTGGCCGGCACCTGGCTGAGGTCGGGTTGCGGCGGATCGCGCACCACGCGGAACTCGAGCATCGGCCCCACGCACGTGTCCTTCGACTTGCCCGACAGCGCCTCGCCCAGCGTGAGGTCATGCGCCACGCGCTTGCCGTTGTCGTGCTCGGCCAGGTTGACCAGCTGCACGCGCGCGCCATTGGTATAGCGCGAGAAGTCGATAACGATGTCGTAGCGCTCGGCGATGCCCATCTCGTCGAGCTGCGACAGCACGACCGGGCGCGGCAGCAGGTTGCCGTCGTTGCCGATCTGGATCATCGGCGAGCCGTCGCTGAGCATCAGCTTGAAAAAGCGCGACACCGAGGCGTTGAGGATGCGGAAGCGGTATTTGCGGCGCTCGACCTCGAAGTACGGCTTGTACACCGCGTTGACGGTGGGCTGGTCGCCCAGGAAGCCGTCGAGGTCGAAGATGTCGAACTGCATCTGGCCGTCGCGGTCCCACGCCTTGTCGGCCAGCATCAGGTTGACGTCGTAGTCGAGGTTGCCCCAGTCCTTGGCGCGCCCGCTCGGCAGCCGCAGGTTCACCCCGTCGTTGATCGACTCGTTGCCGCGGTCCAGCGCGCTGTAGATATTCATCATCGCCGCGACGCCCTTGTAGACGTTCTGCGATGTGAAGCTGAACATGTGGTCGTGGAACCAGTGCGTGCTCATGGTCTCGTGCCAGTCCCCGGGGATCTTCGTGATGCCGCCGTTGCCGTCCGGGCTGCCGGCGCGCCGGTCGCTGGCCGTGGTGTTGATCGAGCGGAAGCCGGCGAGCACCAGCGGCCAGTGATAGTCGTAGAACTGGCCCGGGAAGAAGAATGCACCGGTGAACCCGTCGTTCTCCGCGCCATGGTGGCCGTTGTGCTCGTGCGTCGACAGCGTATGGAGGCCGAAGCCGCCGTTTTGCGTGCGGTCGGCCGGCAGCGCGTTGTGGTGGCGGTACAAGATGGGCTCGCCGTAGCGGGCCAGCACCAGCTTGGGCGGGAACGTGCCGTTGAAGGTCCAGAACTTGGTCGCCGACTGGTCCGGCATGCTGGGGTGGAAGCACGTCTGTACCGAATGCAGCGGATCGATGCCGCAGTTCAGGCGCGAGTCGACGCCAGGGTTGTAGGCGAAGTTGTGCGTAAGGCCGCTGGTGGCCACCTCGTAGGCGACCTGGGGCGGAAGAATGTCCCAGCCCTGGTGCGCCCAGATCGGGCCGGGCGGGCGGCCTTCGACCGGGCCGAAGCCGCCGCCCAGCACCGCCGGCACCGCCTGGAGCGTGGTGTTGGCCTCGTGCGTGGGCGCCGGACTCAGCGCCGAAACCGGCTTGCGCGGCAGCACGTCCATGCGCGGCATGGGCTGACTGAACGGCGCCGCGCCAAACAGCGAGCTGGCTGCGATGCCGGTGGGAGACCCGCTGCTGCCGCCGCTGCCACTGCCGCTGCTGCCGCTGCCGCCCTTGCCCCACGCCTGCCCGACGAAGGGGTTCAGCCCATGCTTGTTCGCCAGCATGCCGGTCGCCGTGATCAGCCCCCACTTGAGCAGTTCGCGCCGCGTGACCTTCCCGTGCGACAGTGCCTGTACGATCTCCAGCCGGTTCCGTCGTGCCCGCTCGGCCTTGCGGACCTCTTCTGCCGGTGCGTTACTGGGTAGATACAGCATGGTTTCCTCTCCGTCTCGGTGTCGAACTTTTCCGGCGCATGCGCCGGCCCTCCCCGTACAAGCATTGCCGCTTCCTGCGCCCGGCCGGTAAGGCGCGCACATGTGCGCCTTCCGCCCGTGGTCGCCGGGAGGCCCGCCGCGGCAGCCTCCCGGGTACTGCATCCCACTGCGCGCAGCGTCAGTTGCGCACGCGCGTCAACGGCGTCGGCGGGCTGCTGCCGCCCAGGTTCGACTTCACGACCAGGCCCTCCCCCGGCCCGGGCTGTGGCGCGCCGACCAGCGACAGCGTGTAGTTGCCGCCCCMGTTGTTGGTCATCGTGTTGCCCATCGTGGCCGGGTCGAACAGCCTGCCGCTGGTCGTGCGGTATGGCTGCAGCGTGAGGACGACCTTCGGGCTGGCCACGGACGAGACCGCCGTCACGTCGAGCCGCTGCCGCGAGATGCGGTACTCGGCCACGGTGATGGTGTCGGTGTCCGCCGCCGGCGTGAACGTGACGGTGGCCGTCACCGGCGCGGACTTCGCGTTGGTGACCGTGTCGGTGGCGATCACCGTGAACGCGAGCACGTCGCTGGCGGACTGGCCGACCGGCAACGCGCGGCTGACCGTCATGCTCGCGCTGCCGCTGGGCTGGCTGAATGCCTGCGGCGGCCCGCCGGTCTGCGTCCACGTGTAGCTGAGCTTGTGGGCGCCGGTGCCATTGGCGGTCAGCACCACCGTCGAGCCCGAAGGCACCGTCAGGGGCGACAACGGGCTGACGAACGGCACGGCGGCCTGCGGCGGCGTGACAGTGACGGTCATCGCCGAGGTGGCCTGCAGGCCGTCGCAGCCGGTCACGGTCAACGTGAACAGCAGCGTGTTGGTGGCCGTCACCGTGGGCGCGGTGAAGGTCGGGTTGAGGACCGAGGCGGACGGTGCGAGCGTCACGCCCTTCGGCGGCGTCCATGCGTAGGCAAGCTGCCCGGAGCCACTCGCGGTGCCGTTGAGCTGCACCTTGGTTGCGCCCGATTGCACGGTCATGTTGGCGCCGGCGCTGGCCCGGGGCGCCGTGCATGACACCGGCTGGCCCGATCCCGGCCAGGGTTTGAGCGGCCCGGCCACGACGCCGCTCGACGAGCTGTAGCCGCCCCTGGCCAGGAAGGGCATCGTCGCGAAGCTGATCGGCGGCGGCGTCACGCCGGGGAAACTCTCCTGGAACAGGTATTCGAGGATCGGCGCGTGGTACTGCCCGGCAATCAGGCCATTCTTCAGCGGCGTGCTGGTGGCCGGCGTCCACGCACCCTCGATGACGGCGCGCACTTCCCGCGTGGCCGGCAGGAACGTGTTCTCCTCGAGCGGGCCGAAACAGAAATTGAACGTGGCGACCAGGCCCGTGCATGGCGGGCGGAAGCGCCAGCGGCCCTTGACGGTGCCGGTCGGGGCGCCGGGATCGACACCCACGATGCCCCATTCGCGCTCGCTCGTGGTGCCGTCGGGCGCGACGTCGATGCCGTACAGGAGGACATTGCGGCTGGGGTCGGTGGTGACGCCCTCGAAGCGCGTGCGCACCACTGCCTCCTGGTTCGCCGGCACCGAGATGCCGCCGTTGCCGAGAATCGTCACATCGATCGCGACATATGCGGGGTCCGTGAACGGCGCCGTGAAGATGCCGATGTTGGCGACCAGCGTGTGCGCCGACACATAGGTCGCGTCGGTCGGCGGGTACGGGCCCTGAGCGCCACGGTCGCCGACCAGCGTGCCGGAGTAGGTGACATGGTCGCCCACCTCGAAGGGCGCCATGATGCGCGGGTCCGGCAGTTGCCCGGCCGCCAGCGCCGCCGGGTCAGGCATGGTGAAGTTGGTGGAGAACTGCCCGCTGATGTCCCTGGGCCGGTTGCCCTGCGGACACGCCGCATCGTCGGCCTGGCGCGACGCGTCCACGCGCGGCACGCACATCGGATAGCCGGTCGCGCTGCGGATGGTCGGGTTGTCGGCATCGATCGTGAAGCGCCGGTCCGGCGACATGGCGCGCCCGAAGCGCCCGCCCGGATCGTTGATGCGCACGCGCGTGCCGGGCTTGCTGGCGTCCAGCACGTTCTGCGGCACGCCGCCGCCGTCGCGCACCAGCCGCCCGCCCACGCGCAGCTCGCCCGCCGCGTAGTCGATGTAGTTGATGAAGCCCGTGCCGCTGTTGAGCGACTGCTGGGAGATATAGACCAGGCCGGCGATATAGACATCGTCCACCTGGTTGCCGATCACGTGCGCCTCGTAGCCGCTGAGCGGCGCCGGCAGGTCAGCCAGCGCCATGCCGGTGGCCACGTTGGTGTACGGCGCCGGCGCCTGTGTGAACAGCTCCTTCCAGGTCAGCGCGTTGGCCGGAAGGATCACGATGGTATTGGCGGGAATGACGATGGTGTGGCCGTTGACCCGCATCTTGCCGCCGCACAGCGCGTCGCCGCAGCCGTCGAGGGTGGCCTCCTGGATATAGCCCAGTACGTCGAACTGCGCGTCGACGCCAGGCGCCGGCGCCTGCGCGCGGGCAGGCATCGCCAGCGCCGCCAGCACGGCCAGCGCCAGCAGCCACAGCAGCGCGAACGGCGCCCCGACCACGCCCCGGCCACTGCCCCGGCGCGCCCCCGCGCCGCCGGTTGGTTCGATTGGATCCGACATACGATGGCCTCCCCATTTGCCATTCAGCGCAACGTTCTGCATGACGCGGTCTCGACGCCGCAATTCAGTGCGCGAACGGACTTAGCCCCAGAAACGTCTGCAAACCCTTGCGCGTGCCGTCGGCCCCGACCGCCTGCACGCATTGCATCAGGTCGATGGCGGTCCCCTTGCGGACGTCCTGCGCCACGGACCGCGAACCGCCCTGGTGACCGTTCGGCATGCAGATCGACGGATGGTCGAACGGCGCGCGGCTGTACCGCACCCGGTCGTCCGACAGTGACAGCAGGAACGACACAAGATCCTCCTTCTCGGCCTGGCTCAGGCCGATCGGGCCCACATGGAAATCGAAGTCGTCGCGGTTGGCGTAGGCGAAATCCCCGCCCCGGTTGTAGAAGTCGATCACCTGCATCAGCGTGGACTTCCCGCCGTTGTGGAAGTACGGCCCGGTGAACTCGACGTTGCGCAGGCCCGGCGCCTTGAACGCCCCGTCCGCGACGATGCGCTGCCCCTGCGGGAACGGGCTGCTGCCGAAGCCGTTGCCCAGCAGCGCGCCCTTGCCGAGCTGCGCCATGCGCGTTTCCGACAGCGGATTGCCGAACGCATCGTTGCCGCCGAGGCCGATATCCTCCCGCGTCGGCCGCACACCGATGTTGTAGAAGCCGGTGTCGTAGATGCCCACGGCGCCGTCACCCATGGTCATGCGCTCCACGCGCTGGTTCTGCACGTTGCTGAACGCCGCGTTGGTGGTCTCGGGGCCGCCATGGCAGCTGATGCAGCGCCCGCGCTCCTGGTACAGCATGAGCCCGCGCATCTGCTGCGCGGTCAGCGCGGTGCGGTCGCCCTCGGCAAAGCGATCGAACGGCGTATCGTCGGAAACCAGCGTGGCCTCGTACATCTGCACCGCGATGCCGAAGAACAACGCGAAGTTGGCCTCCATCTGCGTGGTGACGAGGTTGCCGCGAAAGCGCCGCAAGTCGAAGTCATTGTCGTCCCGGCGGCGCTGCCGCTGCAGGTCCATCGGCTTGAAGTTCAGTGCGTGCGAGCCCGGCAGGCTGAGGATGACCGGCGCGGACCAGAACTCCGGACGGAACGCCTTCCTGATCAGCTCCGCGTACGTCGGCGCGCGCAGCGCGTAGGCGCCCAGCACGCTGTCGCGCGGCGAGATGTCCTGATCGGCCAGCAGGCGCTCCTTGAGCAGCTTTTGCCCCAGCTCCACGAACGCCCGCCCCTGGCAGCTCATTTCGTTGCCGCTCATCGGCGGGCCCGACGCCTGCGAGGCCAGCGACGACGAGGACAGCGAGACGGCGACATTGCGCAGCACACCCTTATCGAACTTCCACGCCAGCGGCTGCGTGTTGCGCAGGCCGAACGGGTCGCCGCCGTTGAACACGTTGTTGCCCCGGCCGTCCCAGAAATTGCGGAAGTTGAAAACCGCGTTGATGACGCTCGGCGTATTGCGCGGCTCCACGCGCCGGGTGTTCACGCCGTTGAGGTCGAAGCCGGTGCCGCCGTGCAGCACCGAATCGGTGACCACGGTGCAGTCGTCTGGCCTGGCATTGGCGCGCACGGCATCGAACTTCGCCGTGAACACGCCCTGCGATGACACCACGTCGTTGACGTCCGCGGCGATGGTCCCCGCATCGTCGATGTCCCCATGGCGTGTCAGCGGAAAATCGGCCGCACGCAGCGTGTAGTTCGGGCCGGCATAGTTGCCGCCCGCCTGGAACGCGGTGTCGCCGGCCAGCAGTCCGGGGTTGATCTGGTTGGTGATGCGGTTGTCCGCGCCGGCATGGAAGTGGCAGGTGGCGCAGGCGGTGCGGTTGTCGCTGCCCACGCGGGCATCCCAGAACAGCGCCTTGCCGAGCTGGACCGCGGCGGTCTTGTCGCGCACGAACTCCGCCAGCTCCTGGTCAGTCGGCCCCGGCACCGGCACCGTCTTGAGCGACCCGAGCGGCCGCTGCACCGGGAATATCTGCGTCGACGACTGGGCATGCAGCAGGTGCGAGCCGACCAGTGGCACCACCAGCAACGCGCCTGCCGCGCCCGCGACGAGCCACCGCGCCACGCGCCGGGCTGCCCGCCGGCGCGCCCCCGAATGTTCTTGCGCGGCCTGTGCCGCCGCTTCCCCGAAGGCTTGCGCTGTCGCTGCCGCTGGCGCTGCCCGCGCAGCTTCGGGCAACGCTCCCCCTACCCCGTCTCCGGGCTGGTGCTGGCTCATGACCCTCTCTCCCCGTGTCCACCAGGTGTGCGCCGCGCGCGGCGCGCCCTGGCGCAATGCTTGTCAAGGCGGGCTGGTGGTCCGGGATGCGGCGCGAACCGCATCCCGGCCATGCCCTTTGCGTACTAGTTGCGTATCCGCGTCAGTGCCGTCTGCGGGCTCGTGCCTCCGATGCTCGACTTCACGGTCAGCGGCGTGGCCGGCGGCGCCGCCGGCTGCGGCGCGCCGACCAGGACCAGCGTGTAGGTGCCGCCGCCGGTATTGGCCAGCGTCGCGCCCAGCGTGCCGGGGTCGAACAGCGCGCCCGTGGTGGTGCGGTACGGCTGCAGCGTCAACACCAGGTTCGGGTTCACGATGGACGACGTGACCGTCAGGTCGAGTCGCTGCTTGGACGTGCGGTACTCAGCCGTGGTGACGGTCACCACGTCGGGCACCGGCACAACCGTCACCGTGACGCTGACCGGCTGCGACACCTGCCCGCCGTCGTTCGCGGTCACGGTGAAGGTCAGCACGTCGCGCGTGATCTGCCCGAGCGGAATTGCCCGCGTGAAGCGGATCGACGCCGAGCCCGCCGGTTGCTGCGAGAACGCCTGCGCCGGGCCGCCCGTCTGCGTCCACGTGTACGTGGTGCCCGCTGCGCCGCTGCTGCTGGCGGTCAGCGTGACCGGCACGCCCGAGTTGACGGTGACCGGCGCGATCGGGTTGATCACCGGCACCGGGTGGCTCGGCGGCAGCACCGTCACGGTGACGGTGGACGTCGCCGTCTGGTTCTTGCAGCCGGTGACGGTCAGCCGGAACGTCATCGTCTGCGCGGCGCCGCCGGCTGCAATGACGGGCGCGTCGAACGTGGGGTTCGGCGAGGTCGGGTTGGTGATCACCGTGCCCGGCGGCGACACGGCCTGCCAGGCATAGGTGAACGGCCCCGTGCCGGTCGCGCTGCCGGTGAGCGGTACCGCCCGCGCGCCCGAGGCCACGCTGAAGTCGGTGCCGGCATTGGCGGCCGGCGCCGTGCAGGTGCCCGGTGCCTGCGCGCCGGGCCACGGGTTGAGCTGCCCGACGATGGTGCCGGCCGACGACGTGTAGCCGCCTTGCGCGAGGAACGGGATCGTCTCGAAGTTGTTGGGCGGCGGCGGCGTGCCGGGCACGTTCTCCGGGAAGATGTATTCCAGGATCGGCGCGCGATACTGCCCTGCCATCAGCCCGTTGGCGCCGCCGGTGTCGGCCTGCCGGGTCGCGGGCGTCCACGCGCCTTCGATCACGGCGCGCACCTCGCGCGTCGGGGGGATGAAGTTGCCGCCCGCGGGAGGCGTGCAGGCCTTGACCGTCGCCGTGACGGCGGTGCACGGCGGGCGGAAGCGCCAGCGGCCTTGTACCGCGCCGTTCGGCGGGCCCGGGTCGACCGCGATCGTGCCCCAGTCGCGATCGGTGGTCGAGCCGTCGGTGTTGACGTCGATGCCGTAGAGATGGATGTTGCGGCTCGGGTCGGTGGTCATCCCTTCGAAGCGCGTGCGGATCGCGGCCTCGCCCGCGCCGATCACGGTCAGCCCGCCCGTGCCGATGATCGTGACCTCCACCGCGACGTAGGCCGGGTTGGTACCGGGCGCGGTATAGATGGCCACGTTGTTGGTCACGGTATGCGCGGACACGTAGGTGCCGGCGCTGCCGCCCGGGTACGCGCCGCTGGTGCCGCTGTCGGTCACCAGTGTGCCGGCGAAGTTGACGTAGTCGCCGACCTGGAACGGCGCCATGATGCGCGGGTCGGGCAGCTGGCCCGGCGCCAGCGCAGCCGGCGCCGGCATGGTGAAGGCCGGCACGAAGTTGCCGGCCACGTCCTTGGGCCGGTTGCCTTGCGGGCACAGCGCATCGGGAATGGCCTGCGGATCATTGGGGTTGGTCCGCGGCAGGCACATGGGGAAGCCGGTGGCGCTGCGGATGGTCGGGTTGTCAGGATCGAGCGTGAAGCGCTTGTCGGGGCTGCCCGCGCGCCCGTACTTCCCGTCGGGATCGTTGATGCGCACGCGCGTGCCCGGATTGCCGGCCGACAGCACGTTCTGCGGCACGCCGGTGGCAAGGTCGAGTGTCAGCTTGCCGCCCACGTACATCTCGCCGGCGGCGTAATCGATGTAATTGATATAGCCCGCGCCGGCATTCAGGTCCTGTTGCGACAGGAAGATCAGCCCGGCGATATAGGTGTCGCCGACGCGATTGCCGATCACGTGCACCTCATACGTGGTCAGCGGCTGCGGCGAGTCGGCGAGCGCCATGCCGCTCGACACGCCCGTGTAGGGTGCCGGCGCCTGGTCGAACAGCTCCTTCCAGGTCAGCGCGTTCGCCGGAAGCATCACGATGGTGTGGTCCGGCACGACCACCACGTGGCCATTGACCTTGAGCTTGCCGCCGGTGACGGCGGTCGGGTTCGGCCCGTTCAACGTGGCCTCCTGCAGGAACCCCACGATGTCGAACTGCGATGCCGTGCCCGGCGGCGGCAGCTGCGCCAGCGCCTGTTGCTGCCAGCACAGCTGCACCAGGAGCAGGATCGTCGCCAGCCAGGCCCCGAGCCGCCGGTACGCCAGCCGCTCTCGCGTCGTGCGAAGCGCTGCACGTGCCGCCCCGTGCCGCCTAGTCATGTCAATCGCGTCGTTCATGATATTGCCCTCCACTTATCGTCACCCTGGCGCGCCCGGTCGGGCGCCACCGCCCGCCCCCGGGCCCGTCGACTTGCCTCGCGCCGCCGGCAGCATCGCCGCCACCGCGCTTGCTCACAGACCCAACAAGCCTCCTTCGATCCCCGGTTGCCAAGGTTGCGGGCACGCGCCGCTTGCAAGCCGCGGCGCTTGTGCCGATGACTACGCCATGTTCCGCACCGCGTGCGCAATCTGCTGCGGCGCCGTGAGCGCGGGCATCATGCACCAGCGGTCGAGCGGCTCGTTGCCGATGCTGAGCATGCCGGTATGGCGCGACAGCAGCGCGTCCTCCGCCGGATCCGAGTCGTAGAAGCCGAGCCTGCGCCTGACCAGGTCCATGTCGGCGCGCCGGCCGGTCAGGAACGTCCAGCCGGGCCGGATGCCGTACTGCCGCGCATACGCCTGCAGCGCCGCGGGCGTGTCGAGCTCGGGCTGCAGCGTCAGCGAGACCAGGTGGATGTCATGACCCACGCGGTGGCCGAGCGCGGCCTGCACCGCCATCAGGTTGGCCGTGTTGGGCGGGCAGATGCCGGCGCAGGCGGTGTACATCATGTTGAAGACGACGAGGCGCCCCTTGACGACGTCGTCGTAGAAACGCACCTTGCGCCCGTCGTGCGTCTCGAACATGACGTTGGGAAAATAGCCGGCCCGCGGGCCGTGCCTGGCGGCAACGGCCAGGCCGCGGGCGCTCGCCGCCGCCGGCAGCAGCGCCGCGCCGCACAGGGCTTTCAGGAGGGTTCGCTTGGAAGACATGTTGTCGTGCTCCGCCATGGTTTTGGTCGTGCGTGCGTTCGCTCTGTGTACCGGGCCGTGTATCGCGTCGTGCGTGCCGTTCGCCGGATCAGGGCACGATGTCGAAGCGGATCATCATCGCGTGGTCCTCGTGCTGGCCGTTATGGCAATGCATCATGTATTTCCCCTCGTAGTCGCGGAAGCGGATGAACAGCTTCACCTCTTCGCCGGGCCCGATCACATACACGTCCTTGCGCCCGCGCTCATGCGGCGGCGGCGCATTGCCGTTGCGCGACAGGATGCGGCCTTCCTCGAAGTGGATATGGACCGGATGTGACCAGTTGCCCTTGCCGCGCAGCACCCACACCTCCTCGGCGCCGCGCCGGGGCGTGGCCGCCGGCCGCGTGACGTCGAACAGCTGCCCGTTGACGGTCCAGCCGCCGTTGGATCGGTCGAACTCCCACACGCGGGTCGGCAGCTTCTTGAGCTGCGCGGCCGTCGGCATCGGCGGCACCTCGCGCAGCGTGGCCGGCACGCGGCTGGCATCGGGCACCCTGGGATCGGCCCGCACATCGAAGCGCAGGATCTGCGTGCCCGGCGACAAGCGCTTGTCGCTCGGGCCACGCCCGTCGGTCTGTTCGAGGCGGTTGACCAGGAACAGCTGGCTGCCGATCGGATAGCGGGAGAAATCGATGACGATGTCGGCGCGCTCGGCCACGCCCATCCGGATCGATTTCATCGCCAGCGGCGCCGGCAGCAGGTTGCCGTCGTTGGCCAGGTAGGTGAACTCCTGGTCGACGCCCTTGTAGGTCAGGTAGAACTCGTAGAAGCGCGCCGGGCCGCCGTCGAGCAGGCGGAAGCGGTATTTGCGGCGCTCCACTTCGAACAGCGGCTGGATCTTGCCGTTGACGCAGAACTTGTCGCCGAGGATGCCATCCGAATTGAACGGATCGAAATAGAGCATGCCCTTGGCGTCGAACTGGCGGTCCTGGATGACGAGCGGGATGTCGTAGACGCCAACCCCGCTGGGCAGGCGCAGCGCATTGGGATTGGGGTCGTTCTCGTTGCCCGAATCCAGCTCGTCGAACAGCAGATAGAAGCCGCTGAGGCCGCGGTACACGTTGGGCGCGGTGAAATCGAGCCGGTGGTCGTGGTACCACAGCGTGCCGAGCGCCTCGCGGGAGTCGCCATGCGTCGCGGCATAGGCATCGTACCCGGCATAGCAGTTCGGGTAGAGATGGTCCTTGTATCCGCCCGGTGCGCTGAGCGTGGGGCCGGCCTTGCCCGCGCTGTAGTAGTCGCCGGTGAAGCCGTCGCTCTCGGAGGCGGTGTGCAGGTTGTGCAGGTGCGTGCTGATCTCCGGCGAGCCGAACCCGATATGGTTCGCCGGCAGGTCGTTGTGGATGCGCACGACAATGGGCTCGTTGTACCGGGCCACGAAGGTCGGGCCCGGCACGAGGCCGTCGTAGCCCCAGACCGGCTGCGTCGGCAGGTCGCGGTGGAACGAGTGCAGCGCCTGCCTGACGCGCAGCTCGTAGAGCCGCTGCGCGGTGAAGTCGGCCCAGCGCTGGTGTTCCGCGCGGCCGCATTCGCCGGCGCCGGGCACGCGCTGCGCCGCCGGGACCAGTGCCGGCACCGGCTGCTTGACCGGCGGCACCGGCAATACCTCGATAAAGGGCCGTGTCGCCGGGCTGCCACGCGAATCGCCGCCGTCCTTGGCCAGCGCGCCTTGCGTACCCAGTCCCTCTCCAAGCACTGCCGCTGTCGCGCCGGCCGCTGCCCGCCCGAAGAATGCCCTTCTATTTTCCCGTTTATTTTCCCGCCCACCCGATTTACTCATTTTTTTACCATCCTGTTTTGATACCATTTTCTCCGGACGAGCGCACCCCTGCCGCCCAGCAGCCTCCCTTTAATTACGTGGAATGACCTGTTCCGCGGCGGCGCTAATTAGAGCCGGCGGAACCATTGACTTCGGTGCACCAACCTGGGGTTTTCCGCAGCTTGGATGGTTAAAAATGACAAGACCCCGAACCGGCACGGCGTAATCGCCCGTGACGGATTCATACACGTCTGATGCCGCATGGCATGCTCTCCCTTGATCCCCCCCCGGGGCTTTCCCTGCAGGCGTTGCCGGATGGCGCTTGCGCCGCCGGCCGGAGCTTGACGCCCCATTCGAGAACCGTTTGCATTTTCGTTTTTATTAAAATAAAAACTAATGCCGGTTTCTTCGCTTCGCCCTTTTTATTAGCTCGCGAGACACCGGTTTCCCACCGGTTTGCGCGAACGCCTAATAATTTATTGATTGTGCCTGACCACGCTATCATGCAGATGGATGAGCAATGTGTGGACATTTCAATATGGCGGCCTCTAGTTGCATCCAGCGTGGCCAGACACCAATATCCGCAACGGAATAATCTTTTCAACCTTGTAACAGCGCCTGTCATTCATCCCACAGGATGGTCCGCCCCATCTTTTCTTTTGGATTATCCCCGTGCTAATCTTTTGCCATGTTGGTGAGGAGCTGACATGAGCCCAATAATAAAAATTCTCATCTCTTTTTCGATTGGCCAGACAGGCTATGGCTATTCGGGAGCGGGGTATGCCGCAGACATCTACCGCTCCGAGGGACCGGACGGGGAGGTGCGCTTCGCCAGCCAGCCACTCGACAAGAGCTACCGGCTCTACCTGCGCGGCGAAACGCCGCGCGCCGCCGTGCCGGGCAAGGCCGTCGCGTCTCGCGCTGGCGCGCGCCCCGACAACGGCTCCGCGCCGGCGGGCCTGCGCGACCTGCCGCTGGCGGCGCTGGTCGAGCAACTGTCGGCGAAGCACGCCGTGGATGCCGCCCTGGTCAAGGCGGTGATCGAGGTCGAATCCAGGGGCAACCCCGCCGCCGTCTCCGCCAAGGGCGCCACCGGCGTCATGCAGTTGCTGCCGTCGACCGCGGCCATGTACGGCGTCACCGAGCTGTCCGATCCCGCGCAGAACATCGAGGCCGGAGTCCGCCACCTGAAGTATCTGCTCGACCTGCACGGCGGCAACGTGGCGCTGGCGCTGGCCGCCTACAACGCCGGCGAGGGCGCCGTGGCCAGGCACGCCAGGCGCATCCCGCCGTACCGCGAAACCATGCTCTACGTGCCGGCCGTGCTCGCCCGCATGCAATCCAGCCGCAACCAGGCCAAGCCGTGAAGGACGCCATGAAAGACGCCACGAGAGCCGCCATGAATACGCATCCGCACCGCCACCCCGGCGCCGGCTTCACGCTGCTCGAATTGTTGATCGTGGTGGTCATCATCGGGCTGCTCGCGGCCTACGTCGGGCCGAAGTACTTCTCGCAGCTCGGCAAGTCCGAGCGCACCATCGCCAAGGCGCAGATCGACGCGCTGGAGAAGGCGCTCGACACCTATCGCCTGGACGTAGGGCGCTATCCGAGCACAGAGGAAGGCCTCGTTGCGCTGGTGAGCAAGCCGGGCGGCGGCTCGCAGTGGAACGGCCCGTACCTGAAGAAAGCGGTCCCCGCCGATCCGTGGGGACACCCGTATCAATACAAGTCGCCCGGCACCGCCGGCGAGATCGAGATCCGCTCGTTCGGCAAGGACGGCCAGGCGGGCGGCACCGGCGACAACGCCGACATCACCAACTGAAGACGGAACGGAACACCGCAGCAGGGCATGCACCGGGCGCCTTGCCAGACAAGAAAACAAAGCGCCGCGCGTGGGCAACGGCGAGCCAGCCGTGCCCAACTGAGCTCGCGGCGACAGGGGAACACAGGGCCACCGGCAACGCCGGGGCGCCTGCCGCAAGACGCGGCGGAACGGGTCCGGCGCGAAGACAAAGACAAACCCTAGCGGGTCGGGGGTGACATGAAGCCAACCATATCCAGTTTCCACAAGGGCAGCCGGTATTGCCTCCGGCCGGCGGCGAACGCGCACTGGCGCGCGGGATGCGCACGCACCGTCCCGGCGGGACGCGCGTGCATGCCCGCCAGCAAGGCACGCTGCTAGGCACGCCGCCCTGCACCGCGCGCCAATGCGCGGCGCAGGCAAGGCTGTCCAGGCGTCGAGGCGCGCCGAGCCCCGGGGAACCCCGCGTTCCCCGCTGGCCAGGCACCGCCGGTACCGGAAGTCGTGGAGACAACACCATGCAGTTTGATGTGCGCGCCCTCTCAGCGGACCACCTGATGGTCCGCCTGCGGCTTGACGCCCGTGACGAAGCGGACGTGCGCAGCCAGGTGGAGGCGCGCGGGCTCTATCCCGCTGCCGTCATCCCGGTGCGCGCGCACGCGGGCGGGCCGCGCCTGCCCGGCCGGCGCGGCCGCTTCTCGGTGGCGCTGTTCAGCCAGGAACTGCTGGCCCTGCTCAATGCCGGGCTGAGTCTCGTGGAATGCCTCGAAGCGCTGCAGGAGAAGGAAGGCAATGCGGCATCGGCCGATATCCTCGCGCAGTTGCTGGCCGGGCTGCGCGAAGGCAAGCGCTTCTCGCGGGTCCTGGCCGAGCGGCAAGGCGTGTTCCCCCCGCTCTATGTTGGCATCGTGCAGGCGGCGGAGAACACCAGCGACCTGCCGCAGGCACTGGGCCGCTACGTGGACTACCAGCAGCGCCTGGACGCCGTGCGCGGCAAGCTGACCAGCGCCGCGATCTACCCGGTGATCCTGCTGATCGTGGGCGGCGCCGTGAGCGCGTTCCTGATCGGCTACGTCGTGCCGCGCTTCGCGGAGGTGTACCAGGGCGCGGGACGCAGCCTGCCGTGGCTGTCGCAGCAACTGCTGGCCTGGGGGCAGTTCGCCGGGCGCCACGGCACGCTGCTGGCGCCGGCGGCGCTGCTCGGCGCCGCGGCGCTGTGGCTGGGGGCGCGCCGGCTGCTGGCCCGCCACGGCATCGCCGCCCTGCTGGCATGCCTGCCCGGCCTCGGCGAATGCGTGCGCATCGTCGGGCTCTCCAGGCTCTACCTGACGCTTGGCATGCTGCTCGAGGGCGGCATCAACATCGTCGCCGCCATCGACACCGCGCAGGCGATGGCCGCGCCGGGCGTGCGCGGCAATCTCGGCGCGGCGCGGCTGGCCATCCAGTCCGGGCTGCCGCTGTCCGAAGCCTTCGAGGCACAGGGACTCACCACGCCCGTCTCGCTGCGCATGCTCCGTGTCGGAGAGCGCAGCGGCGAGCTGGGCGCCATGCTGACGCAGTCCGCCAATTTCTACGACGGCGAAATCGGCCGGTGGATCGAGCGCTTCATGCGGATGTTCGAGCCGCTGCTGATGGCCGCCATCGGCCTGATCGTCGGCACCATCGTCGTGCTGCTCTATATGCCGATCTTCGACCTTGCCGGGGGCCTGACATGAACGCGAACGCCGATCCGCAGATCGTCATCGATGCGGCGCTGCTGCAGCAGGCGCGCAGGCAGGCGCAACGCTCGCAGCGCCCGCTCATCAGCGAGCTCGAAAGCCTCACCGGGGCCGAGCCACGCGACCTCGTGCGCAGCCTGGCGCAGGCGTTCGGCCTGCAGGTGCTGGAGACCGCGCAGATGCTCGCGCTGGCGCCGGTCTTCGACAAGCTGCCGCTGTCCAAGGCCATGCAGCGCCGCTGCGTGCTGCTGCGCGACGACGGCGGCCACAGCGTGGCGGTGATCGCCGACCCGTTCGATACCGACCTGCACACGTGGCTCGAGGCGCGCGCAGGCATGCCGGTCGAGTACCGGCTCGCCTTGCAGGCCGACATCCAGGCCTACCTGTCGAAGCAGGAAGAGACCGTGCGCGCGGTGGACGCCATCGTCGGCAGCGCCGACGGCGAGGCGCACGGCAGCCGCACCGCCGCCGTGCTGTCGTTCGCCGCGCTGTCCGAGGCGGCCAGCCCGGCGGTCAAGCTGGTCGACTCCACGCTCTACGACGCGCTCAAGGCCGGCGCCTCCGACATCCACCTCGAGTGCACCGCGCAGGGCCTTGCCGTGAAATACCGCATCGACGGCGTGCTCGACCATGCCGCGACCGCCCATGGCGTGGAAATCGCCGAGCAGGTGATCTCGCGCCTGAAGATCATGGCCGAGCTCGACATCGCCGAGCGCCGCGTGCCGCAGGACGGCAGCTTCCGCGTGGAGGCGGGCGGGCGCGAGATCGACCTGCGCTTGTCGATCATGCCCAGCATTCACGGCGAAGATGCGGTGATCCGGATCCTCGACAAGCGCGCCATGATCGACGCCTATGGCTCGCTGACGCCCGAGGCGCTCGGCTTCGACGGGCCGTCGCTGGTCGCCTTGCGGATGCTGTCGCAGGAGCCCTACGGCATGCTGCTGGTGACGGGCCCGACCGGCTCCGGGAAGACCACCACGCTCTATGCCGCGCTGACCGAGATCCACAACGGGCGCGACAAGATCATCACCATCGAGGACCCGGTCGAGTACCAGCTGCAGGGCATCCTGCAGATCCCCGTCAACGAAAAGAAGGGGCTGAGCTTCGCCCGCGGCCTGCGCTCGATCCTGCGCCACGACCCGGACAAGATCATGGTCGGCGAGATCCGCGACCGCGAGACTGCCGAGATCGCCGTGCAATCGGCGCTGACCGGCCACCTGGTCCTGACCACGGTACACGCCAACAACGTCTACGACGTGTTCGGGCGCTTCACGCACATGGGGATCGATCCCTACGCTTTCGTGTCGGCGCTCAATGGCATCTGGGCCCAGCGCCTGGTGCGGCTCAACTGCCCGCGCTGCGCCACGGCGCAGGAGCCCGACGACGCGGAGCTGGCCAAGGTGTTCCTCGCCCGCGCCGATGTCGCGGACTGGCGCTTCATGCAGGGAAAGGGCTGCGGCGACTGTCGCGGCACCGGGTACAGCAAGCGCCGCGCGATCGCCGAGATACTGATCCTCAACGACGAGCTGCGCGAGCTGATCATCGACAAACGACCGATCCGCCAGATCAAGGAAGCGGCCCGCCGCAACGGCAGCCGCAGTCTGCGCGAAGCCGCGCTCGACCTGGTCAGGCAAGGCGACACCACGCTGGAAGAAATCAAACGGGTCACGCTCCATGAATAAACGTCCTCTCTCCCTGCGCATCGGCTTGTCCACGTCCTCGGTGGCGCTCGTGCGCCGATGCGGCTGGCTGCGCCGGACCAACGAACTGCTGGCCGAAGCGCCGCTGAGCGCCGAGCCCGACGTGGGCGCCCTGTCCGGCCTGCGCGCAGCGCTGGCGGACACCGGCTGCACCCGCATGCCCACATCCGTGATCCTCGGCAGCGCCTGGACACGCATGTTCATGGTCACGCCGCCGCGCAACACGGAGCGGCTGCGCGACTGCCAGGCGGCCATCGGCATGCGCTTCGGCCAGCTCTACGCGGACCGCGCGGAGGACTGGGCAATCAGCGCGGACTGCGATGCGAAGCACGCGTTCCTGGCCTGCGCCGCGCCCCGGTGCCTGGTGGACGGACTGCGCCAGGCGGCCACGGACCACCGCCTCGCGCTGGTCGCCATCCAGCCGCGCTTCATCGCTGCGTGGAACCGCTGGCGGCGTGCCCTGCCGCGCGGGGCCTGGTTCGGCGTGATGGACGACGACGCGCTGGTGCTGGGCCTGGTCGACCACGGACGGCTCACCGATGTGCGCACGCTGCCGGTGCCGGCCATCGCGCCGCTTGACCGCACCTGGCTGGCGGTGCAACTGGCGCGCGAAGCGCTGCGCCACGGCTTGCCGGCGCCCGCGCGGCTCTGCCTGTGCGGACAGGTCCCCGCGGCGTGGTTCGACGCCGGGGTGCAGGCGCCGCAATGCGTGGCGCTCGACGGCGTGATGGCGCAGGCAACGGCCGGCGCGGAACTCGCCCTCACCGGAGCACGGCCATGAAGGCAAGCCGGGTCGATTTCGCTCCGCGCTCGCTGTGGCGGTTCGTGGCCGGCACCCGGCCGGCTGCGTGGCTGGCCGGCGCGGCCGGGGTGGCGCTATGCGCGAGCGCGGCCGTGACGGCCACCGGACTTGCGCGGCAAGGCGACCTCGAGCGCGGGCAGCTGCAGCAGATGCGCGCGCGCGTGGCCGGATACAGCCAGGCGGCGCGGCACGCCGCACCGGTGGAGGTCGCGCAGGCCGCCGCCGTCAACGACGTCGTGTCCCGCCTGAACCTGCCGTGGCGTGACCTGTTCCGCGCCGTCGAGGCGGCGACGCCCGCAGGCAGCATCGCGTTGCTCGAACTGTCCCCGGACGCAGCCCGCCACGCCATCAAGGGCGTGGCGGAAGCGAAGGACGGCACCGACATGCTCGCCTACATCGCCCGCGTGGGCAGCCAGCCGTTCTTCTCGTCGGTGGTGCTGCTGCGGCATGAACTCAACGAACAGGATCCCAACAGGCCGCTGCGGTTCCAGTTTCTTGCGCAGTGGGCGGAGAGCGACAAATGAACACGCATCTGATCGGGCAATCGCTGTTGCAGGCGCGTCTCGCGCTGTTCCGCAACGCGGCCGGCACGCTCGTCGCCGCGGCGCTGTGCCTGGCGGGCGCGCTGTGCTGGCTCTGGTGGGTCCCGCTCGAGCAGGCCAGCGTGGCGCAGCAACACGCCTCGCTGCAACGCGAGCGCATGGCGCAGCGGATCGCGCAGAGCGCGCCGAAACCGGCCGTGCCCACGTCGGCACAGGACCGGCTTGCCCTCTTCTACGGCGCGCTCGGCGACCGCCGCCACATCGAGCAGGAGTTGCTGACACTGTTCGACAAGGCCAGGGAGAACGGACTGGTGCTGGCCAAGGCCGACTACAAGTCGGTGTACGACCGCCACAGCCGCGTGTACAGCTACCAGATCCTGCTGCCGGTCAATGGCTCGTACGCCGCCATCCGCCGTTTCTGCGAAAAGACGCTGCTCGCGATCCCGTTCGCCTCGCTCGACGAGATCACGTTCCGCCGCGACGCGATCGGCAGCGGCACGCTGGAGGCGCGGCTGCGCTTCACCTTGCACCTGAAGGACATGCCCGCCGCGCCGGCGGCGGCGCCCGAACCCGTGGCCGCGCCGGCCCCGGTGCCCGCGCCGGGCACCATTGTCGCCATGCAGGCTCAGCAGCCATGAAGCCCAGGCATCTCGCACTTGGTGCCGCGCTGCTCGCGGCCGCGGCGCTGGCCATCTTCGGCGACCGCTCGCCGAGTGGCGACGATATCGTCGCCGCCGTGACGCGCGCCGATGCCACGCAGGCGGCCACCCCTGCAGCGCGCGCGGCCGGCGGCGAGCCCGTCATCCTGGCGCTGCACAACCGGGCCGAGCTGCTGGGGGCTGGCGACACCGCCGACGGCACGCTCTTCGACAGCCACAACTGGACGCCCCCCCCGCCGCCACCGCCGCCCGTCGCCGTGGCGCCCCCGCCGAAGCCCACTGCGCCGCCGCTGCCCTTCACCTACCTCGGCAAGAAGCAGGAGAACGGCAAGTGGGAAGCCTACCTCGCGCGCGGCGGCGACACCTACGTCGTGCGCGAACACAGCATGATCGATGGCACCTATCGCGCCGAAGCGATCACGCCGACGACCCTGACCATCACGTACCTGCCGCTCAAGCAGGTGCAGAAACTGTCCCTCGGGGAGGCAGACTGATGCCGCAAGTCAACCAATCCACGCGCGCCCTCGCCCGCCTCGCAAGCCGGGCCGGGACCGCGTGCCTGCTCGCCGCTTCGCTGCTGCTGGGCGGCTGCGCCGCCGACAAGGCCTATCGCGAAGGCCGGGACCTGGCGGCCAGCGGGCGGCAGGAGGAAGCGATGGGCAAGTACCAGGAAGCCATGATCCTGGACCCGAAGGACGTGCAGTACCGCATGGGCTACATGCGGGCGCGCGAGCAGGCCGTGAACAGCTATGTGGAGCGCGCCGAGCGCGAGGCGGCCTCCGGCAAGCCGGACCTGGCCGATGCCATCTACCGCCGCGCGCTGACGCTGGACCGCGCCAACGAACGCGCGCTCGCCGGATTGCGCGCGATCGACGCGGCGCGCGCCAAGGCGCGCGGCGCCGCGGTGGCCGCCACGGAAAACGCGGCGGGCGCCGCGCGGCGCGCTGCCGAGGACATCGGCGGCCGCCCGGCCGACTCGATGCTGGCGCTCGCCTACAAGAAGCCGATCTCGATCGAGTTCCGCGACGTCACGCTGAAGCAGCTGTTCGAGGTGGTGTCGCGCTCGTCCGGGCTGAACTTCCTGTTCGACAAGGACGTGCGCACAGACCAGAAGGCCACGGTGTTCCTGCGCAACAGCACGGTCGAGTCCGTGGTGTTCTTCACGCTGCTGACGAACCAGCTCGAGCAGCAGGTGCTCAACGAGAATACGGTGCTGATCTACCCGAACACGCCGAACAAGCTCAAGGACTACCAGGAGCTGATGGTCCGCACCTTCCACCTCGCCAACACCGACGCCAAGATGGTGGCCAACACGCTCAAGACCATCCTCAAGACGCGCGACGTCGTCGTCGACGACAAGCTCAACATGCTGATCGTGCGCGACAGCCCCGAGGCGATCCGGCTGGCGTCGCGGCTGGTGGCGCTGCACGACGTGCCGGAGCCGGAAGTCATGCTGGAGGTGGAGATCCTGGAGGTCAAGCGCGACCGGCTCACCACGCTCGGCGTGGCCTGGCCCGACAGCCTGAGCCTGACCCCGATCCCATCCGCCGCCGGCGGCGTGCTGACGCTGCGCGACCTGATGAACCTGACCAGCTCGAAGGTGGCGGCCGGCATCGGGCCGCTGACCATCAACGCAGGCACCATCGAGTCCTCCGCGAAGCTGCTCGCCAATCCGCGCATCCGCGCGCGCAACCACGAGAAGGCCAAGATCCTGATCGGCGACCGCGTGCCGTTGATCACCACCACATCCACCGCTACCGGCTTCGCATCGGAGTCCATCAACTACATTGATGTCGGCCTGAAGCTGGACGTGGAGCCTGCGGTGCACCTGGACAACGACGTGGCGATCAAGGTCTCGCTCGAAGTCAGCAACATCGTGAGCCAGCTCACGACCAAGTCGGGCTCGGTGGCCTACCAGATCGGCACGCGCACGGCCAGCACGACGCTGCGCCTGCGCGACGGCGAGAACCAGGTGCTGGCCGGCCTGATCAGCGACGAGGACCGCCGCAACGCGAAGAAGATTCCCGGCCTCGGGGACCTGCCGGTGCTCAGCCGCCTGTTCGGCAGCTCCGCCGACGAAAACCAGAACACCGAGATCGTGTTATCGATCACGCCCCACCTGATCCGCAATATCGAGCGTCCCGCGCCAGCCGTGCTGACCTTCGCCGCGGGAACGGAAACGAGCTTGCGGCTGCGGCCCGAGGGCCTGACCGTGCCGTCCGCCCGCGCACCACTGATCGCGCTGTCCGGCCAGCCCGGCGCGGGCGCCGCGCAGGCCGTGGCCAGGCCCGGATCGCTGCCCGCCGCGGCCGCGGCCGCGCCAGCCGGCACCGCCGCCGATCCCGGTGCCGCGG
>NZ_JBFTNF010000083.1:0-28089 GCF_056397345.1 Cupriavidus sp. 05N38
GATCAAGACCGACTTCCCGCACCGCAACGGGGCCGGCATGCAGGGCTTCGTGATGAATATGCGCAAGCCGATGTTCCAGGACGTGCGGGTCAGGCAGGCCCTGATCCTGGCGCTGGACTTCGAATGGCTGAACCGCCAGCTCTTCTATGGCGCCTACCGCCGGCTCGACAGCTGGTTCTCCAACAGCGAACTGGCCGCCAGCGCCACGCTCGATGGCCAGCCCGGTCCCGGCGAACTGGCGTTGCTGGAGCCGCTGCGCTCGCAACTGGCGCCGGAAGTGTTCGGCCCCATCGTGACGCAGCCCACCACCAATCCGCCGCGCTCGCTGCGTGACAACCTGCGCGACGCGCGCAGGCTGCTGGCGCAGGCCGGCTGGACCTACGAGGATGGTGCGCTGCGCAATGCCAAGGGCGAGCCGTTCGTCTTCGAGTTTCTCGACGACGGCGGCGCCATGAGCCGCGTCATCACCACCTATGTGCGCAACCTCGAAAAGCTGGGCATCGAGGTGAACCAGCGCACCACCGACTTCGCGCTGTACCAGAAACGCCTGGAGGACTTCGATTTCGACATGGTGTCGATCCGTTTCCCGGATTCCCAGAGCCCGGGCAACGAGCTGCGCGACCGCTTCAACAGCGAAGCAGCCACCACGCCGGGATCGGACAACCTGTTCGGCCTCAAGTCGCCGCCGATCGACCGCCTGGTCGACAATGTGCTGCACGCCCATACGCGCGAGGAACTGGTCAATGCCGGGCGGGCGCTGGACCGCGTGCTGATGCACGGCTACTACATCGTGCCCAACTGGTACAGCGCGTCGCATCGCGTGGCATACCGCAAGGAACTGATCTACCCGGAACGCCTGCCGTATTTCTACACGGCCGAAGGCTGGGTCCTGAGCAACTGGTGGCGTACCGACACCAAGCCGGCTGCCCGATAAGCGCGGACTGGAACAGAAGGAACCGAGATGCTCATTTACCTCCTCAAGCGCGTCCTGCTGATGATCCCGACCCTGATCGGCGTCATCACCCTGACGTTCGTGGTGATCCAGTTCGTGCCCGGCGGCCCGGTCGAGCAGATGATGATGGAGCTCAAGGGGCGGGGCGGTGGCGGCGAGGCCAGCGGCGGCGGCGCGGAATATCGCGGCCGCCGTGGCGTGGACCCGGACAAGATCAAGGAAATCCAGGCGCTCTACGGCTTCGACAAGCCGCCGCTCGAGCGCTACTTCATCATGCTCAAGCGCTTTGCGCGCTTCGACCTGGGGCAGAGCTACTTCCAGCACCGCAGTGTGTGGGAGCTGGTGAAA
This sequence comes from Cupriavidus sp. 05N38, assembly GCF_056397345.1. Classification (NCBI taxonomy): domain Bacteria; kingdom Pseudomonadati; phylum Pseudomonadota; class Betaproteobacteria; order Burkholderiales; family Burkholderiaceae; genus Cupriavidus; species Cupriavidus sp. 05N38. Next base: position 1,301 of record NZ_JBFTNF010000083.1, read on the forward strand.
TCCAAGATGCCGGTGTCCATCAGCCTGGGTTTGTGGACCTTTTTCCTGACTTACCTGATATCGGTGCCGCTCGGGATCTCCAAGGCGATCCGGGCGGGCAGCCGGTTCGATGTGGTCACCAGCATGGTGGTGCTGGTGGGCTATGCCATTCCGGGCTTCGTGCTGGGCGTGCTGCTGCTGGTGTTGTTCGGCGGCGGCACCTTCGTGCAGTGGTTCCCGCTGCGCGGGCTGACTTCCGATGACTGGGACCAGCTTTCGATGATGGGCAAGGTGATGGACTACCTGTGGCACCTCGTATTGCCGATCACCGCCTCGGTGGTGGGCAGCTTCGCGGTGATCACCATGCTGACCAARAACKCGTTTCTYGAKGAAATCCGCAAGCAGTACGTGSTGACSGCGCGCGCCAARGGGCTGGCCGAGCGCCGCGTGCTGTGGAAGCATATTTTCCGTAACGCGCTGATCCCGCTGGTGACCGGTTTCCCGGCGGCCTTCATCGGCGCGTTCTTCACCGGCTCGCTGCTGATCGAGACCTTGTTCTCGCTCGACGGGCTCGGCCTGTTGTCCTACGAGGCAGTGCTGCGGCGCGACTACCCGGTCGTGCTCGGCACGCTCTACCTGTTCACCCTGATCGGGCTGGTCACGCGGCTGATCTCCGATGTCTGCTACGTGATGGTCGACCCGCGCATCCACTTCGAGGCCGTGCACCGATGAAATTCCGCTCGCGCACGCTACCCAACGGCCTGCCCCATTCGCCGTCGCCGCGCCAGCGCGCCTGGCAGCGCTTTCGCCGCAACCGGCTGGGCTACTGGAGCCTGATCCTGTTCGTCGCCATCTTCGTGCTCAGCCTGTTCGCCGAAGCCTTGTCGAGCGACCGGCCGCTGGTGGTGAAGTACAAGGGCGAATGGTATTTCCCCATCGTCAAGGTCTATCCGGAGACGACCTTCGACGGCGACTTCCCCACGCGCACGGATTATCTCGATCCGTTCATCCGCAACCGCATCACCAGCAACGGTAACTTCGCCGTCTTCCCGCCCAACCGGTATTCCTACGACTCGCTCAACTACTTCTCCAAGGAGCCCAATCCGGCGCCGCCTTCGGCGGAGAACTGGCTGGGCACGGACGACCGGGGCCGGGACGTGCTGGCGCGGCTGCTCTACGGTTTCCGCGTGTCCGTGCTGTTCAGCCTCGCGCTGACGCTGATCGGCGTGCTGATCGGCACGCTGAGCGGTGCGCTGATGGGCTTCTTCGGCGGGCGCTTCGACCTGATTTCCCAGCGCGCCATCGAGATCTGGAGCTCCATGCCCGAGCTCTACCTGCTGATCATCTTCGCCTCGATCTTCACGCCCAGCCTGGCGTTGCTGATCATCCTGCTGTCGCTGTTCGGCTGGATGGGCTTGTCCGACTACGTGCGCGCCGAGTTCTATCGCAACCGCTCGCTAGACTATGTGAAGGCGGCGCGTGCGCTGGGCCTGTCCAATGTGCAGATCATGTGGCGCCATATCCTGCCCAACAGCCTGACGCCGGTCATCACGTTCCTGCCGTTCCGCATGAGCGCGGCCATCCTGGCGCTGACCAGCCTCGATTTCCTCGGGCTGGGCGTGCCACCCACCACGCCCAGCCTCGGCGAGCTGCTGGCGCAGGGCAAGGCCAACCTCGATGCCTGGTGGATTTCCCTTTCGACCTTTGCCGTGCTGGTGCTGACCCTCTTGCTGCTTACCTTCATGGGCGACGCCCTGCGCGACGCCTTCGATACTCGCCTGGGCCTGGCGCAGTTGCGCGGCCGCGTGGAGCCGAAGGCGCCCGAAGGCTCGCCGGCCGCGGAGGTGACGCCATGAGCGCGCTGCCACAAGCCGGCGCCGCGAATGGCGCCTCGAATGGCGCCAAGAACGGCAAGAAGCCCCGCCCCGAAAGGGGCGCTGCCGGCGGCCCCCTGATGTGCATCGAGCGGCTTTCCGTCACGTTCGGCCACGGCGAGGATGCCACGCGCGCGGTGCGCGACGTCAGCTTCGACCTGCGCGCAGGCGAGCGCTTCGCGCTGGTGGGCGAATCCGGCTCGGGCAAGACCGTCACGGCGCTGGCCATGCTGCGGCTGGTGGAGGATGCGCGCTACCAGGGCGCGGTGCGCTTCGAGGGGCGCGACCTGCTGCAGGTGTCGGAGCGCGAGATGCGGGGCATCCGTGGCGGCGACATCGCCATGATCTTCCAGGAGCCCATGACGGCGCTCAACCCGCTCTACACGATCGGCAACCAGATCGTGGAGACGCTGGCGCTGCACGAGGGCCTGGACCGCCGCGCGGCGCGCGAGCGCGCCGTGGCGCTGCTCGAGCGCACCGGCATTGCCGACGCCGAGCACCGTTTCGACAGCTTCCCGCACCAGCTTTCGGGCGGCCAGCGCCAGCGCGCCATGATCGCCATGGCGCTGGCGTGCCGGCCGAAGCTGCTGCTGGCCGACGAGCCCACCACGGCGCTCGACGTGACCATCCGCGTGCAGATCCTGGAGCTGCTGCGCGACCTGCAGAGCGAGTTCGGCATGGCGGTCATGCTGATCACGCATGACCTCAACCTGGTGCGGGCCTTTGCCCAGCGCGTGGGCGTGATGGAGAAGGGCGTGCTGGTGGAGGTGGGCGAGACCGCCGAGGTCTTTGCCGCACCCCGCCATCCCTATACCCGCAAGCTGATCGACAGCCGGCCGCGCCGCGAGGTGCTGCCGCTGGTGCCGCTGTCGCCGGTACTGCTCGAAGCCCAGCGGCTGTGCGTGAACTACGCGCGCAAGCGGCGCGGCCTGGCCGGCTGGTTCGGGCGCGACCATCTTGCTGCCGTGAAGGATGTCGATTTCACGCTGCGCGAGGGCGAGACGGTTGGCATCGTGGGCGAATCGGGATCCGGCAAGACCACGCTGGCGCACGCCGTGCTGAACCTGACGCGGCGCACCAGCGGCGAGATCCGTTTCCTCGGCCGCAGCCTGGACGATGTCTCGCGCCGCGAGCGCAGCACGCTGCGATCGCGCCTGCAGGTGGTGTTCCAGGATCCGTTCGGTTCGCTTTCGCCGCGCATGACCATCGAACAGATCGTGGGGGAGGGCCTGGCCCTGCACCAGCCGGGGCTGTCGCGCGACGCCATGCGCCAGCGCGTCACCGAGGCGCTGCGCGAAGTGGGCATGGACCGCACCGCGCTGGGTCGCTATCCGCATGAGTTCTCGGGCGGCCAGCGCCAGCGCGTGGCGATTGCGCGCGTGCTGATCCTCAAGCCCCAGGTGCTGGTGCTGGACGAGCCAACCTCGGCACTCGATGTCTCGATCCAGCAGCAGGTGCTTGCGCTGCTGACGCAGTTGCAGCGCAAGTACAACCTCAGCTACCTGTTCATCAGCCACGATCTCGCCGTGATCCGGGCGATGGCGCATCGCGTCATCGTGATGAAGTCAGGCGAGGTGGTCGAGGCGGGGGAAACCGAGGCCGTGCTGGGTGCGCCGCAGCACGCTTACACCCGCAAGCTGATGCTGGCAGCCGAGATTGGTGCGGCGGATCCCGCGGCGCCGCAAATTGGTGCAACTGAATTCAGGGTGTCACCGGATTGACTCGCGCCTGACTCGCGCCTGACATAACGAAAACAAGAAAGCAGATGCGACTTTTGTCGTATGGGCTTGATTCCAAAGCCTTTTAGGTGGATTTTGTAACGTACTTTGACATGTGAATGACAACCTTATACCATCCGGCGAGAACTAATTTTGGGGGTGGTTCGCGCGTCGCTTGTAGATTGCGCGGGTGGTCTGCGTCACATGATCACGCTGGTCCGCTTATTGCGTGCCACATTTACCCCGTTGAACTACCCCGTTGAATTCGAGCCCGCCCGGCGTGTCGTCCCGGGCCTGGTAAAGAGAACGATTGATCAGGAGAACCAATGCAGCGAACGGTGCTTCATTCCCTGGCGCGCGCCGCCGTTGGAATAGCCATTGCCTGCGGTGCTGCTCTGTCGAATGGAGTGCTGGCTGATACGGTCTTCAAGGACCCTGACGCCCGCATCGATGCACGTGCCGAGCTGAGCTCGGACCCGCATCCGGAAGGCAAGCGTGGCTTGCTGTCCTCGATGATGAGTTCCACCAGCCACGTTGCCAGCAAGGCTGGCGACCTCGTCATGAATGCCCTCGGGCTGATTGGCGTGCGCTACCGCTTCGGCGGCAACAGCCCGGAATCGGGCCTGGACTGCAGCGGCTTCGTCCGCTACGTGTTCAATGACACCTTTGGTTTCATGCTGCCGCGCCGCTCGGTGGAAATGAGCCAGGTCGGCATCACGGTGGCGGCCAACGACCTGCGTCCCGGCGACCTGGTGTTTTTCAACACCATGCGCCACACGTTCTCGCACGTCGGCATCTATATCGGCGACAACAAGTTCGTGCATGCTCCGTCCACGGGCAGCAAGATCCGTGTCGACGACATGCGCGCCTCGTACTGGGTGACGCGCTATAACGGTGCCCGCCGCATCGACGACAAGCCGCAGGATGGCGTGGGCGCCGGCAACCTCGGCAATATGGTCGAGACGCTCAAGCGTTTCGATCCCAACGCCGGCGGCCGTTCGCTCTACGGCGGCTGAGCCTGGCCGGGTGCGCCCGGCTCCGGACAAAAAAAGGACTGCCATGCAGTCCTTTTTCATTTGCGCCGGCCGGCGGCCGTTGGCGGGATTACTGCGCGGCCACCGTGCCGGCAGGCCTGAGGCGCGCCTGCGCCAGCTTGTCGCGCAGGCCTGCCATTGCCGCCGCCATGGCCTGCTCGCCGGCCAGGATGGCGCGGTTGCGCGCGGTGAAATCGCTGCCGCCCATGTCGGGCAGGTCGGGGCGGATCACCACGTCGGCGCGTGCCAGCGCCATCTTGTTGATCGACTGTCCCATGATGGCCGTGGTCTGCAGCAGCACGCCGCTCTGGCCACCGTTCTTCTGGCTGGACGGATCCGCCGAGATATTCACGGCGATCACGAAATCCGCGCCCATGGTGCGTGCCGAATCCACCGGCACCGGCTCCACCAGCCCGCCGTCCACATAGTCATGGCCCTGGATCGAGACCGGCTGGAACACGCCCGGCACGCTGCTCGAAGCACGCACCGCCTGGCCAGTATTGCCGCGCCGGAACAGGATGCCCTGGCCGGTCTTGAGATCGGTGGCGACGATGCCCAGGGGCAGCTTCATGGCCTCGATGGGGCGGTTGCCGATCAGCTTGTTCACATAGTTCTGCAGCGCCTCGCCCTTGAGCCAGCCGCCGAAGCGCGTGCCAAAGGGCAGGGCCCAGTCGGCGATGGCGGCTTCGTCCATGGTCAGCGCCAGCTTGTTGAGCTGGAAGCCGCTCATCCCCGACGCATAGAGCGCGGCGACCACCGCGCCGGCGCTGGTGCCGGTGACCAGGTCCGGGTGGATGCCCTGGGCTTCCAGCGCCTTGATCACGCCGATGTGGGCAAAGCCGCGGGCGGCACCCCCGCCCAGCGCGAGGCCGATCTTGATGGGGCGGGACGGTGCCGGGGGCACGACAGCCGGTGTGTCGGGCTGGGCGGTCAGGGGGCCCGGCTTGGGGCCGAAGGAGCAGGCAGCGAGCAGCGCTGCCGCGCCCGCGCCAAGAAAGTTGCGTCGTTGCATGGATCGAGGAAGGAAGGGAAGTGGCGCGGTCGTCACCGATGGCGCCATTGTGGGCATGGATGTGCGGCCGGCGCCAGCGCCGCATCCGCGCGGCAGCATTTCAGACCGGGCAGAGGATAAATGATTCCGCGCGCGCAGGCATCCGGCGCGCGGCGGGGCCGGCCGTGGCGCCCCGCTTGCTATAATGCGGCGATCCTACACCCGGCCTGCGCGCGCATCCGCGCGCAGGCTTTTTTGTTTGCCTCCGACATGACACAACGCGTCCGCACCCGCTTCGCGCCGAGCCCGACCGGCTTTATCCACCTCGGCAACATCCGCTCCGCGCTCTACCCATGGGCCTTTGCGCGCCGCATGAAGGGCGACTTCATCCTGCGCATCGAGGACACGGACGTCGAGCGCTCGTCCCAGGAATCGGTGGACGTGATCCTGGAAGGCATGGCCTGGCTCGAGATGGATATCGACGAAGGCCCGTACTACCAGATGCAGCGCATGGACCGCTATCGCGAAGTGGTCAAGCAGATGGTCGATAGCGGGCTGGCCTATCCGTGCTACATGAGCACCGAGGAGCTGGACGCCCTGCGCGAGGCCCAGCGCGAACGCGGGGAGAAGCCGCGCTACAACGGCTTCTGGCGTCCCGAGCCGGGCAAGGAGTTGCCCGCGCCGCCGGCCGGCGTGCAGCCTGTGATCCGCTTCAAGAACCCGATCGGCGGCAGCGTGGTGTGGGACGACGCGGTCAAGGGCCGCATCGAGATCTCCAACGATGAACTGGATGACCTGGTGATCGCCCGCCCGGACGGCACGCCCACCTATAACTTCTGCGTGGTGGTCGATGACCTCGACATGAAGATTACCCATGTCATCCGCGGCGACGACCACGTCAACAATACGCCGCGCCAGATCAACATCATTCGCGCGCTGGGCGGCACGCCGCCGGTCTTCGCCCACTTGCCGACCGTCCTCAACGAGCAGGGCGAGAAGATGAGCAAGCGCCATGGCGCCATGGCCGTCACGGGCTACCGCGACGAAGGCTACCTGCCGGAGGCCGTGCTCAACTACCTGGCCCGCCTGGGCTGGGCGCACGGCGATGCGGAGATCTTCTCGCGCGAGCAGTTCGTCGAGTGGTTCGACCTCGAGCACCTGGGCAAGTCGCCGGCGCAGTACAACCCGGAGAAGCTGGCCTGGCTCAATAATCACTACATCAAGGTAGGCGACAACGCGCGGCTGGCTGCGCTGACCCTGCCGTTCATCGAGGCACTGGGCGGCAAGGTGGAGGAGGGCGGTGCCAGCCTCGAGGGCGTGGTGGGCCTGGTGAAGGACCGCGCCAATACGCTCAAGGACGTGGCGCAGGCCGCGCTGCTGTTCTACCGCGGCGAGCCGCAGCCCGATGCCGCGCTCAAGGCCGAGCATCTCAACGCGGATATCCTGCCGGCGCTGCAGGCCCTGAGCGCTCGCCTGAGCGCGCTCCCGGCGTGGAAGCGCGAAGACATCAGCGCGGCCTTCAAGGCCGTGCTGGCCGAGTTCGGCCTGAAGATGCCCAAGCTGGCCATGCCGGTGCGCCTGCTGGTGGCAGGGCAGTTGCAGACGCCGGCCATCGATGCCGTGCTGGAGCTGTTCGGCCGCGACGCCGTGCTGCGCCGCCTGCAAAACGGGCTCGCCTGAAATTTTTTGCAGAAAGTCTCGAAAGGGGCTTGCGCTCCTGCCGGGACTTAAGCATAATCTCGTTCTCCCTGCAGCGCGGACAAAAACCAAGCGGGCTTAACGGATGGCAGCGATCAGTAGTAATCCCGCAGAAATGCGGATCGCTAAAAAAAGTTAAAAAAAGGGGTTGTCAAAAAGCAAGGTTGTTTATATAATCTTGTCTTCGCTGAAACAAAGAAACAAACGCGAAACGACAGCAGCAGTAAGGCTGGTGCAGTAAATAAGCAGCAAGGTAGTACCATGGGGCTATAGCTCAGCTGGGAGAGCGCTTGCATGGCATGCAAGAGGTCAGCGGTTCGATCCCGCTTAGCTCCACCAAAATGCCGGAAGTTTCGAGTGCGGTAAAATCGAAGCTTCCCAGCGCGGCGAGAACATGATTATTCAGTTCTCTGTCGTGCAAGACGGAACAAGTTGAAAGACGAGTTTCTGTCCCCTTCGTCTAGAGGCCTAGGACATCACCCTTTCACGGTGAGTACAGGGGTTCGAATCCCCTAGGGGACGCCAGATTTCGAGCGTAATCAAACGTTCGGTTTGTCGTCGGCGGCATTACTGCCGGTAGCAAGCAGAAGTATTGGAGTGGTAGTTCAGTTGGTTAGAATACCGGCCTGTCACGCCGGGGGTCGCGGGTTCGAGCCCCGTCCACTCCGCCAAATCTAAACCCGCATGGTTATGCCATGCGGGTTTTTCTTTTTCCGCTTCCATATTCTGCGATTCGCCCTCGCCGTTCTCCGCCGGTGTCCTTGGYGGCGGCCCGCGATAATCTTTTCGTCACGGGCGTGGCCGGCCGCCTGGCGGCACGGCGCATTATGCCTGCCTGCCCCCGCGATTACCCCCCCCGTGATTATCTCCAGGTCCGGCATCAGCCCGCCTGGCGCCGGCTCACCGTGACGAAGTAACGCACCAGCAGCGATCCGGCGAGCGCCAGGCTCAGGCTGTTGGCCAGCCAGAAGCCGGCTGCGCCGCGCGTGAAGGCCGGCATCGACTCGAGCAGGCCGAAGCCAAGCACATAGCCCCCGCCCAGCCCGACGCCCCAGAGCGAAAGAGCATAGATCAGCGTTGGCACCAGTGCGATCTTGTATGCACGCAGGATGAAGGCGGTCATCACCTGGACCGCATCGAAGGCCTGGTAGAAGGCGATGAACAGCATCAGCGGCAGGGCGGCCTTCACTACCGCCGGATCCTTGGCGTAGGCATGCAGCAGCGGCTCGCGCAGGATCCACAGCAGGCTGCCTACCAGGATCGCAAGCAGCGCTGCCAGGCCGATGCCGCGCCTGGCGATGCGGCGCGCCGCGGCGTGATCGCGCGCGCCGATCGACTGCGCCACCAGCGTCGAGGTGGAGATCGCCAGCGAGAGCGGCAGCATGTAGGCGACCGCGCCAAGGTTGGCGATGATCTGGTGGCCGGCCAGCACGACGGTGCCCATGCGCGTGATGAAGATCGACATCAGCGTAAACGAGGTGATCTCGATCAGGTAGGTCAGGCCCATCGGTACGCCCAGGCGCAGCAGCGCACGGATCGGCCGCGCCTGCGGCCACGCCCAGCTCGAGAAGATCTGCAGGGGCCGGTAGGCCGCGTTGCGCCGCAGGATCATCACGCCGGATATGCACCAGATCCAGCTGATCGATGCCGAGGCCAGCGCGCAGCCCGGGCCGCCCATCGGCGCCAGGCCGAGTCCGCCTCCGATGAACCAGGCATTGAGCGGGATCTTCACGCACAGCCCGGCCAGCTGGAGCACGGTCACCATCACCGGTCGCGACAGGGCATTGTTCAATGCCGAGTAAATGCGAAATCCGAGTGCCGCCGGCAGGCCGAAAGCCTGGATATGCAGGTAGTGGGTTGCCTTCTCGACCAGTTCGGGCGGCGCCTGCGCGAACTCCAGCAAGGGCCCGGGGAAGGCCAGCAGCAGCATGCCCGGCACCGCCAGCGCCACGCCCAGCCAGGCAGCCTGCCTGACTTCGCTGCCGATCTCCGCCGCGCGGCCGGCCCCGTGCAGCTGGCCGGCGACCGGGGCGAGCGCCTGCAGTACGCCCATCAGGCTGATGTAGACCGTAATGTAGATGGAGCCGCCAAGCCCCACGGCGGCGAGATCGGTGGCCGAGGCGCGACCGGCCATGATGGTGTCGATCACGCCGAAGGCGATCACGGCGAGCTGGCCGACCAGGACTGGCGCGGCCAGCTCGCCGATGCGGCGGAGATCCTGCAGCAGTTTCATCCGATGGGCCGGCGCGCCGGGGCGCGGCCGGGCAACTGTTGAGTGTGTTCTAGGAGTGGCGCGGCAAGCGGCGCTGCGGCAGCGTCGGCTTGGCTGGCGGCACCTTCGACATATCCACGAGGCGGTACATGCGGAAGCGTTCGTCGCGGTCCGACGGCCGGCGACCTTCCCAGATCAGCCGCCATTCGAAATGCGAAATGCTGGTCGGCTCGCCATAGTCGACCGCGTCGTGGCGCAGCAGGATATCGCAGCCATCGGACGGGCCGCCGAAGCGGATATGGCCGAAGTACGCGAACGATGCCAGCTGCGCGTCGCCCATGCGGATCGGCTGCACGCAGTTGTAGGTAGCGGGCAGCGCCATCGACGCGGCCTGGGCCACGTCGCGGTAGGTCTTGCCATAGTTGATCGACGGCATCCACAGCGTCATGGCCAGCACCCACATCAGCGTGGTGCCGGCAGCCGAGATCACCACCGGGCGCCAGATCTGCTTGGGCGCGCGCGAAAGACGCCAGCGCACGATCAGCACCCAGGCCGCCGTGACGACCAGCGCGTAGGCCACCGCGCTGACAGTGAAGTCCTGCTGGAAGCCCGGCAGCAGGCGATGGATGTTGGCGGCGATGCGCGGCGGCTGGCCGGTCGTGCGGGCGATCCACATGAACCAGACGAAGCCGCCGAAGATCGTGAAGAACAGCAGCGCGAACCAGTCGATCGCATTGATGGCGGCGCGTGTCAGCGTGGGCAGGCCGAAGGCGGCCAACACCGCCATCGGCGGCAGCAGCAGGATGAACTGCACGTCGCCGGGCTGGCGCAGCAGGAACAGCAGCAGCAGTGGCGGCACCAGCAGCGCCAGCGGCAGCGCCACATGCGGCGCGCGGCGCATGCCCGACCAGCTCAGCCATGCCCAGCATGCGATCGGCCAGACCGGCCAGGTAAACAGCAGCAGGTTGCGCGCGACGAAGTTGAGTGCGATGGCATTGGGCGCGCCGTAGGTGCGGCGGTCGTAGCGCGACCACTCGCGGATGAAGGTCACCGCATCGTTGTGGTCGGTGGCGCCCAGGTAGGCGGTCGCCATCCACGCGGCCACCATGGCCAGCGCCAGCGGCACGCTGGCCATCAGCATGCGCGGCAGGGGCAGGGGCTTGCAGGCCAGCCCGCAGACGATGATGGACGCCAGCAGCACCAGCGGCAGCACCGGTCCGCTCGACAGGGTCAGCGCGCCGAGCCCGGCGCCCAGCCAGAGCCCGCCCTGCAGCGGCTTGTCCAGGCTGCGCACCATGCCGTACAGGCTCATGGCGACGAAACAGACCTGGCCGACCTGGGGCGTGGTTTCGTGGCCGCGCATGGCCAGGCCCACGCAGGCCAGGAAGATCAGCAGCGCGCCGTCGGCCAGCGTGCGGCCGTAGTCGCGCGCATTGGGCTGGCCGCCGAAGACATAGGCAAAGGGCTGGACCTCGGCGCGGCGGCCGAGCAGATAGGTGGCGTACCAGATCAGCGCGCAGGTGCCGAAGTAGAACAGCGCCGTGGCAAGGCGCGAGGCGTCGGGCGCGCCCAGCCAGCCGCCGAACAGGCGGATCATGGCGGCGCCGACCCAGAACACCAGCGGGCCGTCGTCGCCATAGGGCCGGCCTACGATATTCGGCATCAGCCAGTCCTGCACGCCACCGGTAGCCAGTTGCCACATCACCCCGAAGCCGGCCGCATCCTCATTCTTCCACGGGTCGCGGCCGAACAGGCCGGCCAGGCCGTAGATGATGCAGATGGCCAGCAGCAGTCCGCGCGGAAGCGCGCCGGTGGCGGCTGCGGTGAGGTGGACTCGGGAAGTCTTGGCTGCGCTCATGGATCGGTGGGGCTTGGGGGCGGCCGAATGGGCGCCTCCGGTTGGCTACGCCTGCGCCGGCGCGCTGGGCGCGAAGAAGGCAAGAGCACGGAGAATGCAAAAGCAAAGAGGCAGCCGATGCTGCCTCTTTGCTTGGGTGCGCGGCGCCGGAGCATCGTCCGAGGCCGTGCTGCGAGCGGGCTCGCGCAGCGGATTACTTCGCTGCGGCCTTGCCCAGCTTGCTGCCGAACTTCTGGCGGAACTTCTCGACGCGGCCGGCCGTGTCCATGATCTTCTGGGTGCCGGTGTAGAACGGGTGCGATTCCGACGAGACTTCGATCTTGGCCAGCGGGTATTCCTTGCCTTCGTGAACGATCGTGTCGCGGGTCTGGATCGTCGAGCGGGTCACGAACTTGAAGTCGTTCGACACGTCGTGGAACAGGACTTCGCGGTAATTCGGGTGAATGCCTTCTTTCATGGTGCTTCCTTTCAGGTTGGGTAGCCAGTCCGCTGCATGCCGCGCTGCCGTTGCCTAAGCTCCGGCGGAACCGGGCTGGCAGTGTCGCGGCGAACGAACCACTTGCCGATAACGGACAAACCGGGATTATCGCAGAAAAACAAAAAGCTGGGCAAGATTTGCGAGCGCCCCGGATGAATTGGCCGGCCATGCCGGCGTATCGGTGACGAATCACATCGAGGCCGGATCCTGGCGGTAAAACGTGGACAGTACGCCATACAGGGCCGGCCAGTGCTTGCGCAGCCTGTCCGGTTCCACGAAGAAGGTCTCCGAGGCCACGGCAAAGAACTCGCTTGGCGCTTCGCAGCCGTAGGGGTCGATCACGCGCAGCGCCGGCGGCAGCCGCTCGGGATGGTCCCAGGCGTGGTCGGATTGCCGGTCGCAGGCATCGGCGAAGCGGTCGTATTCGGTCAGCAGGGTCTCGGCCCATTGCTCGCGGTCCACGCCGGCATGCAGCACGCGCGAGAAGGGCGGCACGCCGTCCGGCTCGCCGTCGAGCATGTCGAGCTTGTGGGCGAACTCGTGGATGACGACGTTATAGGTGTCGTCGGGGTGGGCGTGGCGGCCGCCGGTCCCCGTTCCCGGCGTGCGCACGTCGGGCCAGGACAGGATCACCGGCCCATGTTCCCAGGCTTCGCCGCTGGCTTCTTCCACCACGCCATGCACGAGGCCGATATCGTCCTCGACGGTGCGCCGGATGATGAACTCGCCCGGATAGAGCACGATGCCGCGCCAGCCGCGATACCACTCGATGCCGAGCTTGAGGATGGGCACGCAGGCCTGCGTCGCCACGCTGGTCACCATCTCGTCGGCAAGCGGCAAGTCGTGCGCGGTGGAGAATTCCTTCTCGGCGATGAACAGCGTGGCAAGCTCGCGCAGCGCGGCGAGGTCGTCGGCGCCGTAGCGCTGCACGAACGGCAGCGTCGCCACCGTGTGTTCCCAGAGCGAGTCGGGGATGGCGTAGTGCTCGAGCTTGCGTCCGCGCGCGCGGTCTTTCAGGAAGTGGCTCAGTCTGCCGAACATGATTCTCCTGCAGATAGGGTGCCGGGATGGCGCCTCGGGCGGGCGCGGCGTGCAAAGCAGAAGGGCGTGCCGTGGCACGCCCTTCTGTGCGATACGCGCGCGCCGCGGCGCGCGGTACAGCCAGCGGTCAGCCGCCTCTGCGCATCATATCGAAAAACTCGGCGTTGTTCTTGGTCGCCTTCATCTTGTCGAGGATGAACTCCATGGCCTGCACTTCGTCCATGTCGGAGATGAACTTGCGCAGCACCCACACCTTCTGCAGGATTTCCGGCTTGATCAGCAGTTCCTCGCGGCGGGTGCCGGACTTGTTCAGGTTGATCGACGGATAGACGCGCTTCTCGGCCAGGCGGCGCTCGAGGTGCACTTCCATATTGCCGGTGCCCTTGAACTCTTCGTAGATCACGTCGTCCATGCGGCTGCCGGTTTCGATCAGCGCGGTGGCGATGATGGTCAGCGAACCGCCTTCTTCCAGGTTACGCGCGGCGCCGAAGAAACGCTTCGGGCGTTGCAGCGCGTTGGCATCCACACCGCCGGTCAGCACCTTGCCCGAGGCCGGCACCACCGTGTTGTAGGCGCGCGCCAGGCGCGTGATGGAGTCCAGCAGGATCACCACGTCGCGCTTGAGTTCGACCAGGCGCTTGGCCTTCTCGATCACCATTTCGGCGACCTGCACGTGACGGATGGCGGGTTCGTCGAAGGTCGACGCCACCACCTCGCCGCGCACCGAACGCAGCATTTCCGTCACTTCTTCCGGGCGCTCGTCGATCAGCAGCACGAACAGGTCGGCTTCCGGATGGTTGTTGGCGATCGCGTGGGCGATGTGCTGCAGCATCACGGTCTTGCCCGACTTCGGCGACGCCACCAGCAGTGCGCGCTGGCCGCGGCCGATCGGCGCGATCATGTCGATGATGCGGCCGGTGATGTTTTCCTCGGCGCGGATTTCGCGTTCGAGCGTGAGCGGCCGGTTCGGGTGCAGCGGCGTCAGGTTCTCGAACATGATGCGGTTCTTCACCGCTTCAGGCGCCTGGCCGTTGACCTTGTCCACCTTCACCAGCGCGAAGTAGCGCTCGCCGTCCTTGGGGGTCCGCACCTCGCCTTCGATGGTGTCGCCGGTATGCAGGTTGAAGCGGCGGATCTGCGAAGGGCTGATGTAGATATCGTCCGTGCTCGCCAGGTACGACGTCTCGGGCGAGCGCAGGAAACCAAATCCGTCCGGCAGGACTTCCAGCGTGCCGTCGCCAAAGATGGTTTCGCCCAGCTTGGCGCGCTTCTTCAGGATGGCAAACATGAGCTCCTGTTTGCGCATCCGCTGTGCGTTGTCGATCTCGAGGGTCGCGGCCATTTCGAGAAGCGCAGACACGTGAAGCGATTTGAGTTCTGTCAGGTGCATAGACGAGGGGTACAGAGGCGCCCGGACGGGCTGGACCTAAAGAGGGGGGAAGAAATGAGCGGACGCTCGGGGAAGTTGTTGGTGCCATCTTAGCACAATCCGGCCGGTGCGCCAGAGCTGGCGCACGCACGTCGGATTGTGGCTACAGCGGGGCCGCGCCGGCCGGCGCCGCGCCCCGTGCAATCGTCTTACAGATTGCCGTCGAGGAATGCGGTCAGCTGCGACTTGGACAGCGCGCCGACCTTCTGCGCGGCAACCGCGCCATTCTTGAACAGGATCAGCGTGGGGATACCGCGGATGCCGAACTTGGCCGGCACTTGCTGGTTCTCGTCGACGTTGATCTTCGCGATCTGCAGCTTGTCGCCGTAGTCCTTTGCCACTTCGTCMAGGATCGGGGCGATCATYTTGCAAGGACCGCACCATTCTGCCCAGAAATCGAGCAGGACAGGCTTGTCGGACTGGAGCACGTCGGCGTCAAAGGAGGCGTCGCTCACATACTTGATTTGTTCACTCATGGCGGAAAACCTCTGGTTTCGCTCTGTTGATTTTGAAGGCGGGATTTGCCGAACCGCTACATTACACGAGTTTGCGCATGCCCGTAGGCGGGCGCCTCACCCGATGCCGGCTGTCCCGGGCGACGGGATGGCCAGGAAAGGCGGATGCTGCAGATATGTTACCAGTTGACGGAAATTCAATACCTGCCCCCCCAAGCTGTCAGTGCGCTGCCGTACGTGCAGGAAAAAGGTGATCCGAATGGGTGATCCGGCACGGCGGCGCTTGCATGCATTCTGCCCGCTAATGCCATGCCGGTGGAGTGATTGTATTAATGGGCGCGAGAGCTTTTCTCAATGGCGTCCCCGGGCCGTGGCCGCCGCCGTATGATTTATCGTGCACATACCCGGGTGTGCCTGGCATCTGGCTTTTCCATGTCAGGAGGCAAAGCCGGGCGCACTGCGGCGCGTAGAATAGAATCACGCGCACCACACAAGGCCATCGACCATGACGACCGACAATTCCTCCAAGCCCGATCCGCAAGAGTCGCCCACCGTGGCGCACCTGAGCGACGCGCTGGACCATATCAATAGCGCGGTGGAGCAGAACAGCATTGCCGGCGGCGCGGCCAGGGGCCTGCTGTACAGCGTGATCGAAACGCTCGGCGCGCTGATCGGCGATCCCGACCTCCCCGAACATGCCCGGTCGGGCTACCAGGGCCTGCTCGAGACCGCGCGCGAGATCCGCGCCCGCATCGAAGGTACCGGCCGCTGAAGACAGCGGGGCATCCGGGCGTTTCCAGCGCTTCCCCTGTTTCCTGCGTCCTTCGCGCTTGCGCGCGCCTGGTCGCCCGCGCGCGGCATGCAGCCGCGCTACCTGTCCGTGCGCCGCGCGGACGGAACGGGCGGCTGCGTTCCTGCGCCCGTGAGCGCCGCCTGGCGATCGCCATGACCTTCCTTCCGGCCGTCACTTCCGTTTCATGACTTCGCTGCAATTCCGCCCCGGTCCCGACTTCCTGCCGCAGGCCGCCGCCGCGGCCTGGTATTTCCTCGACCGCTGCGGGGAGCAGCAGGCCGCCGCACACGTGGTGGTGCCTACGGCGGCGCAGATCCCCGGCGTGCGCCAGGCGCTCGATGCCGCCGCGCGCGCGGCCGGTGCGCCGCGCCTGCTGCCGCGCGTGCTCACGCTCGGCCACTGGCTGCTGGATATGCCGCCCGACGCGCAGCCGGTGCGCAGCCATGCGGCGCGGCTGCTGGCGGTGCAGCAGGCCATCCGGTCGCAAGACTGGCTGCGGCGCGCATTCGGCGCCCAGACCGAAGCCGCCGCCTGGGGCCTGGCGCAGACGCTGCTCACCATCAGCGACGAGCTGAGCGCGCGCTGGCTCGACGACGCGGCCATCCGCGACGAGGATATCGACGGCGACGACCGCGCGGCCTTGCTGCAGGGCGCGCTGGAGCGGACCTACGCGCATCTGTCATCGCGCTTTCTCGGCGAGGAGGCGCGCATCGTGATGGCCTTCTGGCAAGCCTTGTCCGGCCCGGACGATCCCTTGCCGGCGCGCCGCCGCGCGCTGCACCGGCTCGCCACGCACGTCGACGGCCCCGTCATCTGGCTGGGCCCCACGCCGCCCACGCCGATCGACGAGGCGTTCCTGCAGCAGGCCGCGGAACTGGTGCCGGTGATGCGCATCGGCTACGACTGGAYCGCACTGGCGCAAGGGCCGGACGAGGAGGATGGCGCCGGAAATGGCGCCGGAGATGGCGCGCAGGCTCACGACTGGTACGACACCTTGCTCGCGCTATGGCCCGAGGCGCGCCTGCCCGGGGCGCAGGCGTCCGCGGCAGGCCGCGCGCCGCCACGCGGCCTGCCGGCGCAGCGTCCGCGCGTGCGCGTGGTTGGCAGCGCGCGCTTCGAGGACGAAGCCGCGGCCGCGGCCGGCCAACTGGTGCAGTGGCTCAACGAAGGCCGGCGCCACGTGGCACTGGTCGCGCACGACCGCGTGGTCGCGCGGCGCGCGCGCGCCTTGCTGGCGCGCGCCGGCGCGCCGGTGCGCGATGAAACCGGCTGGAAGCTTTCCACCACGCGCGCCGCCGCGGCGCTGATGCGCTGGTTCGACCTGCTCAACCAGGACGGCAATACCGCGGCGCTGCTCGACCTGCTCAAGAGCCCGTTCTGCTTGCCCGATTTCGCCGGGCGCGGCGCGGCCATCGCCGCGCTCGAGCGGCAGATCCGCCGCGACGGCATCAGCGGTGGCTGGCGCCGCCTGCAGCAGCGCTTCGCGCCGGAGGCCAGGCGCGACAGCCTGGCCGAAGTGTCGGAAGCGTCCGGCGAGCCCGGCGAAGATGCACGCCACGCCGCGCGCGAGGCTGCCTGCGAGCTGGTGCAGCGGCTGGCCGCCGAGGCCGGCGAATGGCCGCGCGGCCGCACGCAGAAGCCGGTTTCCACCTGGCTTGAGCGGCTCGACGCCACGCTTGATGCGCTTGGCATGCGCGAGGCCCTGGCCGCGGACGACGCCGGCCGCCAGTTGCTCGACGCGCTGGCGCGCCTGGCCGAGCTGCCGCAGGACGAGACCGGCGCGGCCGCCACGCTCGACCTGGCGGAATTCCGCTCGATGCTGTCGGCGCTGCTCGAATCCGTGGCCTACAAGGAGCCGTCGGCCAGCGGCTCCGCGCGCATCGCCATCCTGCCGCTCAACGGCGCGCGCATGCGACGCTTCGACGGCGTGGTGGTGGTCGGCTGCGACGATGGCCAGCTGCCTTCGAGCGCGGCCGAGCTGATGTTCTTCTCCAACCAGATGCGCCGCGAGCTCGCGCTGGAAGACCGCGAAGTCCGCTTCGCCCAGCAGGCGCGAGATCTCGCCGAGGTACTGCTCAACAACGACGACGTGATGCTGACCTGGCAGCGCCTCGGCGCGCGCGGCGAACCCAAGCACGTCTCGGGCTGGCTCGAGCGGCTCAGCGCGCTGTGCTCGCGCGCGGGGGTGCCGATCGAGGCCAGCGCCTTGCCGCTGCTGCACGACACCTTTGCCGAGGTCGGCGGTATGCCGGCCCCGGCGGCATCGGAGCTGGTGCCTGCGCGCTGGAGCGCGCAGGCGTACAACATGCTGCGCCGCTGTCCGTATCAGTTCTTCGCCGGCCGCATGCTCGGCCTGGCTGGTCTCGAGGTGGTCAGCGACGATCTCGAAAAGCGCGATATCGGCGAACTGCTGCACCGCGTGCTGTTGCGCTATCACCGCGAGGCCGCGCAGGATGGCCTGCGCCATGACGATGCGCGCCTGGCGCGGCTGCGCGAAATCTCCGAACACGAATTCGGCGCGCTGATGCGCGAGGACGGCAACGCCATCGGCTACTACCGGCGCTGGTGCGAAGTGCTGCCGTCCTACGTCGCGTGGCAGGCCGAGCGCGAGGCGCAAGGCTGGTTCTGGGATGGCGGCGAACTTGACGCTACGGTCGACCTGGCCATGCCGGATGGCCAGCCGCTGCGCGTCAACGGCCGCATCGACCGGCTCGACCGCGCGCGCGACGGCAGCCGCGCGGTACTGGACTACAAGACGCAGAGCGTGCTGCGCCTCAAGCGCAAGGTCGCGGATGTGGAAGAGGATTGCCAGTTGCCGTTCTATGGATTGCTGCGCGCCGACGTGAAGGTCGGCAGCTGGGTGGCGCTCGAGGGCACCAGGGACGGGACGCCCGCGTCCCAGCGCGAGGTGGGCCTGCCCGATTTCGATGCCGCCGTGGCGTGGCTCGCGCGCCAGTTGCGCGAGGACGTGATGCGCCTGCGGCAGGACGCGCCCATGCCGGCCTTCGGCGACGCCAGCGCATGCACCTATTGCACCGCGCGAGGGCTGTGCCGCAAGGGCTTCTGGGAGAGCACGGCATTGCCGCCGCAGGTCGGGGGGCGGGCATGAGCATCCACGCCTATCTGCGCGACGGCGCAGCGGTCGCCGAAGCGGAGTTCACGCGCGCGGCGTGCGATCCCGCCGCCTCGGTGGTGGTGGAGGCCTGCGCCGGCAGCGGCAAGACCTGGCTGCTGGTGGCGCGCCTGCTGCGCCTGCTGCTGGCGGGCGCGGCGCCGCACGAGATCCTCGCCATCACCTTCACGCGCAAGGCCGCGGAGGAAATGCGCGAGCGCCTGCTGGAAGTGCTGGCGCAGCTCGCGCGCGACGATGACGAAGCCGTGATTGCCGCGCTGGTCCAGCGCGGGCTGCCGGAGGCTGCCGCGCGCGCCGCGCTGCCGCGTGCGCGCGGGCTGCATGCGCAGGTGCTGGCCGCGCCGGGTCGCATGGCGATCGACACGTTCCATGGCTGGTTCGGCACGCTGTTGCGCGGCGCGCCGCTGGCATCGGGCATCGTGCCCGGCGCCACGCTGCGCGAGGACGCGCTGCGCATGAAGCGCGAGGCGTGGGCGCCGTTCTGGCAGGCCCTGGCCACGCCGCCGTATGCCGCGCTGCGCGCGGCGTTCGAGCAGCTGGTGGACGCCATCGGCGAATTCCAGGCGCGCGCCTTGCTCGATGCCATGTTCCATGCGCGCAGCGAGTGGCTTGCCTTCAAGGAGAGCACCGATCCCGCCGAGGCGCTGGCCGCCGATCTCGGCGACGACGCGCGCGTCGACGTATTGCTCGAGGTGCTGGCCGACGACAGCTGGCTCGACGCCTGCCAGGACATGGCATCGCAACTGGGGCGCGGCGGCAAGACCGAGCAGGCTCACGCCACGCGCCTGGTGGACGCGCTGATGGCGATCCGCGCCTGGCGCGAGAGCGGCGGCGAAGGCGGCGAGCCCGCCGAGCGCGCCTTCGTGGTCCTGCGCGATGCGTTCTTCACCGCCGCCGGCAAGCCGCGCTCGCTGCGCGCCACATCCGCGCTGACCAAGGCGCTGGGCGGTGAAGCCGCGGTCGAGGCGTTCGTGGCCGGGCATGGCGAGTTCTGCGCCGCGCTGGAGCGGGTGGCGCAGCGTCGTTGCGAGGCCGCCGTGCTGGCCGTCAACCTGGCGCTCTACGAACTCGGCGATGCGCTGCTGATGCGCTACCAGCATCACAAGTCCGAGCAGCGCGCGATGGATTTCGCCGACCTGGAATGGCTGGCGGCAAAGCTGATGCGCGACGAAGAAACCGCCACCTATCTGCAGGTCCGCCTCGACGCGCGCTACCGTCACCTGCTGCTCGACGAGTTCCAGGACACCAATCCGCTGCAGTGGCGCATCCTGCAGGGCTGGCTGGCTGGCTATGCAGGGCTGGGCGAGCGGCCCACGGTGTTCCTGGTGGGCGACCCGAAGCAGTCCATCTATCGTTTCCGCCGCGCCGACGCGCGGCTGTTCCAGGCCGCCAGCGAGATGCTGCAGGCCGGCTTCGGCGCCACCGTGCTGCGCACCAACCGCACGCGCCGCAACCGGCCCGAGGTGCTCGACTGGGTCAATGCCGTGTTCGATGGCGCGCGCGCCGACGGCCGTTATCCGCTGTTCGAGACCCAGACCACCGCGCTGGACGAGCCCGGCGGCCCGGTGTGGCTGCTGCCGCTGGTCGAGCCCGAGGCGCAATCCCACGAGGGCACGGAAGAGGGCGCGGAAGATGGCGCGGACGAAGCCCGCGATGCCGCGCCCGCCGCCACCCACCGCGACACCCTGACCCAGCCGCGCCAGCACGAGGGCGATTCGCTGCGCCTGGAGGAGGGCAGGCGCGTGGCCGCGTGGCTGCGCCATATCCGCGCCACGGTGCCGGTAGCGGACAGCGACGGCGCGCGCCCCGCGCGCTGGAGCGACATGCATCTGCTGGTACGCCGCAAGACCCACCTGGCGCAATACGAGCGTGCCTTCCGCGAGGCTGGCATCCCCTGCCTGAGCCCGCGCCGCGGCGGCCTGCTGGCCACGCTCGAGGCGCTCGACCTGTCGGCGCTGCTGGCCTTCCTGATGACGCCGGAGTCGGACCTGGACCTGGCCCACGTGCTCAAGAGTCCGCTGGTAGGCGCCACCGACGACGACCTGGTCGCCATCGCGCGCATGGCGCAGGCGCAGGAGCCGCGCCCGGGCTGGTGGGCTTGCCTGCGCGAGCAGGGCCTGCCCGAGTTTGCCAGCCCGGCGCTGCGCGATGGCGTGGCGCGCCTGCGCCACTGGCTGGAGGTGGCGCCGCACCGCCCGGTGCACGACCTGATCGACCATATCTATCACGGCGGCGAGGTGYGCCGGCGCTATGCCGAGGCCGCGCCCGCCGAGATCCGCGACCAGGTGCTGGCCAACCTCGATGCCTTCCTCAAGCTCTCGCTCGATCTCGACGGTGGGCGCTATCCGAGCCTGCCCAAGTTCATCGATGAGCTGCAGGAAATCCGCCGCGGCGAAGAGGGCGAAAGCCCGGACGAAGGTGGCATGGCGGACAACGCGGAAGACGCCGAGGGCGATGCCGATGCCGATGTCGCCGACAGCGCGCTGGACGCCGTGCACATCCTGACCGTGCACGCCGCCAAGGGCCTGGAGGCGCCGTTCGTGGTGCTGCTCGATGCCAACCACAGCGACGCCGCCGCCGACCGCGGCGGCATCCTGGTCGACTGGCCGCCGGCGTCGCCGGTGCCGGTGCATTTCTCCGCCTATGGCAAGCGCAGCACGCGCGGGCTGGCGCGCGCGCCACTGTTCGAAGCCGAGGCGGCGCTGGCCGAGCGCGAGAACTGGAACCTGCTCTACGTCGCGATGACGCGCGCGCGGCAGGGCTTGCTGGTGAGCGGCGTAAAGGGGCGCGCATCGCGCAGCGCCGAGAGTGCGCAAGGCAACCGCGAGATCGCCGGCAGCTGGTATGCGCGCCTGCAGGCGGCCGGGGTCGGCGCGTTGGTGGACGCCCGCCCGCCGTCGACGGCCCATGCCGACGGCGAGCGGCTGGCCGGCAACGATGCGCGCGTGCGCTATGCCGATTTCCGTCAGCGCTACCGCGAGGCGGCGGACACGCTGGTGCCGGCATACGAATGGGAGGATGAAGACAGCGCGCAGGAGCCCGCCGAAGACGACAGCCACGCCATCGTGTTCGATGCCGACGCGGCCCGTCATGGCGAGTTGCTGCACGCGTTGCTCGAGCGCATCACGCGCTATCCCGAGGCGTTCGAGGCATTCCCCGCGCCCGAAACGGTGATGCGCTGGTTTCCGCTTGCGGGTGGCGGCGACGCCCAGGCGCGCGAACTGTGGAGGACGCAGGCGCAGGCCGCGCTGGATGCCGCGCGCCTGATGCTCGACTCGGCGGCGCTGCGGCCGCTGCTGTTCCCGCAGGGTGCGCGCAGCGCCCGCAACGAGGTCGAGCTGTATGACGCGCGCGGCCGCCTGCTACGCATCGACCGCCTGGTGGAGTTCGACGCGCGCGTGGTGATCATCGACTACAAGCTGCGCCTGCTGCCGCAGGAGCATGCAGCCTACGCACAGCAGCTTGCGCGCTATGTGGCGGCAGTCAGGCCGATGTTTCCGGGGCGGCGCGTCGAGGCGGGCGTGGCCACGGCCGACGGCGAGTGGATCGTGGCTGATGCGCTGCAGGCTGCACGCCAGGGCTCCCTGTTCTAGACTTGTCCTGGATCAGGGCATGCGCTGGCCGGCGCGGCACAATAGGCGGGCCGGCGCGCATTGGCGAGCGAGGCGCGAAGCGACAGGCCACGGGCGTAGCGGTGCGCCGGCAAAACCAGTGCCGGCAAATACCAGAGTCGGCAAATACTCGATGATACGGGGAGGTCTTGCGAAAGGCGGGATTGCAGAGCGTACGCTGCAAGGAAGAATTGGGGGACGAGCCTGACCCTCGGCACTGGCGGAAAACGGCTGTGGCTGCTTCGTTCCCGACCTGACCAGGTTGACCGCGCCGCCATGCGAGGAGGCCCGTCCGGTGCGCATTGTAACCTAGAGCGGGCGGCTCTGGCGATTTCCCTCGAAATTGATCGGATGAATGGATCGGCTGGCGCGGGCCGGGGGCTTCCCGGCAGCGCCATATTGAAACCGTGCAGGCCGGCGGGCACCGCAGCCACAAGCCCGGCAAGACCAGCGAGAACCAGCGATGAATGCCAACGAACAGATGCTCCGTGCCACGCTGCCACCCCAGGACATCTCCACCGAAGTCCTGCTGGAGAAGTACGCCAAGGGCGAGGAAGCCACCATTGCCGATGTGCGCCTGCGCGTAGCACGGGCGCTTGCCGAGGCCGAAGCCCCGGCCGACCGCGAGCGCTGGGCCGAGCGCTTCCTGTGGGCACAGGAGCAGGGCTTCGTGCCGGCCGGGCGCATCAACTCCGCGGCAGGCACGCGCATCGAGGCCACCTTGATCAACTGCTTCGTGCAGCCGGTGGGGGATTCGGTGTCCGAGGCGCGCGGCGGCAAGCCCGGCATCTATACCGCCGTGGCGCAAGCGGCCGAGACCATGCGGCGCGGCGGCGGCGTGGGCTATGACTTTTCGGCGATCCGGCCGGCCGGCGCCCTGGTGCGGGGCACGCATTCGCGCGCCTCGGGGCCGGTATCGTTCATGAAGGTGTTCGACGCATCCTGCGCTACGGTGGAATCGGCGGGATCGCGCCGCGGCGCGCAGATGGGGGTGTTGCGCTGCGATCATCCGGATATCGAGACCTTCATCCACGCCAAGGACAAGGGGGACCTGACCAATTTCAATATCTCGGTCGGTGTCAGCGATGACTTCATGCGCGCGGTCGAGGCCAACGCCGAGGTGGAGCTGGTCCACGAGGCCGAGCCTGGCGCCGAGGTCATCGCCGCCGGGGCCTACCGGCGCGACGACGGCCAGTGGGTCTACCGCCGCGTGCCCGCCCGGCAGTTGTGGGACCAGGTCATGCAGGCCACCTACGACCATGCCGAGCCCGGCGTGCTGTTTCTCTCGCATATCAACGACGACAACAATCTCTACTACTGCGAACGCATCGAGGCCACCAACCCTTGCGCGGAGCAGCCGCTGCCCGCCTATGGCTGTTGCGACCTGGGCTCGATCGACCTGACCCGCTTCGTGCGCCAGCCTTTCGGCGCGGATGCCCGCTTCGATTTCGAGGCCTTCGCGGAAGTAGTGCGGCTGTCCGTGCGCATGCTCGACAACGTGCTCGATATCACGTTCTGGCCTTTGCCCGAGCAGCGCGCCGAAGCCCATGCCAAGCGCCGCGTCGGCCTGGGCTTCCTGGGCCTGGGCAGCGCGCTGGTGATGCTGGGCATCCGCTACGATGCCGAAGCCGGGCGCGCCCTGGCCGCGCGCATCGCCGAGACCCTGCGTGACACCGCCTACCTGGAATCTGCCGGCCTGGCGCGTGAGAAGGGCGCCTTCCCCCTGTTCAAGGCCGGCGAATACCTGGCCAGCGGCTTTGCGCGGCGGCTGCCGCAGACCGTGCGCGATGTCATTGCCCGCGACGGCCTCCGCAATTCGCACCTGCTCTCCATCGCGCCCACCGGCACCATCACGCTGGCGTTTGCCGACAATGCCTCGAACGGCATCGAGCCGGCCTTCTCGTGGACCTACAACCGCCGCAAGCGCATGGCGGACGACAGCTACCGGGTGTTCGAGGTGGCCGACCATGCCTGGCGGCTCTACCGCCATCTCGGCGCCGACATGGCGCAACTGCCGGACAGCTTCGTCACGGCGCTGCAGATGTCGGCGCTGGACCATATGAAGATGCTCGAGGCGGTGCAGCCCTATATCGATACCAGCATCAGCAAGACCGTCAACGTGCCGGAGGACTATCCCTACGAGGCCTTCCGGAATCTCTACCTGGAAGCGTGGCGGGCCGGGCTGAAGGGGCTTGCCACCTACCGCCCCAACAGCGTGCTCGGGGCGGTGCTGTCGGTGCCGGCGGACGCGCCGGCAGCGCCCGCCGCGACGGCGCAGGCCGACGATCCCCTGAGCAAGCCGTTCGGCAGCCGCCCGGTGGGCGACCTCGAAGGGGTGACATCCAAGGTCGAATACATGACCTACGAAGGGCACAAGACCGTCTATCTCACCGTCAACTTCATGCGTGTGGCCGGCGTGCTGGACGGCAAGCCAGTGGCGGTGGAGCGGCCGGTGGAATTCTTCATGCCGGCCGGGCAGCGCAATGACGGCCAGCAGTGGATCACCTCCACCATGCGCCTGCTGTCGATGGTGGCGCGCTCGGGCGGCTCCATCGCCAAGGCCCTGGCCGACATGCGCAATGTGGTGTGGGACAAGGGCACGGTGCGCTACGGCACGCTGGTGCGCCAGGACGGCAGCGAGGCGCCGCGCTTTCACGATTCCGAGGTGGCCGCGATCGGCTACGCCCTGCAGCGCATCCTGATCAAGCGGAGCTTCCTTGACGCCGAAGGTGGCCAGGTGCCGGTGGCGGCGCTTGCGGCGCGCCTCGCCGTGCTGGAGGGG
The DNA here is from genome assembly GCF_056397345.1 of Cupriavidus sp. 05N38. Lineage (NCBI taxonomy): Bacteria > Pseudomonadati > Pseudomonadota > Betaproteobacteria > Burkholderiales > Burkholderiaceae > Cupriavidus > Cupriavidus sp. 05N38. The sequence goes on from NZ_JBFTNF010000083.1 coordinate 26,387, forward strand.
AGGGGGCCGGAAGCGATCGGCGGGCAGGCGGCCGGCGCCGGGCAGCCGGCTCGCGCGGCGGGCCAGTCGGCGGCGGGCCTGGGCCTCGGTTCGGGCAAGCCCTGCCCCGAGTGCGGTGCCCATGCCTTGCACAAGGTCGACGGCTGCGCCAAGTGTGCCAATTGCGGCTACGTCGGGGAGTGCGGATAGCCGGCGCGGGCGCAGACCGCAAGCCGGAGCGCAAAGCCGGGTCAAATACAGGGGATCGCGCGAAGTCCCCGCTGGACGACGGCCGCCATTTGCTACAATCGCCGCCATGAGTTATCAAGTGCTAGCGCGCAAATGGCGCCCCCGGGATTTCACCACGCTGGTCGGCCAGGAGCACGTGGTCCGCGCGCTCACGCACGCGCTGGAGCAACAGCGGCTGCATCACGCCTACCTGTTCACCGGCACGCGGGGCGTCGGCAAGACCACGCTGTCCCGGATCCTGGCCAAGGCGCTCAATTGCCTCGGGCCGGACGGCAACGGTGGCATCACCGCACAGCCGTGCGGGGTCTGCAAGGCCTGCACCGAGATCGACAGCGGGCGCTTCGTCGACTACATCGAGATGGACGCGGCCTCCAACCGCGGCGTCGACGAGATGGCCTCCCTGCTGGACAAGGCGGTGTACGCGCCGACCGCGGGGCGCTTCAAGGTCTACATGATCGACGAAGTGCACATGCTGACCAACCACGCCTTCAACGCCATGCTGAAGACGCTGGAGGAGCCGCCCGCGCACGTCAAGTTCATTCTGGCCACCACCGATCCGCAGAAGATCCCGGTCACGGTGCTGTCGCGCTGCCTGCAGTTCAACCTCAAGCAGATGCCGCCGGGCCATATCGTCGGCCACCTCGACCATATCCTGGGCGAGGAAGGCATCGAGCGTGACGCCAACGCACTGCGCCTGCTGGCCCAGGCCGCGCACGGCTCGATGCGCGACGCGCTGTCGCTGACCGACCAGGCCATTGCGTACAGCGCCGGCCAGGTATCCGAGGGCGCGGTGCGCGGCATGCTCGGCGCCATCGACCAGAGCTACCTGGTGCAACTGCTGGACGCGCTGGCGGCCGAGGATGGCGCCGCCATGCTGGCGGTGGCCGATGGCATGGCCGATCGCAGCCTGTCCTTTGCGGGGGCGTTGCAGGATCTCGCCTCGCTGCTGCACAAGGTCGCGCTGGCCCAGGCGGTGCCCGCATCGGTGCAGGAAGAATGGCCGGAGGCCGCGGATGTGCGGCGCTTTGCCGGCAGCTTCGATGCGCAGGAAGTGCAACTGTTCTACCAGATCGCCAACCTGGGCCGCAGCGAGCTGGCCCTGGCGCCAGACGAGTACGCCGGCTTCACCATGACGCTGCTGCGCATGCTGGCCTTCCGTCCTTCGGCCAGTCCTGCGCCCGTTCCGGCGCAGGGCGGGGGTCAGCAGGCACGGCCCGCACGTGCCGCTGCGTCCGCGGGCCGCGCGGCCGCAGACGCTGCTGTCACCGCTGTCACCGCTGTCACCGCTGTCGCGCCCGCTGCCGTGGTGGCGGCTGCGCCGGTTTCGGCTCCCGCTGCTTCCGCACCCGTACATACCTTGCGTCCGCCCATCGCGGCAGCGCCGGCAGAGGCGCCGAGCCCGGCCCCCGCTGCCGCCGCGCCGGTGAGGATGCAGGAGCCGGCCGCGGCGCAGGTGGCCCCGGCCGCCGCCGCGC
>NZ_JBFTNF010000084.1:0-44573 GCF_056397345.1 Cupriavidus sp. 05N38
GCTCCCGGCTCGGGTCCATGCCCATCTCGCGCACGTGCGCGGCGTAGTTGCGGCCAACACAGTAGATGCGGCGAACGGGAAACTGGTCGTTGCCGCCAACCACGGGAATCGTAACGGCAGGAATGGGCGGAATTACAAAGGTCATGTGGGACTCCAGGATTGGGACCTGCAAGGTCAGGTTTCGGGGGCGATACGGGGGATGCGCAAGGCCCCCGTCATACGGACAGGCACGTCTCGGCCTTCCAGCCGTAGAGCCACTCCAGCGCGTCGTAGAAGCGCTCCGGCGAGCGGCTTTTCCACAGGGAATTGCGCACCAGGCGCTCCACGCCGGATGCGTGGCACAGGCGGCCGAACTCGCGGGTGGACAGCACGACGCGAGCGGTGCGGGTGATGCGGGCGTCCTGATACAGCGCAAAGGCGCGCACCAGATCGCCGTCGCACGCGCGTACGGCGGCACCGAGTGTGACGGCGTCTTCCACAGCCATGCATGCACCCTGCGCGAGGTACTGCAGCAGCGGATGCGCGGCATCGCCGAGCAGCGTGATGCGGCCGTGCGTCCATTGGCCGATAGGCTCGCGGTCTGCCGTGGCCCAGCGCCGCCAGGTCGGCGGCAGGCAGAGCAGGCTGTGCGGACGGGCATCGATGYCCTGGAAGTACGAAAGCACCTCCTCCCTGCTGCCATCGCTGACGCCCCAGGTTTCCTGCTGGCGGCTGTGGAACGTCACCACGAGGTTGTACTGCTCGCCGGCGCGGACCGGGTAATGCACGACGTGGCAGTTCGGCCCAACCCAGAGCACCGGTGCATTCCATTGCATGTCACGCGGAAAATGCTCGGCATCGATAACCGCGCGGTACACCACGTGCCCCGATACGCGCGGTGGATCGCCGACCAGTTGTTCGCGGATGGCGGACTTCACGCCGTCGGCGCCAATCAGGGCGCATCCCTGGTAGCTGTTGCCCTGTTCGTCGAATGCGGTAACGCCGTCCCCTGACTGCCTGACCTCGACGATGCGCGTGGCGGTGACAAACTCAATCCGGTCTGTCTCGCGCACACCCTCGAGCAGCGAATTGTGGACGTCGGCACGGTGCGTGACTGCATACGGATTGCCGAAGCGCTTGCGAAAGGCTTCGCCAACGGGGATATCGGCAACGGCTTTGCCGTCGATCGCATCGATCATCATCATGTGATCGGTGTAGACGGCGTGGCTGCGCGTGCGCTCGCCTACGCCAAGCGCGTCAAAGGCGGCGAAGGCATTGGGGCCGAACTGCACGCCAGCGCCGATTTCGCCGATGGCGCTGGCCTGCTCCAGCACCTTGACATGACAGCCCTCGCGCGAGAGCGCGAGCGCCGCCGCAAGGCCTCCGATGCCGCCACCGACTACGAGCACCGGGGCTGACTGAGTGGTATTACGCATGACACTCCTAGTTTCTCCGGGCGACACTTGCCACGATGATTCGTGACCGATGTCGCCTACAACGACTGCGATGAATGAAAGGGGGCTATTGAACGTCCAGCGCCGCAGGCAACGCGGCGCCCTCCTCCGGCGCGGCGCACACTACTCGCAGCACGACGATCGCGGCGGCGGCGATGGCGGCCGGCACGGCGCTGCACAGGAAGATGGCCTTGATGCTGAAGCCGCTCGCGAGCAAAGCGCCGACGATGAGCGGTCCGCTAACCTGGCCCATGCGGCCAAGCGCCATGGCCCAGCCCACGCCGGTGGCGCGCATCCCGCTCGGGTAGCTCAGCACGGCCAGGCTCAGCAGCCCGGAACTGCCGGCGCCCATGAAGATGCCGCACAGGGTGGCGGCGATCGCAAGCGAAGTCAGCGATTGCGTGGCATAGCCGAGCGACGACACGCTGAGCGCACCGAGCATGAACAGCAGCGGCAGCGTCAGGTATGGACCGAAGCGGTCCACGAGGCGGCCGCCAGCGGCGGTGCCCGCTACGCTGCCGAGATTGATCAAGGCGACCACGAGCGCGGCATCGTGTTCACCGATGCCCTCGCCGCGCAGCAGCGCAGGCGTCCACAGTACGAGCACGATCAACAGCACGAAGCACATGAAGAAGCTGGCCCAGAGCAGCAGCGTGGGAACGAGCCGCCCCCCCGAAAGCAGCCGCCGGAATGGCAAGCCACGCACGCGTTCCTCGGCATCGACATAGGTGACATGGCGATCGGACGCCGACGGGCGGCCAGCCATGCGCGCGACGATGGCGCGCACTGCATCCTGGCCGTCCTTGCGCCGGAGCAGGAACGGCAGCGATTCGGGCAGGCTCGCGATGACCAGCAGCGCAAGGCCCAGCGGCAGCACGCCACCGAGATAGAACAGTGGCGGCCAGCCGTAGTGCGGCACGATGTGCGAACTGACGAGCGCGCCCACGGCACCACCCAGCGGAAAGCCGGCATAGAGCACGCCGGTCATCATGCCGCGCATCGGCCGCGGGGTGTATTCGGCAGACAGCGCGAGCAGGTTCGGAATCGCGCCGCCAAGGCCCAGGCCAGCGAGAAACCGGACCAGTAGCAGCCCCGGCAGCGAGGGCGCGTGCGGCGTGAGCAAGGAGAATGCCGAGAAGATCAGGATTGCCGCCGCCAGCAGCCAGCGGCGGCCAAAACGGTCAGCCAGCGGGCCGAGCAGGAAGGCGCCAACCATGGCGCCCAGCAGGCCCGCGGAAAAGACCTGCCCGAATACCGCAATGGGAATGTCGAGCGAGGAAGACATGGCCTTGGCCGCAAAGCCGATCGCCTGGGTATCGAAGCCATCCATCAGCACGATGAGGAAGCAGACGATAAAGATGCGAAGCCGGTAGGCGCCAAGGGGCCGTGCGTCGATGATCGACGCAATGCTGATAGGGGGCGGGTACATGTGTCTCCTTGGATGCGCGATTTGTTCTGTGGTTGAGTCCTGCTCCGGCCGGCCTTGCCGCGCTGCGGGCCAATCCGGATGACGGAAGTCTCGTTCCTTGCCTATCATTCGGCAATCCAATGATGGGAATGACGGTCATGAACGAGGCGAATGATTTCGATATGAACCTGCTGCGCGTGTTTGATGCGCTGTGGCGGCACGGGCACCTGGGCAGGGCGGCCGAGGAGATTGGCGTGAGCCAGCCGGCCATGTCGCACGCGTTGCAGCGGATGCGCGACCAGCTCGGGGATCCCCTGTTCCTGAAGGTCCGTACGGGCATGCAGCCGTCGCCGCGCGCCGTGGCGCTGGCGCCTGTCGTGCAGGGCGTGTTATCGCAGGTGCGGGAGCACCTGTTGACGGCGCCGCACTTCGAGCCGGCGCAGGCGCGCAGGACCTTTACGCTGGCCCTGTCGGACGTGGGCGAAGCGGCTTTCTTGCCGCGACTGCTAGCGCGGCTTACGAAAGAGGCGCCGCATGTGGACGTGCATACGGTATCGGCACGGCACACGGACATCATGGATCAGCTCGAACGCGGCAGGATCGATTTGGCCATCGGCTACTATCCGGACCTCGGCGGTTCGGACGTGTTCCAACAGCGCCTGTTCCGGCACGGGTTCGTGTGCCTGGCGCGCATGGACCACCCGATTACACAGGGGCGCATAACGGCAGGACAGTTCCGGACGCTGTCTCATGCGGTGATTCAGAGCGAAAGCCGGAGTCAGGAGATCGTCGAGGCATATCTGCGCCAGCACGGCATCGTGCGGCGCGAGCTACTGCGTTCCCCGCACTTCCTCAGCATTCCGCTCGTGATCGCGTCGACCGATCTCGTCGTCACGGTACCGCTGCCGGTAGGCGAGTTGTTCGCGCGCATCGCGGATGTACAGGTCCTGGAGCCGCCGTTTCCGATTCCCGCTTTCGATCTCAAGCAGCACTGGCACCGCTGTCAGCATGACGACCCCGGCAATCGCTGGCTGCGGTCGGTCACGCAGGAACTCTTCGGCGAATCTGCTGGCGCATAGACGCGCAGGACGATCGCTCAGTTCGGTCCACAGCCGACGCCCAGGCGACACATCAGCGACACGTAGCCCGAGAGCTGACGCGCCGCGAGAGAGGCCTGACGCGAATTTGAAGGGATGCATGCAGCGACCTTCTTGGTAGTCATCCCCGACTCGCCACCGCAGCGCGCAAGAGTAGGAATACGCAGGCGCGCCTGATGGCTTTCCCTAGCTGCCGCCGCGGCATGCCGCCGATACACTCAGTCTGCTCATTCGACACGAGCACTTGACTGCAGGGAGGAGGAGGAGAAGCCCGGTAAGAGGATGACGGGGAGGAAGAGGATTGAGTCCGCCGCGCGGACTCGTTTTTTTCTGCGGCACGTGCCTGCCCTGCCTCACCGCGCCGCTGCGCGAAAAAAAGAGGCCCACACGCGTGGGCCTCCCTCGAACCTGCGGACATCGATCGCATCGCATGGAAGCTGACACCCCCCGCTTTCATTTCCATGCTCGCCGTTTGCGCCTGGCCAGGCGTCGTCCACTCTTGCTTTCGCGGTCAATGCGAAGCCGCCGGATCCGGATTCGGGAGAATCTGTGCAGGCATCTGGGCCCGTCGGCCACCGAACCGGATTCGCGGTGCAATTCTCGCGGCGATGCGCGTTCGGTGGAAGAGTAAGTCTACTCAATCGCGCGCCCGCGGGACGAAGGCGGATGCGTCAGGAAAAGCCTGGCGCCAATGTGCCTGCGCCGTGCGCGGCTTCCGCATCCACATCCACATCGGCATCGGCATCGGCATAGCGCAACGCAATCGCGCGGATCTCCTGCTCGGCCCGGACAAATGCATCGACGATGCGCGGATCGAAATGCTGCCCGCGTTGCTCCGTAACCATCTGCATTGCCACATCGTGCGACAGCGCCTTCTTGTAGACGCGTTCGCTGATCAGCGCGTCATAGACATCGGCGATCGCCATGATGCGCGCCGAGAGCGGTATGTCGTCGCCGGACAGGCCATCCGGATAGCCCTTGCCGTTCCATCTCTCATGATGCGACCGGGCTATCTCGCGGGCGATGCGCAGGAAGGAGTCGTCTGCGCCGAAATGCTTCTCGGCCTCGACGATGGCGGCGCAGCCGATGGTGGTGTGCTGCTTCATGATGTCGAACTCTTCCGGTGTCAATCGTCCCGGCTTGCGCAGGATGCGGTCGTCTATGCCGATCTTCCCCACATCATGCAAGGGCGCCGATTTGAAGAGGAGGTCGATGATCTCTGGCGTCAGGCGATCCCGGAATTCCGCCGTGCCTTGCAAGGTCCTGGCGATCGTCTTGACGTAGTGCTGCGTGCGATGGATATGCCCGCCGGTCTCGTTGTCGCGCGCCTCGACCAGCGAGGAGAGCGCGAAGATGGTCGCGTCCTGCGCCAGCGTCAGCGCCTGCGCGCGCCGGTACAGTTCGGCTTGCAGGCTGGAGGCGTGCTCGCGCAGCCGGCGGTTGGCAAGGCGCAGCGAAAGATGGGTCGCCACCCTCGCCCTGAGCACGCGCGGGTTCACCGGCTTGACGATGTAGTCGACGGCACCGGCTTCGAAGCCTCTGGATTCGCCTTCGCTCTCGGGCGATGCGGTCAGCAGGATGACCGGCACGTCCGCGGTCGCCGGGTCCGAGGCGAGGTGGCTGCAAGCCTGGTAGCCGTTCATGCCTGGCATGACCACGTCCAGCAGGACGATGTCGGGCGTGCCGGCGCGGGCGGCCTCCAGCGCGGCCTCGCCGCTGGCGACCGCGCGTATCTCGTACAGGTCCTCCAGCAACGAGGAAATGATGAGGATGTTCTCCGGCGTGTCGTCGACCAGCAGCACGCTCGGCAGGGCGGACTGGGCGGCGGGCGCCGGAAAGCGCTGTGACGTGGCCGATGTGGCCGATGTGGCGGGCAACGAAACGGGCAATGAAGCGGCGTTCATAGGGTCGTCGGTCAACTGCGCTGGTCCGTGGTGGCCACTCTGCGCCAGGCCGCTTCCATCGGCACCGGCGCGAGAGCGAGTTCGAGACATCCGGGGGAAAGGAGGCAAGCACCTCCTGCCGGTCCGGGACATCGGGCCGGCGTTGCCGCGTCCCAATTGTCCGAATCCGCCCCATGTGCGCAAAGAGTAGTTCTACTCAGGCCGCGGCTTCAGGATACCGCCGGCAAGCACCCGCGGATCGAAGCCATCAGCGCGCCATAGTCAGAATCGAACGAGGCAAGCTGCGCGGCGTCGATGCAGTTGCCCTGGATGCCCTTCTCGATTGCTGCGCAACGGCTTGCGAGCCCGCCTGCGCCGATGGTCGCCAGGACGGATTTCAGGCTATGGGCCAGCAGGATGGCTTCCTCGGCCTGGCCCTGGATGGCGCAGGCCTTCAGGCGCCATGCGGCGTCATGGCGTGCGGCGAGCGTGCGCTCCAGCAGGCGCAGGTAAAGCTGCCGCCTGCCCATCACATGGCGCAAACCCGTCTCGACCGAAAGGCCGTCGATCCCGCGCAGCGACTGGATGACGTCTTCGTCCGTCCGGCTGTGACCCGCCCTGACTGCATCTCCCAAGGCCGGCGGCGCGCCCGGGCCGGCGGATAGCCAGCGCCCCAGCATCGTGTCCAGCAGCCTGGGATCCACCGGCTTGGCGATATGGTCGTTCATGCCGCTGCGCAGGCAACGCTCGCGGTCTTCCTGTGTTGCGTTCGCGGTGAATGCCAGGATCGGAATGGCGGCGTACCTGGCATCCGCGCGCAGCAGCCTGGTCACCTCGAAGCCGTCCAGCTTGGGCAGGTGGATGTCCATCAGCACGAGGTCGAACTGCGCCGCGGCCACGGCGGACAATCCGGCCTCGCCGTCCCTGGCCACCACCACGGCGATGCCGGCCGCCTCGAGCAATTCCTTGACGACCTCCTGGTTGATTTCGTTGTCCTCCACCACCAGGACCCGCTTGCCCTGCCATCGCGGGGAAGCTGCCAGCTCGCCGTCCTGCGCGCGGCCGGGGCCATCGGCCTGCCCTGCCGGCATCTCGGCCACGTGCCGGGCGGCACCGCCCTGGCTGCGCGCGGGCTCCGGCGGCTGGGCGCGCGCGTGGCTGCCATGAAGCCTGCTCCATCCCCTGGCGAACGCGGCGGCGCAATTGTCGGCCCCGGCGCCGCGATCCTGGCGCGCGACCAGCATGTCGAGCGAGAACGTACTGCCCATGCCCGGCTCGCTCTCCACGAAGACGGTGCCACCCATCATGGTGGCCAGGCTCTTCGAGATCGCCAGGCCCAGCCCGGCGCCGTCGAAGCGCCGCGCGGTCGTCCCGTCCAGCTGGTGGAAGGGCGTGAAGAGCGACGCAAGCGCGTGCGGCTCGATGCCGAGGCCGGAGTCCTGGACTTCGAACAACAGCCGCACCTCGGCACGGCTAAGGTACCTGGCGCGGACCCTGATGGTCACCCGCCCGTGATCGGTGAACTTGACCGCATTGCCGACAAAGTTGATCAGTATCTGGCCGATGCGCAGCGCGTCGCCCGTCAGATACTCCGGCACGGTGTCCTGTATGTCCACCGTGATCACGATGTTCTTCGACGTCGCCCGCTCCAGGAACAGGCCGGCGACATGCTCGATCGTCTGCGACAGCTCGAACGCGCACGACTGCGGCGTGAGCTTGCCGGCCTCGATCTTGGAGAAATCCAGCACGTCGTTCACCACGCCGAGCAGATGCCTGCCGGAGGTTGCGATCCTGCCGAGATAGTGCTCCAGCCGCCGGCTGTCCCGGGCCCGCTGGGCAAGGTGGGTCATGCCAATGATGCCGTTGAGCGGGGTGCGGATTTCATGGCTCATATTGGCCAGGAACTGCGCCTTCGCCCGCGCGGCGCCTTCGGCCACTTCCCTGGCCGTGTCGAGCTCCTGCGTGCGCTCCCTGATCTTCTGCTCGAGGTTGATCGTCAGCGCCTCCAGCGCGCGCCGGTTCCCCTCCGATTCCGTGATGTCGGTCACCACCGCCCCAATGCCCGCGACCCGGCTGTTGTCCCCCGCCAGCACGGGAAACTTGACCAGGTGATAGATCCGTTCCTCGCCGCGCGCGCGCTTCAGGACATGCACCTGATCCTGTGCCTGCCCGGACGCCAGTACGAGATGATGCGTCGAGCGGATGATTTCCGCGGAGACGGGGTTCGCCACGGCCTCCCAGGCATTCTTGCCGACCAGCGCTTCCGCGTCCGCGCCAATGGCATCGCCATAGGCGCGGTTTGCCATGATGACGGTCCCGTCGGTCGTGGCGCAGGAAAAGCCGACCGGCACATGCTTGCGGAATGCCAGCCATCGCTCGTCGTTTTCGGCGGCGCTGCGCCGGCTGCGCCAGTGCACCGCGGTCAGGGCGACGATCAGGCCGACCGAGATGGTCGTCAGGCCAATGATCGCGCGCCTCGCCAGATCATAGAACTGATAGGCCTCCGCGGCATCCTGCTCGACGATGATGCCCATGTCCAAGCCCGGCAGCCAATGGCCCATGCCGACCACGCTGCGCCCGCGCATGTCGGTGTAGTGGTCAAGCACCGGCGTCGTGGCCCGCCTGTTCTCGAGCAGGTGCGATGCCACGCTCGTCAGCCCGGTGGTGCCATCGCTGCCTAGCGGCCGCTGCTTCGGCTGCACGCGCTGCGGCACGCGCGCCCACAGCCCATAGGGCGCACCCCGCCCGGCTGCCTCGGGGATCCGCACTTCGCCGGCAAGGCGGCTCGGGGACAGCAGGCGGCCCTCGGCATCGATCACGTAGGCGTTACCGGTCTTGCCCCCCCACCCCGAACGCAGGATCTCGAACAGCCTCAGACCCGGGTTCATGCGAAGGCACAGGACGGCAATCAGTTCGCCTTCATCGCGTACCGCGGAGCAGACCAGCTGGAACAGGGTTCCCCGAGGGCGCTCGGTGCCGTTGACATCGATCGGCAAGGGCGCCGGGATCGGCGCCGTGACGCCGAAGCCCGAGGCCATTGCGCGTTCGACCGCAATGCGCGCGGCGGAGGTGGCGACAGGCTCCGATATGTACGAAGTGCTGCTCGCCGCGACAATGATCCGGTCGGGCGAGATCAGGCTATATCCCTCGAAACCGCGGCTTCGGTAGATGGCGGTGATCCAGGCGTCGAACTCGGCTCGCGTGGAGATGTCGCCACGTGCCCGCATGACGTGCTTCGCCAGGTGGATGAGGTACTGCGCCTCGACGATGGTCCGGACCCGGTCCGCGCTGTCTTCCAGCAGGGAATCCGTCATCCTGACAACGGCCTCCATCGAGGAGCGCCGGTACATCGAAGCCTGCTCCCTGACCTCGTCCTGCAGCAGGCCGAGCACGTGGATGCAGAGCAGGATCAGCAGGCCGATGGCAATCGCGGTCGTCACCACGATGGAGCTGGCTTGCCTGCTGAAGACTCTCCGGACCGACTGCAGCGCGCGCGCAAGAACCATCATGGCTTTCTGTGAGGCAAGTGGGCAACTGCGTGGCGGGAACATGGCGCAGCCGGGATGGCGGGCACCGCAGGCGGATCGCGCTGCGGGCAGGCGGCGCAACGGGTTGCGAAGCGCCAGGAAGACGGCGGGCGGATACAAGGTCACCTCGGGCCGTTGCATCGCAATTTGCCGCCGGGCGGCATTTTCGGGGAGATGGACCCCTGTCACAAGAGTAAAAGTACCTAGGCCGCCGAAGCCCCTGCGCGAGGTGGCCTCCGGATCGCCAAAGCGACCTGCAGTGCGCCCGGGCACCGGGCCGGCCGTGCGCGGTGAGTACTAATACTCTTTTCCACCGGCCCCGCAACCGCCATATTTGCCCCCGCACGAGAGCAAGAGGGTGCGCCTCGGCGCAGCCATGCGCGCCGAGGCCGAATGCGAAGCCGGGATAACCGGACGCACGTATGCAGGGATGCAGGGATGCAGAAAACGGGATGCGGAAAACAGTGAGTCAGGGTATCGGCACGGCCAACAACAGGTATTCAGATTGCGGAGCCGACGAGGGAAACCGCGATCGCCACCGCAGGCGTATCGACGAGTGGCTCCTCGCCGTCGCCAAGGGAAACACCTCGTGCGGCTATGACGACTGGCTTCAGCGCACCATCGACGACCAGCACAGAGCCAAGCACCCCCACGGCGACCAGCGGGCAATGTCGCCCATGTCGAAGCTGCTGCGCCAGGGCGACATCGTCTTCCAGCTTGAGCACGGCGCCCGCTATGAGGTCCGGCACGACAAGGAAGGCACCCGGGTATTCGTCTGCATGTTCGATGACGAAACGCCGTATATCGCCTTCGAGGATACGCGCAGTGGCATACGTTTCCCGTGGATCACGGTGCAGGGCGTGTTTCGCCAGAGCGAGCTCAGGACCATCAGGAAGCTCTGACGGCCGTTGCCCCGCGGGGCAACGGCGATGAAGAGCCGCGACGCCACAGGCCCGCGCGGCATACGCCGGCCACCTCGGGCACTGCGTCCGGCGCGCCAGGGGACGCGCCCTAGGCCGCGGCGTGCAGCAGCCTGACCAGTTCGGCAACCGAGCCGATCTCGAGCTTCTCCGTCAGGCGCGCCCTGTGGTTCTCCACGGTGCGCACGCTCAGGCCCATGTCCTCGGATATGGTCCGGCTCGATTTGCCTGCCGCCACCAGTTCGGCTACCTCGCGCTCGCGCCGCGACAGCAGTGCAAGCCTGGCGTGCCGCCTGGCCATCGCGATGCGCGAAGCATGCAGGGATTTGCTGTGTTTCAGCGCTTCCGAGACCACCGCCACCAGGCGTTCGCCGTCGACGGGCTTCTCCAGGAAATCGAAGGCCCCGACCTTCATGGCCTGCACCACCGACGGGATCTCGGCGTGGCCCGAGACAAAAATGATCGGCAAGCTGATGCCGGTCTCCGACAGCCGTCTTTGCACATCGAGGCCACCGATCTCCGGCATGCGCAGATCGCAGATAAGACACTCGCTTGGCCCGGGCCTGTAAGCACCCAGAAAGTCCTGCGCCGACGCAAAGGTGCGAATGCTGAGACCCGGCTTGCGCAGCAACTCCCGGTATAGCCACAGCATCGTCTCGTCGTCGTCCAGGACAAATACCACCTGCTCCTCCCAAACCATCGACGTACTCCGAATCACACAAGAAGACCCATCCTAAGGGGGGAACGATTGGCGGGTAATCCGGGGCGACACGGATTTAGAGGCTATCCTCTAAAAAGCGCCGGGCCTTCGAAGTGACTCGGCCGCACCCCGGACAAGTGCAGCCCGATGCACGACAGCGCCGGCGGTGTCGGTGTCGAAGCAAATCCGCCGCCCCCGGCCGCGCACGCCCGACCTGCCAGGCATTGAGTATTTCCACTCTTGCGCCACGCGCGTGGCTTTCCGATGATCGCAGACGTCCCTTGCCGCCCCAGAGGAGCGCTTGCATGAAAGGCATCGTCAGCGCGCACTATATCCGCCGCCAGCTCGAGCGGCTGGGCATTCCGTGCCTGTCGGACACCGACGAGCCGGGCATGCCGGGCGTGGTTGTCGTCAGCGACCGCCTCCATATCGCCGTCTTCGGCGCGGCCGCGTCCTTCCGCCTTGTCTCGCGCCTGCCTGACGGCGCCTTCCTCTTCCACGCCGAAACCGACTCGCTCGATATCCTGCACCAGCAAGTGCTGCACGAACTTTCGTCCGCGAGCCCGCCTTACGGCCCCGCCCGGCATTGAGTGTCCCGGCGCCGGCCACGGCAAGACAGGCCCGCTCGCGTCGGGCATGGCGCCAGGCCTCAACCATCAGCTTGCGCCTGAGCCGGGCCTCGCCACCCGCCATCAGCCGCGTGACGCGGCTTCCCTGCGCCTCGAGCGCCACCCTGATCAGGTGAACCGCACGCACACGGCAGCCAGGCGATACCAGGGCCGCCTCAGTCCGGCACCACCGCGGTGACCTCGATCTCCACCTTGGCGCGGTCCTCGATCAGCGCCGAGACTTCCACCGCGGTCATGGCGGCGTTGAAGCTGCCGATGATCTCGCGGAAAGCCTTGCCGATCTCCGCATAGGCCGCGATGTATGCGCGCTTGTCGGTCACGTACCAGGTCATGCGCACGATGTGCTCGGGCCTGGCGTCGCCGGCCTCCAGCACCTCGACGATGTTCTGCAGCGCCTGGCGTACCTGGCCGGCGAGGTCGTCGGTATGGAAGACGCCATCGGCGTCCCAGCCGATCATGCCGGCCACGAATACCGAACGCCCGCGGGCGGACACGCCGTTGGCATAGCCGCGCGGGCGCGGCCAGCCGGGAGGAAGAAGGACTTGCATATCAATGGCTCCGTTCGTTTGATCATTGCATCCGCCCCGCCGGCCATTGCCGGCAGCGCGGACGGGTTCACCGTGGCTCGTGCAGCTTGAAGCGCTGCAGCTTGCCGGTCTGGGTGCGCGGCAGCCTGTCGGTGAATTCGACGGCGCGCGGGTACTTGTATGGCGCGACGGTCTGCTTGACGAAGTCCTGCAGCGTCCTGACCATCGCCTCGTCGCCGTCCTGCCCGGGGCGCAGCACGACGAAGGCCTTGACGATCTGGCCGCGTTCGTCGTCGGGCACCCCGATCACCGCGCACTCGGCCACCGACGGATGCAGGATCAGCGCGTCCTCCACCTCGGGCGCGGCGATGTTGTAGCCGGAGGAGATGATCATGTCGTCGGTGCGCGCCTGGTAGAAGAAGTAGCCATCGGCATCCATCAGGTAGGCATCGCCCGTGACGTTCCAGCCGTCCTGCACGTAGGAGGCCTGGCGCGCGTCGGCCAGGTAGCGGCAGCCGGTCGGGCCTTGCACGGCAAGGCGGCCCACGGTGCCCGGCGGCACTTCCCTGCCCTGTGCGTCCACCACCCGGGCGCGGTAGCCGGGCACCGGCCTGCCGGTGGCGCCAGGACGCGCATCGGCCTCGTCGTGCGAAATGAAGATGTGCAGCATCTCGGTCGCACCGATGCCGTCGATCAGCTCGATGCCGGTGGCGTCCTTCCACAATGCGCGCGTGGCCGCGGGCAGAACCTCGCCGGCCGATACGCACTTGCGCAGGCGCGTGCGGCGCACCTCGACGCTGCGCGCGGCCAGCGTGCGGTAGGACGTGGGCGCGGTGAACAGCACCGTGGCGCCGAAGTCCTTGATGCCATCGAGCAGTTGCGGCGGGCTGGCCTTCTCGAGCAGCACGGTGGAAGCGCCGACCGACATCGGAAACAAGACCAGTCCGCCCAGCCCGAAGGTGAATGCCAGCGGCGGGCTGCCGATGAATACATCGTCTTCGGTGGCCCGCAGCACGTGACGCGGCCAGCAGGCCCAGATGGCCATGACGTCGCGGTGGTAGTGCATGGTGGCCTTGGGCACGCCGGTGGTGCCCGAGGTAAAGCCGAAGATGCAGGTGTCCTCGGCCGCCGTGTCCACGTTGTCGAAGCGCGGCGAGGCGCGCTCCATGGCGGCCTCGAGGCTGTCGGGCCCGCCATGGTTGAAATGGCGCATCTGACGTAGCGAAGGCGCCTCGAGCGCGGTCAGGCGCAACTCCCCTGCCAGCGCGGCGTCGCACAGCGCGTGCGTGACCTTGCCGATCTCGACGATGGCCTTCAGTTCCTTGGCGCGCAACAGCGGCATGGTAGCCACGGCGATGGCGCCCGCCTTCATCACGGCGAACCAGCAAGCCACCAGCATGGGGTTGTTGGGCGCGCGTAGCAGCACGCGGTTGCCCGGCACCAGGCCCAYGTCGCCGACCAGCACATTGGCGATGCGGTTGGCCTTCTCCTGCAGGTCGGCATAGGTCCAGGCAAGCCCGGGCGCGCGGATGCAGACGCGCTCTCCCCGGCCCTGTTCGATATGCCGGTCGAGCAATTCCGTGGCGCAGTTCAGGCGCTGCCCGAACTGCAATTCGGGCAGCGCGAACAGGTATGCCGGCTGCAGTGCGGCCGGCGGCAGGTTGTCGCGGGCAAAGGTATCGACGTGAGCGCTTTCGGCCATGCCGCTGTCTCCTGGGGTGCTATGTGAATGGCCTTGCGCCAGCCTCTGTGGTCAGTTCGCGGCGACGGCTTTCTCGCGCGCGAAGATGGCCTCCATCTGGCCCTTGGCCGAACGGTATTGCTGCGGCCAGGCGACCGGCGTGTAGCCGATCTTCGCTGCCTCGGTCAGCGTCCAGGCCGGGTTGGCCAGGTGCGGACGGGCCACCGCGCACAGGTCGGCGCGGCCGGCGGCGAGGATGCTGTTGGCATGGTCGGCTTCGCTGATGGCGCCCACCGCAATGGTCGGGATGCCGGCTTCCTGGCGGATGCGGTCGGCGAACGGCGTCTGGAACATGCGCCCGTAGACCGGCTTCTCCTTCTTGCTGACCTGGCCCGACGAGCAGTCGATCATGTCGGCGCCAGCCGCCTTGAAGGCCCTGGCGATCTCGACCGCGTCGTCGGGCGTGATGCCGCCTTCGACCCAGTCATGCGCGGAAATA
The DNA here is from genome assembly GCF_056397345.1 of Cupriavidus sp. 05N38. Taxonomy (NCBI): domain Bacteria; kingdom Pseudomonadati; phylum Pseudomonadota; class Betaproteobacteria; order Burkholderiales; family Burkholderiaceae; genus Cupriavidus; species Cupriavidus sp. 05N38. The sequence continues at coordinate 14,305 of NZ_JBFTNF010000084.1, forward strand.
CGCACCGACATCGGCTTGTTCGCGGGCCATGCGGCGCGGACCGCCGCGAATACTTCCAGCGGGTAGCGCAGGCGGTTGGCCAGGCCGCCGCCGTATTCGTCGGTGCGATGATTGGTCAGCGGCGAGATAAAGCTCGACAGCAGGTAGCCGTGCGCGCAATGCAGCTCGAGCCAGTCCACGCCGATCTCCGCCGCGGCCCTGGCGGCGTTGACGAACCCGGCCCTGACCTCGTTCATGTCGTGCCGGGTCATTTCGCGCGCGGTCTGGCTCACGCCTGCCAGGTACTGCTGCGGCGAGGCGGAGATGACCGGCCAGTTGCCGGATGCCAGCGGCTGGTCGATGCCCTCCCAGGCCAGGCGGGTCGATGCCTTGGCACCGGCGTGCCCGATCTGCATGGCGAACTTCGCATCCGTGTTGGCGTGGATCCAGTCCACGATGCGCTGCCACGCGGCCTGGTGTTCCGGCTCGTACATGCCGGGGCATCCCGGCGTGATGCGGCCTTCGGCGCTGACGCAGGTCATCTCGGCGAACACCAGTCCGGCGCCGCCCATGGCCCGCGCGCCGAGATGCACCAGGTGATAGTCGCCGGGCACGCCGTCGACCGCCGAGTACTGCGCCATCGGCGAGACCACGATGCGGTTCTTGAGCGTGACGCCGCGCACGGTGTATGGCGTGAACATCGGCGGCGGCGGCACCGCGTCGTGCGCGGCCGGCACGCCGGCGCGCTGCGCGAGCCAGCGCTCGTAGCCTTCGAGCCACTGCTTGTCGCGCAGGCGCAGGTTCTCGTGGCTGATGCGCTGGCTGCGCGTGAGCATGGAATACATGAACTGCGGCGCCTCGAACTGGTCGCAATAGCGTTCGCCGCAGACCTCGAACCACTCCATGGCGTTCCACGCCGCGTTCTGCAGGCGCAGCGTCTCGATGCGTCGCGCCTCCTGGTAGCGCGTGAGCACTTGCTCGATGTGCTCGGGGCTGTCGCCCAGCAGCTGGAACTGGCGGGTCAGCTCGATCGCATCCTCGATGGCGAGCTTGGTGCCCGAGCCGATGGCGAAGTGCGCGGTGTGCACGGCRTCGCCCATCAGCACCACGTGGCTGCCCTGTGCGTTGCGCAGCCACCACTGTTCGCACACCACGCGCTGGAAATTCAGCCAGGCCGAGCCGCGCAGGTGACGCGCGTTGGTCATCAGCTTCGCGCCTTGCAGGTTGTTGGCGAACAGCGTCTCGCAGAAGGCGATCGACTGGTCCTGGTCGGCCTTGTCCAGGCCGTGCGCCAGCCAGACATGCTCGGGGCATTCGACGATGAAGGTGGTGGTCTTGTCGTCGAACTTGTAGACATGGGCCTGGAACCAGCCGTGCTCGGTCTTCTCGAACAGGAAGGTGAAGGCATCGTAGAGCTTGTGCGTGCCCAGCCAGATATAGCGGTTGGGGCGCACCGCCACGTCGGGCCTGAAGACCGCGGCGTGCTTCTCGCGGATCCGGGAATTGATGCCGTCGCTGGCGATGACGAGGTCGGCGTCGGCATAGTCGGCATCGGAAGCCGCTTCCGTCTCGAACACCAGCTCGACGCCCAACTGCTCGCAACGCGCCTGCAGGATATTGAGCAGCTTCTTGCGGCCGATGCCCACGAAGCCGTGGCCGCCGGAGCGGATCACCTCGCCCTTGAACTCCAGCTCGATGTCGTCCCAGTGATTGAAGGCCTGCTGGATCGCGCCGGCCGTGACCGGATCCCAGCGGCGCATGTTCTCCATGGTGGCATCCGAGAACACCACGCCCCAGCCGAACGTGTCATAGGGCTTGTTGCGTTCCACCACGACGATGTCGTGCCGCGGATTCTGCTGCTTCATGAGCAGCGCGAAGTACAGGCCGGCGGGGCCGCCACCGATGCAAACGATCTTCATGACCAGGTCTCCTCGAGCTTCCGCTCCTTCGTCCATCCGTTCTTGCGGGGCGCGTATTTAATTTAGGCTTAGATAGTTTAAATGTCAACTAATTAAGCGGATGGAGTCCGCGAGGAAGAACGAGGGGGGGTCAGACATTGCGGCTACGCGCGCCTTTGCGCGCGCGAAAAATGCCTGATCAGCCGCAGCCCTGCGCTAACCGGCGGCAGGCCCTGGCGATGTTTGCCGCCAGGGCGGCGGCATCGCTCTCACTCCGGCTGCGCATGCTCGAATGCTTGCCGCAACTGGCCCGCCAGCCGCATGAGATGCGGCTTGAGTTCACGGCTGGCCGCCGCCACGCCGGCGCGCGTGGAGGTGCTGACGTTGAGTACATGGAGGGGATAGTGGCCGAGCTGCATGGGCGTGGACAGGGCCACCACCTCGGGCTGCCAGCTGGCGGCGCACCAGCCGTGCCGCTGCACATGCTCGATGGCCTGCAGGATCTGCGCCTCCAGCTCCGGCCAGTGCGCGGGGAAGCGATGGCGGAACTGCTGCATCAATGCGCCGCGCTCTTCCGCTGGCGTGGCCGCCAGCCACGCGCGGCCCAGCGAGGTCAGCGGCATCGGCACGCGCTGCCCTGTCACCACGTTGCGCAGCGACGCCTTGCGGCTGTAGCGGATCGACTCCAGGTAGACCATCTCGTCCTGGTCCGCCATCGCCAGCCCGACGTTGATGTGCTCTGCCTGCGCCAGTTCGCGCATCAGCGGAGCGGCCAGTTGCAGCACCGTCGATCCGGTGCGCATGGCATGCGCCAGGCTCAGCACCGGCACGCCCAGGCGGTAGGCACGCAGGTCGGGATCGTATTGCAGGAAACCGGTGTCGACCAGGCTTTGCGTCAGGCGGCTGACGGTCGAGCGGGCCAGGCCGGTGCGCTCGGCCAGTTCGCCGTTGCCGAGCACCTCGGAGCCGGGCCGGAACGCACGCAGCAGCGCGATGCCGCGCTCCAGCGAGCGGTTGGCGAGCTGGTTGGCCGGCCGGCCGCGCGCGCGGCTGTTTGCATCCTCCGAATCCACGGCGCTCTCCGATGGCATGGGCGCGCCTGCGGCGGCGCTTGAGGCGCGGGAATTACGCCGGCAGCACGAACACCGGGTTGATCTCCGCCTCGACCAGCCGCTCGCCCATCGCGGCCGCCATGCGCGAGAAAGCCACGATCGCATCGGCCAGCGCCCCCACATCCGCCTTGGGGCGTCCGCGATAGCCGTCCAGCAATGGCCACGTCTTCAGCTCGCGCGCCATGGCGGCCGCTTCTTCGTGCGACAGCGCCCCGCCCGGCGGCAGCAGGCGCATGGTGGTGTCCTGGAACAGTTCGGCCGTGACGCCGCCCATGCCGAGCAGGACCGCCGTGCCGAGCGGGTCCCGGTGCAGGCCCAGGATCATCTCGACGCCGCCGCCCACCATCTCCTGCACCAGGAAGCGGTCCGGCGCCTTGCCGGTGTGGCGAGCCACCTCGGCGCGCATCGTCGCCAGGCGCGCCGGCACATCCGCCGGCGCCACGTTGACCGCCACGCCGCCGACATCGCTCTTGTGCGTGATCTCCGTCGACAGGATCTTCAGCACCACGCGCTCGCCCAGCGCGCGCGCCGCGGCCTGCGCCTGCTCGCCGTCCTGCACGATGGTCTCGCGCACCGATGGCAGGCCGAAGCGGGCAAACAGCGCCTTGGCACCAGCCTCGTCGAGCGCGCCGGACGGCACGTCGGCGGTATCGACTGCGGCGCCCGGAGGGGGCGGCGTCTTCGCCCCGTCCGACACGCCCTGCAGCTGCCCCGCGCCGAGCATCGCCGCGAACGCCACCGCACAGCTTTCCGGCGCGCTGAAGGCCGGCACGCCGCGCTGGTTCAGCACCGCGGCGACCTGCGGCGCATGCGGGCTCACATAGGCCAGCACCGGCTTGTCGCTGCCCGGCAGGCAGTCGCGGATCGCATCGGCCATCAGGCCGGGCATGGCGAGGCCGGAGGAGCCGACGATGACCGCCACGGCGTCATAGCCCGGGCTGTCGAGCAACGTGCGGATGGCCGCGCGCAGCAGGTCCGGCTGCAGGCCTGCCAGCGTGACATCGATGGGATTGCGGTCCAGCGCGGCGTGATCGCCCTTCTGCAGCGCGCGCAGCGCTGCCGCGGTGGCCTCGTCCGGCGGCGGCGTCTCGAAGCCAGACACGCCCAGGCTGTCCGAGACCAGCGTGCCGGCGCCGCCGGTCGAGGTCAGCACGGCCACGCGCTTGCCGCGCAGCACCCGGCCCGTGGCCAGCGCGGCGGGAATATCGAGCAGGTCGGCAAAGGACTGCGCGCGGATCACGCCGACCTGGCGGAACAGCGCGTCATACATCCTGTCCGCGCCCGCCATGGCCCCCGTATGCGAGACGGCCGCGCGCGCACCCGCCTCGGAGCGGCCGATCTTGAACGCCACCACCGGCTTGCCGGCTGCCGCGGCCTTGAGCGCCGCGGCGCGGAAGCGCGCGGGGTCGCGCACGCTCTCCACGTACAGCGCAATCACGCGGGTGGCATCGTCGTCGGCCAGGTAGTCGATGAAGTCAGCCAGGTCGAGATCGGCCTCGTTGCTGGTGGAGACCAGCTTGGACAGGCCGATGCCGCGCGCCGCGGCGCGCGACAGCAAGGCGCCGAGAATGCCGCCGCTCTGCGACACCACGCCGATGCTGCCAGCGGGAAAGTGCTCCATCTCCAGCGCACCGCTGGCCGACAGCGGAATGCTGTCGGTCAGGTTGACCAGCCCGATCGTGTTGGGCCCGAGCAGGCGCATGCTGCCCGCCGCCTCGAGCAGCTCGGCCTGGCGGCGCGCGCCCTCGGCGCCGGTCTCCGTATAGCCGCTGGCGAGCACGATCGCGGCCCCGGTGCCGCGCTCGGCCAGCTCGCGCACGGCCTGGTGCGCGCGCTCCGCGCCGAGCAGCACGATGCCGACATCGGGCACCTCGGGCAGGGAACGGATGTCCGGGTAGCAGCGGATGCCGTCGATGGCATCCACCTTCGGGTTGACCGGATAGATCGCGCCGCTGAAGCCGTGCCGCGTCAGGTACGACACCGGCCGCCCCGAGGTCTTGGCCGGATCGGCGGAGGCACCGATGACGGCCACGCTGCGCGGCTTGAGCAGCCGCGCGATGGCGGCCGAGGTGGAGACGGCCGGTGCGCCGGGAACATGGGTCAGGTCGGCTGCCATGATGTCAGGCCTTGGCCGCGGTCTTGTTCAGGAACGCCAGCACGGACTCGCGATGCTCGGTGCTGGTGTAGCAGATGCCCTGCGCCTGGCTGCCCTGCGCGAAAACCTGGTCGGCCGGCAGTTCGAAGCTCTGGTTCAGGATGGACTTGCCGAGCGCCAGCGCCGTGGGCGAGCCGTGGCTCAGCTCGGCCGCCCAGCCGCATGCGTCCGACAGCAGGGCTTCCGGTGCGCTCAGGCGATCGGCGATGCCCAGTTGCAGCGCTTCGGCCGCGTCCACCTTGCGCCCGCTGAAGATCAGCTCCTTTGCCTTGGAAAGGCCCGTGCGGCGCGGCAGGAAGTACATGCCGCCGCCATCGGGGATCAGCCCGCGGTGGATGTAGGACCAGGCAAAGCTGGCGCCCTCGGCGGCGATCACGAAATCGCAGGCCATGGCCATGTCGGCACCGAGCCCGGCCGCCGAGCCGTTGACGGCGGCAATGGTGGGCTTGGGCATGTCGTGCAGCAGCGCCACCGAGTGGTGCACGCGTTGCTGGCGTGCCCAGCCGTTGAAACCAACCTCGCCCTGCGGCGCGTCCATGCGCTTTTGCATGCCCGCCACGTCGCCGCCGGCGCAGAAGCCCTTGCCGCTGCCGGTCAGTACCAGCGCGCGGATCGCGCGGTCGGCGCCGACGCGTTCCAGCGCGTCGATCAGTTCGGTGCGCATGTCATCGGTGATGGCGTTGCGCTTGTCCGGGCGGTTGAGGGTCAGCACGGCGATGCCGTCGCGCGTATCCAGCTGGATGAAGGAATAGTCGTTCATGGTCTGTCTCTTTGTGTATTCGCCGGTCCCCGCCGCCTGCGAGCGAGCGGGCGAGCGCGGCGGCTGCCGGCAATGCTTCGGGATGGCTTAGTTCAGTGTGATGTTTGCGTCTTTGACGACCTTGCTCCAGCGCACCTGCTCGCCATGCACATAGCGCCCGAACTCCTCCGGCGTGCCGGGGCTGACGATCAGCCCCTCTGACTCGGCGCGCTTGCGGAAGGCTTCGGTGGTCACGGCTTTCTTCGCCGCCGCGTTCAGGCGAGCGATCACCGGAGCCGGGGTGCCGGCCGGGACGAACAGCCCGTACCAGCTCTCGGCCACGTAGCCGGGCACGCCGCTCTCGGCGATGGTCGGCACCTTGGCCAGGTCGGGGCTGGCCGAGCGTTGCGCGCTGGTGACCGCGAGCGCGCGCAGCTTGCCGGATTCCAGCAGGTTGCCGACAGCGGAGGCGGTGGCGAACATCAGGTCGACCTGGCCACCGAGCAGGTCGGTGATGGCCGGGCCCGCGCCGCGGTAGGGAATGTGGTTGAGATCGACCTTGGCCAGGCTCTTGAACAACTCTCCTGCCAGGTGCGCAGAAGTGCCCGGCCCCTGCGAGGCGAAGGAGATCTTGCCGGGCCTGGCGCGCGCGGCGCTGATCAGGTCCTGTACCGTCTTGTAGGGACTGTCCGGGCGCACCACCAGCACATTGGGCGAGCGGCCGACCAGCACCACCGGCGAGAACGCCTTGTCGGTGGCATACGGCAACTTGGGTTGCAGGCTCGGGTTGACTGCGTGCGCGAACGTGGCCATGACCAGCGTATAGCCGTCGGGCGCGCTCTTGGCCACGTTGTCGGTACCGATGATGGTGCCGCCGCCGGGCTTGTTGTCGACCACCACCGGCTGGCCCAGGTCCTGCGACATGGCCACGCCCATGGTGCGCGCGATCAGGTCCGTGCCGCCGCCCGGCGAGAACGGCACCACGATACGGATTGGCTTTTCGGGGAAGGCCGCCATGGCGGCGGCCGGCAGGCACGCGGTAGTGCCGAGGGCCAGGCTGGCCCACAGCAGCGCCAGTCTCCTGGCGGCGCGAAGCGGAAGGGAATGCACTGTCGTCTCCTTGGAATCCGGTGCGCCGCGGACAACTGCCGCGACGCACCGCTTGTTGGAGACGAGAATAGGCCCGCGCCAGCCGATTTGCAGCCCTTCAATTCCACAGACCGGAATTGAATCGGCGGCGGCCGGACGTGCCGGTCAGTCGTTCACGGTCAGTCGCTCATCTTGGCGCGATCCGTCGACATCTGCATGGGCATCATGTTGACGTTGGCGTTATGCATGACCCACAGTGAACCCGCCACGATGATGGCGATCAGCAGCGCGCTGCAGATGAAGATCGCGGTGTTCTGGCGCTGGTCGCGCGCGGTGCCGATGTGCAGGAAGAACACCAGCTGCACCAGCAACTGCGCCACGCACAGCCCGACGATGGCCGCCAGCCCCATGTGCCTGGGCACCACTTCCAGCATCACGGCGCCAAAGGAGGCGAACGTCAGCAGCACCGAAAGCACGAAACCGACCACATAGCCCTTGAAGCTGCCGTGCGCGGCATCGGCGGCGCCGGCCGCGTGAAGGTGATTTGTCTTCATACGAACTCACGCAGGTAAACGAAGGTAAAGACGCAGATCCAGATCAGGTCCAGGAAGTGCCAGAACATGCTCAAGCAGTTGAGCCGGCGGCTGGTGATGCCGTCCAGCCCGAAGCGCTTGAGCTGGTGCATCATCACGGCGATCCACACCAGGCCGCATGTCACGTGCAGCCCGTGCGTGCCCACCAGCGTGAAGTACGAGGACAGGAACGCGCTGACGCCGGGCCCCGCGCCCTTGTGCAGCAGCTCGGCGAATTCGTACACCTCCATCGCGATGAAGGCGGCGCCGAGCAGGAAGGTCACGCCCAGCCAGCGCACCACCAGGTGGCTGCGGCCGGACTGCATGTACAGCATCGCCACGCCGAAGGTGAAGCTGCTGAGCAGCAGCAGCATGGTCTCGCCCAGCACGAAAGGCAGCTCGAACAGCTCGCGCCCGCTCGGCCCCCCGGCGGTATTGCCGACCAGCACGCCGAACGTGGCGAACAGCACGGCGAAGATCAGGCAGTCGCTCATCAGGTAGATCCAGAACCCGAGGGTGGTCTTGGATCCGTCGTCGTGATGATGCTCGTGGGCGTGCTCGTGCCCGGCATGCCCGGCGTGTCCATGCGCATGCGCGTGGGCAGTCATCGTGTTGCTCATGATTTACGCCGCCTCCTGCAGCTTCGCATAGCGCGTGTTTTCGATGCGCTCGACTTCCGCCGCGGGGACGAAGTAGTCCACGTCGCGGTTATAGGTGCGCGCGATAAAGGTGCCGATCACGCCGGCCAGCGAGACGATCGCGACCAGCCACATATGCCAGACCAGCGCGAAGCACAGCACCAGRCTGAAGCCCGAGATGATCACGCCCGCGCCGGTGTTCTTCGGCATGTGGATGGCCTCGTAGCGCGCGGGCTGCACGTAGGCGCGGCCGCTCTCCTTGTCGTCCCAGTGCTGCTCGAGAGACGTGATGTGCGGCACGTGGGCGAAGTTGTAGAACGGCGCCGGCGAAGCGGTGGCCCATTCCAGGCTGCGGCCGTCCCACGGATCGCCGGTGGGGTCCATGTTCTGCTTGCGGTCGCGCACGCTGACGAAGAGCTGGATCAGCAGCGCCACGATGCCGGCCCCGATGATCACCGCGCCGCACAGCGCCACCACCAGGTACGGGTGCCAGTCCACGTTGGCGTAGTGGTTCATCCGGCGCGTCATGCCCTTGAAGCCGAGCACATAGAGCGGCATGAAGGCGAGGTAGAAGCCCACCAGCCAGCACCAGAAGGAAATCTTGCCCCAGCGCTCGTTGAGCGTGAAACCGAACACCTTGGGGAACCAGAAGCTCATTGCCGCCAGGCAGCCGAAGATCACGCCGCCGATGATGACGTTGTGGAAGTGGGCCACCAGGAACAGGCTGTTGTGCAGCACGAAGTCCGCGCCCGGCACCGCCAGCAACACGCCGGTCATGCCGCCCACCGCGAAGGTGACCATGAAGCCGATGGTCCACAGCGTGGACGAGTGGTAGCGGATACGCCCGCGGTACATCGTGAACAGCCAGTTGAACAGCTTCACCCCGGTCGGGATGGAGATGATCGAAGTCATGATGCCGAAGAAGGCATTGACGTTGGCGCCCGAGCCCATGGTGAAGAAGTGGTGCAGCCAGACGAAGAACGACAGCACGCCGATCGACGAGGTCGCGTACACCATCGACTTGTAGCCGAACAGCGGCTTGCCCGAGAACGTCGAGATGATTTCCGAGAACGCGCCGAAGCACGGCAGGATCAGGATGTAGACCTCGGGATGGCCCCAGACCCAGATCAGGTTGATGTACATCATGGCATTCCCACCCAGCTCGTTGGTGAAGAAATGCATGCCCAGGTAGCGGTCAGCGGTCAGCAGCGCCAGCGTCGCGGTGAGCACCGGGAACACGGCCACGATCAGGATATTGGTGATCAGCGCGGTCCAGGTGAAGACCGGCATCTTCATCAGGTTCAGGCCAGGCGCGCGCATGCGCAGGATGGTGACGATGAAGTTGATGCCGGTCAGCGTGGTGCCCAGCCCCGATATCTGCAATGACCATATGTAGTAGTCGACCCCCACCGTCGGACTATAGCCAAGCTCGGACAGCGGCGGATAGGCAACCCAGCCGGTGGCCGCGAAGTCGCCGACGAACATCGACAGCATCACCAGCACCGCGCCCACCGCCGACAGCCAGAAGCTCAGCGAATTGACGAAGGGATAGGCCACGTCGCGCGCGCCGATCTGCAGCGGCACGATCACGTTCATCAGTCCGAGGATGAACGGCGTCGCCACGAAGAAGATCATGATCACGCCGTGCGCGGTGAAGATCTGGTCGTAGTGGTGCGGCGGCAGGTAGCCGGCCGCGTCGCCATAGGCGAAGGCCTGCTGCACGCGCATCATGATGGCGTCGGCAAAGCCGCGTAGCAGCATCACCAGCGCCATGATGATGTACATCACGCCGATCTTCTTGTGGTCCACCGAGGTGAACCACTCGGTCCACAGGTACTTCCATTTGCCGAAGTACGTGATGGCGCCGAGCAACGCGGCGCCGCCCAGCATGACGACGGCCAGCGTACCCATGATGATGGGCTCATGGTACGGAATGGCGTCGAGGTTCAGTTTTCCAAACATGGCTTATAGCTCCGTGGCCTTGGCGCTGGTGGCCGGGAAGGTGGCCTGCGAGAGTTCCCGGGAGACCGGCTTCGGTGCAGGCGTCGATACGGGCGTCGATTCAGGCTTCGATGCCGCCTCCAGTGTGGCCGGGCTGTTCGCGCGGCAAATCGCGTCGCCGCTCTGCATGTACTTGTTCACCACGCCGGCGAACAGCGCCGGCGTCACGGTGGAGTACAAGGTGGCCGGATCCTTGCTGCTGGGAAGCTCGAGCGCGCGGTAGGTCTTCTCGTCGAGCGGCCGCGCTGCCTTCCTGGCTTCGGCGATCCAGCGGTCGAAGTCGGCGCGCGAGGTGGCGAAGGTCTTGAAGTGCATGTCGGAGAAACCCGCCCCGCTGTAGGCGGCGGACTGTCCGAGATAGACGCCCGGCGTATCGGCGATCAGGTGCAGGCGCGTCTGCATGCCCGCCATGGCGTAGACCTGGCTGCCGAGCTGCGGGATGAAGAAGGAGTTCATCATCGATTCCGCGGTCAGCCTGAAGCTGATCGGCGTATCGACCGGGATCGTCAGCTGGTTGAGCGAGGCGACGCCGTACTGCGGATAGATGAACAGCCATTTCCAGTTCAGCGCGACCACCTCCACCTCCACGGGCGCGGTGGCTGACTCGATGGGCCGGTAGGGATCAAGCTTGTGGGTGCTGCCCCAGATCAGGAACCCCAGGAACGCGACGATGACGCACGGGATCGTCCACACCACGACTTCGATCGCGGTGGAGTGCGCCCACTTCGGCGCATAGGTGGCGCTGGTATTGGAGGCGCGGTAGCGCCAGGCGAAATACAGCGTGAGCAGGATGACGGGGATCACCACCATCAGCATGAGCGCCAGCGAGATGACGATCAGCGATTTTTCCTGGTGCCCGATGGCGCCCTTCGGCGAGAAGAGTTCCATCGAGCAGCCGCTCAGCAGCAGCGCGGCCGCGGCACCGCAAGCCAGCGCGGAGCCCGGCATCCTGCCGGCCCACGCCTGTGCCCGGGCATATAGGGAGCGCCGGATTGCCATGGCTGGCCCGGCCGTCGATTTGCRCATATCTGGATCACCTTAGTTATGCACCACATAACCTATGCACTTGTCGGGACGGGATGCCACGGCATGCTGAATACATTGCTGCGGAAGATTGCTGCGGGCGACAGCCGCCGGGAGGCGGGAGGAGCATACAAAACGGCTCAATGTATGGCTTTATGCGATGCGGAGCCGGATAATAAGGTAAGACAAAAGCCATACATCAAGGGTTTATGCCTAGAAAATCCAACCTACAAGACGCCGGCAACCGTCCCGCCTGGTTGCCGGATTTCCGCCCGGGCAAGGGCGCCCGCTACCTGCAGGTGGTGGCCGCCATGGAACTGGCCGTGGGCGACGGCAGGCTCAATCCCGGCGACCGGCTGCCGCCGCAGCGCCAGCTGGCGGAACTGCTGGACGTGGACCTCACCACGGTGACGAGGGCGCTCGCGGAGGCCAAGCGCCGCCACCTGGTCGAGGCACGCGGCGCGCTTGGCACCTTCATCGCGGCGCCCACGGTGGAGCTTGCGCAGATGGTGGACCTCAGCATGAACGTGCCGCCGCCGCCCGAAGGGCTGGACTTCGACGACCTGCTCCGGCGCGGCATGTCGCAGGTGCTGCTGCGCACCGACGCCAACCTCCTGATGACCTACCAGCTCGGCGGCGGCAGTAGCCCCGACAAGGCCGCCGGCGCCCTCTGGCTCGCGCCGATGCTGGGCAGCGTGGCGCCCGCGCGGCTGATCGCCTGCCCCGGCGCGCAGGCCGCGCTGGCCGCGCTGATCCTCGCGCTGACGCCGCCGGGCGGCGTCATCGTCACGGAGCCGCTGTGCTATCCCGGGCTGCGCCTGGCCGCCGAACAGCTGGGCCGCCAGGTCGTCACCGCCGCCGCGGACGACCAGGGGATGCGCCCCGATGCGCTGGAAGCGGCGTGCCGCGAGCACGGCGCGCGCGTGGCTTACCTCAACCCGACTTCGCAAAACCCCAACACACGCACCATGCCGGCGCAGCGGCGCCGCGACATCGCGCGCGTGGCGGAACAGCGCGGCATCGCCGTGATCGAGGACGACCCCTACTGGCTGCTGACGCCGGACGCGCCCGCGCCGCTCGCGAGCTACTCGCCCGCCCACGTCTACTACATCGCCACGCTGTCCAAATGCCTGAGTCCCGGCCTGCGCACCGCCTACCTTGTCACGCCGCCCGCCGCCGACCAGGACGCGGTGCTGGCCGCGCTGCGTTCGTTCGCGCTGATGTCCACGCCGCTTTCCACCGCGCTGGCCACGCAATGGGTGCATGACGGCTCCGCCATTGCGCTGCTGGACCAGATACGCGCCGAATGCGCCGCCCGGCATGCTCTCGCGCGCCAGATGCTGGGCAGCCTGGGCCACCCGCCTTCGGCCGGCATCCATATGTGGCAGGCGCTGCCGAGCTACTGGACCTCGCGCGAACTGACGCAGGCGGCGCATGCGGAGGACCTGCGCGTTACCGCCTCCGATGCGTTCCATGCGGGACCGAACCCGCCCAATGCGATCCGCATCTCGCTGGGCGGCGTGAAGGAACGCGCGCGCCTCGGGCTCGCCCTGAAGAAGCTGGCGGACCTGCTGGCGCGCATGCCGCGCCCGCACCGGGAGATCGTGGTGTAGTGGCTTGCGGTGGCGTGCGGTGGCGTCGTGCCCGTGCCGGCACGGCGGCGCTGATCCGGTCGTATTCGCCGGATCTGATTCTGTTTGCGCGCGCGGCGTGGCCGTAAAGTCCGCCCATCCAGACCTTCTTCCCGCACGACCTCTCTCCCCTTGCCATGCCTTGCCGGGGGACGGGGCGTCTCGTCCTCACGATGTACCAACTGTTCGTTTCAAAAGGATGCCCGGCCTGCGCCACGCTGGTCCTGTTCATGCAGGACGCAGGCCTCGAACACGAAGTCCTTGAACTGGAGTCCCCGCGCCACGCGGCGGAAGTGCTCCCCTTGCTCGGCGACGCGGAGCTGCGCTGCCCTGCCCTGTCCATCGGCGGCGAATGCGCCACCGGACTGGCCGATTGCCTGCAACTGCTGGCCACGCATCATCCCGCGCTCGGCACCTTCGACCGCGCGCGGCTCTCTGCTGCGCAGAGAGACCTGGTGGACGGGGTGCTCAGCAGCCGCATGCTGATGGCGCGCACCGGGAAATCGTTCTCGGCCGCGCTGCTCGCGCTGGCGGACGCCATGCGCGAATGGACGGCCTGCGTCTCGCAGTCGCGCCATCACCTCGGCCTCGCCGTGCCCTACTTCGACCTGGGAATGGCCGGCAGGCTCGCCTCGGGCTCGATCCGGGTGTGGGAGATGGCTGGCTTGCAGGAGGCCGCGCGGCAGGCAGCGAGCCGCTTCCCGCGCAGCTTCGAGAACGAGTACCTGGACCGCCTGCGGCGCAAGCGCAGCTGGGTCTACTGGAGCGGGGCGGCCGGCCTGGCCGGCGCCCGCTAGGTGAGGCAGGCCGGGCCCTGCGGGGCCTCGCCGCCTTAGACGCCCAGGCGAGCCTTCAGGGCTTCGGTATCCATCGCCCCTTCGAAGCTCTGGACCTGGCTGGCGTCCGCGCCGAACACGCCGAACGGCACGCTGGTGATGCCCAGTCGCAGGAAGTATTCGGTATTGGCCTTCACCTGGGCCAGCGCCTGCGCCGAGAGTGCCTGGCCGGCGGTATCGAGGCCGCGTTGCGGCGTGCCCAGCGTGGCCTCGTGACTGTCCATGGTCTTCACGGCATCCTTGCTGTCCAGCAAGGCCGCGCCCTGCTGCGCGGAGCGTTCCGGCGTCAGCAGCGCCACCGGGATCCAGGTGAAGTGCACGGTCGACATCAGCGGTGCGGCCGCCTTCCAGAGTTCGCCGCAATGCGGGCACTGCGGATCGAAGAAGATGTAGACCTTCTTTGCGCTCAGGACGTTGCCGGCGCTGAAGCCCTTCGTCGCCGCGGCGACGGCGTCCACCGAGAGCGTGGCGGCCTGCTGCGCGGCCGCCGGCGCAGAGGCAGCGCCCGGCGCATCGGGCGCGGACTTCCCGCAGGCGCCGAGGGCCAGGGCGAGCAGGGTCGGCAGGAGAATTCTTGCGGGCAGCTTCTTGGCGTGCAGGATGGTGGCGTGCATGTCGACGGATAGGGAAAGGGGTTCGAATCGGGCCTGTGCCGGCCCGGACGGATCGGTTCCCAGTGTACGTGCCGAGGCACGCCGCCGAAGCCTGACCAGTACGAATCGGCCATCTCACCGCATAGGACAGGTCCTAAGTTGCGTCGATTTGACGCACCCGGTGCCGCCGCGGAAGCCCCCCTCCGATACCATGCGTGCCGCTGCCGGCACGCCGGAAGCGGCACGCCGCGCCGACGCAGGTCAGCGCCAGGCCGGCAATGAAGCGGGAATCTCCGTTGGCGTAAGCGGTGTGACCCGCCGGGCCTTGAAGCAGTTCCCCGCCCGCCGCTCGTCAGGAGCCGCCAGCCGGCAGTCGCCTGGCATCGCCGTCCCCGGGGCGTCGGCTTCCGAACCGCGCCGAGCCGATGCGCATGCCGCCGCTATCGGGCCGGAAGATCCGCCGCCACCAGCCCGACCGCCTCCACCTCGATGGCAAAGCCATAGTGCAGCTCCGGCACCGGGACCACCGCCCGCGCCGGGCGCACCTCGCCCACCCAGGCTTCGTAGAGGCGGTTGAACACCGGCCACTGGCCGATATCCGTCAGGTACACGCGCACCTGCACCAGCTGCGACACGTCGCTGCCGCCGGCGCGCAATACCTGGGCGACGTTGTCCAGCGCCTGCTGCGCCTGCATCTCGAACGGCGCGTCGGCAAGCTTGCGGCCGTCCGCCGCAATCGGCAGCTGGCCGGAGACGAACACCATGCCGTTGGCGCATGCGCCATGCGAGTAGTGCCCGCCCGGCGGATTCATGCCGGCCGGATTGACGAAGCGTGCGCCGCTCACGGTGCGCCGCCCTGCACGAGGGTGGCGAAGCGCTGCAGGTCGACGTTGCCGCCCGACACCACCACGCCGACCCGCTTGCCGCGCACGTCGAGCTTGCCCTGCAGCACGGCGGCGGCGGCCAGGCAGCCGGTGGGCTCGACCACGATCTTCATGCGGCTGGCGAAGAACTTCATGGTCTCCACCAGCTCGGCATCGCTGACGGTCACGATATCGCTCACGCGCTGCCGGATCACGGCAAAGGTATGCTTGCCCAGGTGCTGGGTCTGCGCGCCGTCGGCGATGGTGCGCGGTGTGTCGATATGCACGATCTCTCCTTCGCGCAGGCTGCGCTGGCCATCGTTGCCGGCCTCGGGCTCCACGCCGATCACGGTGCAGCCCGGCGACATCGCATGCGCCGCCACCGCGCAGCCCGACAACAAGCCGCCACCGCCCAGGCACACCACCAGCATGTCGAGCGGGCCGGTTTCCTCGAACAGTTCCTTGGCCAGCGTGCCCTGCCCCGCCATCACGTCGACGTGGTCGTACGGCGGGATGAGCGTCATGCCGCGCTCGGTGGCGATGCGCAGGCTCAGTGCCTCGCGGTCTTCCTTGTAGCGGTCGTACATCACGATCTCGGCGCCATAGCCGCGCGTGGCTTCGATCTTCAGCGCGGGAGCATCCTCGGGCATCACGATCACCGCGGCCACGCCCAGCAGCTTCGCCGCGAGCGCGATCGCCTGCGCATGATTGCCCGACGAGAACGCGATCACGCCACCCGCCTTCTGCTCCGGCGTGAAGCGGGAAATGGCGTTGTAGGCGCCGCGGAACTTGAAGGCGCCGATGCGCTGAAAATTCTCGCACTTGAAGAACAGCTCCGCGCCGGTGGCGGCGTTGGCCGTGCTGGAGGTCAGTACCGGCGTGCGGTGCGCCGCCGGGGCCACGCGCGCATGCGCCGCGGCGATATCGTCGAAGGTGATCGGCAGGGAATCGGTCATGGTCGGAGGTAGCGATGGAGTGGGCGGAGAGCCGGGTTCGGAACACGGTGCGGTTTCGCGAAGGCTGCAAGGGCCGCAAGAGCCGCGCGGGTCGGGCCAACAAAGCAACGAGCGAAAGGGCACGGATATCCAGCACCGGATGGTCTGGATATTTTGTCTACATGAATACTATTTGTCAATCATCCCGGAGCGGCGAGCCCGCCATGTGGCGGCGACTTTACCGTGCATGGGCCGCTCCGGCGCCAGGGCGCCACCACGTTGACGCCTCATACAGAGCTGGATATTCTGTCCAGATGAAGAAAAAACGCACGCCACGCCGCACGCCGGAACAGCAGATCCTGCTGGAGCAGACCAAGAAAATCGCCGAAGGCCTGAGCGCCACCTTCGCGCCGTTCTGCGAAGTCGTGGTGCATGACCTGGGCGACCCCGAGCACGCCATCCTCGCCATCCACAACAGCCTGTCGCGGCGCGTGGTGGGCGATCCCGTCACCGATCTCGGCCTGGCGCGCATCGCCGATCCGGAATTCCCGCAGGTCATCGCCAACTACCCCAACCAGTTTCCCGACGGCCGGCAAGCCAAGAGCACCTCCATCGGCATCAAGGATTCCGAGGGCCGCTATGTGGCGGCGCTGTGCCTCAACGTGGACATGACCTTGTTCCGCAGCCTGCAGAGCATGCTTGGCCAGTTCGGCGCGGTCGACACCGACAGCGCTGCCGTGGAATCGCTCGATGCCGGCGGCGCCCACGCGATCCGCGCCCGCATCGACGAATTCGCCGCGCGGCTGTCGACCACGCCGCGCGCGCTGAAGACCGAGGAGCGGCGCAGCCTGCTGCGCGAACTGAAGGAAGCGGGAATGCTGGATATCCGCCGCGCGATGGAGACCGTCGCCGCGCATATCGGTGTGTCGCGCGCGGCCGTGTACACCTACGCGCGCTAGATGCGACGGGCGGCCGTGATCGGCACCAGCGGTGCCGGCCGCGCCAGGGCTAGCGGATAGCCCGTCCGGGGCCGCCCCGTTGCAGGGCAGCCCATCCATCCTGCAGCTTCAGAACGACGGCACCATGGCGCCCTTGAACTCGTTCTTCATGAACTGCCGTACTTCTTCCGACTGGTAGGCCGCCACCAGCTTCTTGACCCAGGGCTTGTCCTTGTCCTGCGTGCGCACGACGATGATGTTGGCGTACGGGCTGTGGATGTCTTCCAGCGCGATGGCATTGCGCAGCGGCTGCAGGCCTGCGGCCAGCGCGTAGTTGGTGTTGATCACCGCCGCCGCCACGTCGGGCAGCGCGCGCGCGAGCTGCGCCGCGTCGAGTTCGACGATCTTCACCTTCTTCGGGTTGTCGCTCACATCGAGCGGCGTGGCATTGACGCCGTTCGCGCCCGCGCCGGCCTTGAGCTTGATCACGCCCTGGGCCGCCAGCAGCAAGAGTGCGCGATTCTCATTGGAGGGATCGTTGGGCACGGCGATCTTCGCGCCCTGCGGCAGGTCCTTGGGTGACTTCAGCTTCTGCGAGTAGATGCCGAGCGGCGAGATATAGGTGTAGCCCACGCTGACCATCTTGTAGCCGCGCTGCTTGACCTGGCTGTCCAGATAGGGCTGGTGCTGGAAGCTGTTGGCGTCCAGGTCGCCAGCGTCGAGCGCGGCGTTGGGCTGCACATAGTCGTTGAATTCCACGACCTTGATATTGAGGCCTTCGCGCTTTGCCGCCTTCTGCACCACTTGCCAGACCTGGGCGTCCGGACCGCTCACGGTGCCCACGCGCAGGGTCTGTTCCTGTGCCACTGCGGCGCCCGATGCGGCGATGCCGAGCGCAGCGGCCGCGATGGCCAGGGTCTTGCGCAGCGAAGAGGAGGAAAGCGGGAAAGAATGCGAGATGGAGTGCGGGAAAGAAGTCATTGCAGTGTTCTACGTCGTAACCATTGGAGACTGGCCGGCCTGCATGCGATACGCGATGTGCGATGTGCGATACGCGATGCACGGCAAGCGGCTCAGTGCTCGCTCATTGTATGCGTTTCGACCTTCGGCGCGTCCTGCCAGCCACCGCCGAGCGCCAGGAACAGGTTGATCTGGTCCAGCGCGACCTGGCTTTCCGCCGCCGCCAGCGCGGCATCGGTGCTGGCCAGCGTGCGGTCGGCATCGAGGGTGTTCAGGTACGGCGAACGGCCGGCCTGGTAAAGCTGGCGGTTCTGCCGCGCCACCTCGCTGGCTTTGTCGCGCGCATCGCGCAATGCGGCGGCGCGCTCCAGTTCGCGCGTATAGCTGCTCAGCGCGGTCTGGGTCTCGCGCAACGCCTTGAGCACCACGCCGTCGAAATGCGCCAGCGCCGCCTCGGCGCCGGCCTCGGTGCCGTGGATGCGCGCGCGCGTGCCGCTGGTCGGGATGTTCCAGGTGATCAGCGGGCCGTAGCCCCAGTGCGCGGTGGGTGCCTGGCCGAGATGGTCCAGGATGCCGGTAAAGCCGGCCGACGCGCCGATACGGATGGACGGATAGAGATCCGCCGTGGCCACGCCGATCTTAGCGGTGGCCGAGGCCAGCTCGCGCTCGGCCTGGCGCACGTCGGGCCGGCGCTTGAGCAGCGCGGCGCCATCACCCACCGGCAGCGGCTGGCTCAGGTGCGGCTCTTCATGGCAGGCGTACTCCGCCTTCGACGCTTCGGTGGGCGGCTTGCCCAGCATCACCGCAAGGCGGTAGGCCGCGCCGTCCTGCTCGGCCTTGAAGCGCGGCAAGGCGGCGCGCAGCAAGTCGGCCTGGCCCTGGGCGCGCAGCAGATCGACCGGCTGGCCGCGACCGGCATCGACCAGCTTGCGCGCCAGTTCCACGCCGCGGTTTTGCAGGTCCAGCTGATGCTCGGCCACGGCGAGTTCGTGCGTGGCGGCGCAGCCCTGCACGTAGGCACGCACGGTCTCGGCCACCACGCCAACGCGGGCCTGGTCGAGCGCCGCGCCGCTGGCCTGCGCGCCGGCCAGCGCGGCTTCGTCGGCGCGCGCCAGCTTGCCAAAGAAGTCGATCAGGTAGGACACCCTGAAGCCGACATCGCCGAAGTTCATCACCGGGATCTTTTCTTCCTTGAGCAGCGGCTCGCCGGCGATCTGCCCGCGCTCGGCGCTGGCCGACAACCTGGCTTCCGGCAGGTTCTCGGCTTCCACTTCGTGATAGACCGCGATGGCGCGCTTGAGGTTGGCAGCCGCCACGCGCAGGTCGGTGTTGGCGACCAGCGCCTGCTGCACCAGCGCATCGAGTCTGGGATCGTCGTACAGGCGCCACCAGCCGTCCGGCACTTCGCCGACGGAGACGGCCGCGTTTTCCGAACCGATCAGCTTGCCGTTGGCCGCCGGCGCCTTGAGCGCGGCATTGTCCGGCACGCGGTAATCGGGGCCGACGGTGGTGCACGCGAACAGCAGCGGCACCAGGGCGGGCAGCAGGGCCAGGCGCAAGGTGTTCACTGCGCTGCTCCCTGGCTGGCCGCCGCCTTCACCGGCGTGGCCTTGCCATCATCCTGCACCCTGGCCTGCCGGCCCGGTTCGCGCACCGACACGGTGGCGGTACGGCCTGCCACCAGCCGCAAATCGGGCGGCGGCTCGTCCAGCACGATGCGCACCGGAATGCGCTGTGCCAGGCGGACCCAGTTGAAGGTCGGGTTCACGTTGGGCAGCAGGTTGGCGCCGTTGGTGCGGTCGCGGTCTTCGATACCCGCGGCAATGCTCTGCACGTGGCCGTGCAGCACGCGCGATTCACCCATGATGCGGATGTCGACCGGATTGCCGATATGGATGCCGTGCAGCTTGGTTTCCTCGAAATAGCCTTCCACGTGGAAGGAGTTCGAATCGACCAGCGACAGCACCGGGCGGCCGGTATTCACATAGTCCCCCAGGCGCGGCAGGCGGTCGTTGAGGTAGCCGTCCACCGGGCTGAGCACCACGGTGCGCTCGAGGTTGAGCCTGGCCAGGCTGACCGCGGCCTGCGCCTGCGCCAGCGCGGCCTCGCCGGCCTGCACCTTGGCCAGCCCTTCTTCCACCACTTCCTTGGACACCACCTCGGACAGGGTCTGGCTGCGCCGTGCCTCGCGGCGCGCCTGCGCCAGCGTGGCGCTGTGCGCGGCGGCCGTGGCCTGCGCCTGCTGCAATGCCAGCGCGAAGCGGTCGCGGTCGATCTCGAACAGGGGCTGGCCGCGCTTGACGAGCTGGTTGTCCTTGACCATGACCTTGGTCACCAGGCCCGATACGTCGGGCGCGATCTGCACCACGTCGGCGCGCACGTGGCCGTCGCGCGTCCATGGCGCGATCGTGTAGTAATCCCACAGGTGCTTGACGACGACCACCGCGACCGCGGTGACGACGAGGGTAAGGACGATAGGTCCGAGCGAACGAAGATTCAGTTTCATGACTGCAGCCGATACGCCAGGTAGACGACGCCACCCAGGACGATCACATAGAACGCCAGATTGAACAGCGACCGGTGCCAGACCAGCCGGTAAAAGCCCACGCGCGACAGCACGGCGCGCACGCAGGCGGTGATCAGGAAAGCCACCAGCATCCACGCCAGCAGGCTCGGGACAAACACGCCGTAGAGGTCGATCTCACCGCTCATTGCCGTTCGCCTCCTGCTTGGTAACCATTGTTCGCTTCCATGACTATTGTTGACCCTTGTCCGCTTCGCCCGCCGGGATGCCTGCCGGCGCGACGGCCGGCGGCGCGGCAAGCGGCGCCGCCGCGAACAGGGCCACATGCATCTCGACCAGGGCGGCGAAGGCCTCGCGCGAAGCCTGGTCGGCACGCGTGGCGACGGCCCGGATCGCCTTGGCCATGCGCTCGCGCAGCACCTGCGGCGGCGTGTTGGCACGGGCATCGAGACGCGCCTGGTAGTAGCTGGCCACGCCTTGCAGCACGCGCCCCACGGCATGCTGGTGCTCGGGCGCGAGGCCCGGCATCTCGCGCTGCAGTGCCAGCGTGCTCAGTTCCACCCGCACTTCGGAGAAGCCATCGCTGGACATCTCGTCTTCGCTGGCGGCCAGCCGCGGCACCAGTTGCGCCAGGCGGTCCAGCATGCGGGCGCGCAACTGGGCGTGCTCGCCCGGTTCGCGCCCGGTGGCGTTGCGCGCGATATCGTCCCAGCTGGCGCGAACCAGCCGGCGCGCCGCCACCTTGGTGCCGAACGGCCGCATCACCAGGGTCCACACCAGTGCGAACAGGATGCCTGCGATGCCGGCCACGTTGCCGTTGAAAAAGGCCTGGAAGTCCGCGCTGTACGCGCCCTGGATGCCGATATCGTTGGCCGTGATCACCGCCAGCGGCATGCCGATCAGGGCCAGCCGCGGCTGCGCCATCAGCACGCCGATCACCAGGTAGGGCGCGGAGAACATCATCACCAGCATCTCGAAGTCGTGCGCGTTGGGCAGCACGACGAACAGGTAGACGGTGGCGATCGCCAGGCACACCACGTTCCAGGTGAAGAAGGAGCGGATCTGCGGCGCGGGTTCATCCAGCGCGGCGAAGAAGCAGCACGAGATCGCGCCCAGTGCCACGGCGCCCGCGCCGTCCGCCCAGCCCGTCAGGATCCAGATCATGCCCATGCAGAAAATGGCGAGGGCCACGGTCACCGTGGAAAACAGCAGCATGCCGTGGTCGTAGTGGCGCGCGGCACCGACCTCCCAGCGCCGGAATGCCGGCGTCCACCCCGCATCGGGAGCCGTGCCGCCGACGCGGCCCTGCAGCGCGACGCAGTCCTGCCACAGCTCCATGAGCTCGCGCAGGCGCCCTTCGGCGGTGGCGGCCAGCGCATCGTGCCAGTCGGGCTCCGCCTGGCCGGGCGCGAGGCTGGCCTGCGCGTCTTCCATCGGCGCGGCCTGCGGCAACTCCAGCGCGGGCAGCGGCGCCCGCGCGCCGCCTTCGATCCACTTCGATACCCGCGCCATGTTCCGCGACAGCCGCTCCGGCACGCCGGCCGGATACTGGTGCAAGGCTTCCACCACCGCCGCCAGCGACGACAGCACCGGCAGCAGCATGGTCATGCGGCCGCGCAGTTCCTGCGCGTGCTTCACGCGCTCGGCGGTCTCGGTGTCGTAGGAAAGCTGGCTGATCAACTGGTCCAGCGCCAGGATGTCCGCTGCCAGCCGGTGCCGGCTGTGATGGCGCGAAACCTTGTCGGCAGCGTCCGCGCACAGCATGTCGGTCGCCCACAGCGCGGCATCGTTCAGCCACTGGGCCGTCTTCTCGCCCAGCACGGTGGACACCTTGGCCGGGAAGATGGTCGAGCCGACCACGCTCGCGCACAGGATGCCCAGGCAGATTTCCTCGGCGCGCGCCACCGCGAGATCGAAGACGCCGCCCGGGTCGTTCACCGCGGGCAAGGCCACCAGCGGCAAGGTATAGGCCGCCAGCATGAACACATAGCTGCGCGGCGTGCGATGCAGCAGTGCGATATAGAGCAGCACGCCGGTCCACAGCGCCACCGCCGCCATCAGCAGCGCCGGCGCGTTCACCAGGGGCGGCACCATCGCGATGGAGGCCGCCGCGCCGAGCAGCGTGCCCAGCACGCGGTAAAGCGCCTTGGAGCGCGTGGCGCCGGTGAGCGGATGCGCCACGATATAGACCGAGCCCATGGCCCAGTACGGGCGCGGCAGGCCCAGGTATAGCGCGAGAAACAATGCCAGCATGGCAGCGGCAAATGCTTTGAAGGAAAAGATCCAGTCTCTTCCGGTTGGCCAGCTGATCATTGCCTTCAGGACCCCGTGTTGCCGGAGGCGCCCGAAGTAGCCGACGAGGTCGACGAGGTCGACGAGGTCGCTGCGGCAGCGCGCGCCAGTGCGTCCAGGACACGCTGCGCGCCTTCGAAATCCCGCTCGCTGATGCCCGTGAACACCTCGGCGCGTACCTGCTTGAGGTCCACCTCGATCTTCGCGGCGAGTTCCTCGCCGGCGTCGGTCAGCCACAGCGCGTTGGCGCGGCGGTCGCTGGCGTCCACCTCGCGGCGCACCAGGCCCGCGGCGGAAAGCTGGTCGACCAGCCGTACCAGCGACGCGCCTTCCAGCCCCACGTAGTCGGCCAGCGTGACCTGGCGCACGCCACCGCCCAGGCGGCGGATAAACAACAAGGGCCCGGCGGCCGCGGCGGATATGCCATATGTGGTCACCGCGCCCTGGGAGATCTGGCGCCATTGGCGGCCGGCCAGCATGAGCTGGCCGGTGAAAGCGAAACGGAGGGCGTCGATAGCAGGCATGGGCGAATAATAGCAGGCAAATAGTTAGGTTGCAAACTATCATGCTGCGAATTATTCCGGACGCACCCACTGGTGTGCTGGTCTCAAGGCATGCGCCGCATTGCCGTCATTGCACCCGATCCGATATTCACGGCATATCGCTATCGTCAAATTTAATATTGGACACGTGTTGACGCGCGCCCTTAGCCTTTTGTAATAGAGCCGGCCATCGAACGCGTGAGCGGCGCCGCCGCATCGAGGCAACACAGAAAAAAGAACAAGGAGACCCGCATGACCAGCTTCCTGCGCTACGAGCAACAGGGCCATATCGTGACGCTGACCATGAACGATCCAGAGCGTCGCAACCCGCTCACCGGCAACACCGCCGTGGACGACTTCCTGGCGGCCATCGAGCGCATCCACCGTGACGGCAGCGTGCGTGCCGTGATCATTACCGGGGCCGGCACCGCGTTTTCGTCGGGCGGCAATATCCGCGACATGGAACGCCAGGCCTCGGGCCAGGTGCCCGGCATGGAGATCCGCCAGGACTACCGCTGCGGCATCCAGCGCCTGCCGCTGGCGCTGTTCAACCTGGAGGTGCCGGTGATCGCCGCCGTCAACGGCGCGGCCATGGGCGCGGGCCTGGACCTGGCCTGCATGTGCGATCTGCGCATCGCCTCCGAGCAGGCCCGGTTCGCCGAGAGCTTCGTCAAGCTCGGCATCATCCCCGGCGACGGCGGCGCCTGGCTGCTGCCGCGCATCATCGGCCTGTCGCGCGCGGCCGAACTCACCTTCACCGGCCAGGCCATCGACGCCCGCCAGGCCCTGGAATGGAACCTGGTCTCGCGCGTGGTGCCCGCGGAGCAGCTGCTGCCGGCCGCCAACGAACTGGCCGGGCGCATTGCCGCCAACCCGCCGCACGCGGTGCGGCTGGCCAAGCGCCTGATGCGCGAGGCAATGCACACGCGGCTGGATACCTTGCTGGAACTGTCGGCGGGATTCCAGGCGCTGTCCCACCAGACCGCGGATCACAAGGAGGCGGTGGCCGCGTTCCTGGAGAAGCGCACGCCGGTGTTCACAGGCAACTGAGCGGCCTGGCGGGGCGCCAGGCGTCCTGACGCCCCGCCCTCCGGCATCGGACACACCATTTGCACATCCTCGAGAACGCCATGCTCAACGGCGAAACCATCCGTCTCGACGGCGCAGTACGCATGACGCCGCGCTGAAGCGGGAACGGCCCGGCGGCACCACCGGCACGCCGGCCCTGCTGCACGCGCCCGACGACGGCGACGCCCTGCCCCGGCCGGACGGCAGGCGCGCGAGCGATCCGCCGCCGGCTGGCGTGGCCCGGCGCGAATCTGGTTATCATGGTCCGTTCGTCGCCACCGCACGCAGCAAGGCCGCCTCCCTATGCGAAACCGCATCAACGAAGAAATCACCTTCCGCAAGCTCGAAGTCCTGCTCGCCTACATGGAGGCCGGCAACCTGGCCAAGGCCGCCGAGGCGCTGGACGTGAGCACCGTCAGCGTGCACCGTGCGCTGCACTCGCTCGAGGAGGGCATGTGCTGCGCGCTGTTCCGCCACGAGGGCCGCAACCTGCTGCCCACCGAGGCCGCGCACGTGCTGGCCGAGGTGGCCACCGAGGTGATCAAGACCATGTCAGACGGCATCCGCTCCACGCGCGAGGCCGCCGGGTATTCGGCAGATCACCTCAAGATCGGCTCGCTCTATTCGCTGACGATCCGTACCGTGCCGGAGGTGGTGATCGGCATCAAGGTGCGGCGGCCCGCGCTGCAGGCCGAGCTGGTGCTGGGCTCCAACGCCGACCTGCTGTTCAAGCTCAAGCAGGGTGGCATCGACGCCGCGCTGATGGCCATGCCCGAGCCCGATCCGGATATCGAATCCATCCCCTTGTTCGAGGACGAGATCTACTTCGCGGCGCCGGCCGATTCGGCCTACGCGCGGCAGGCGTCGATCGACCTGCGCGCCTGCCGCGACGAATCCTTCGTCTCGCTCAGCGAAGGCTTCGTCACGTTCCAGGGCTTCCTGGAGGCCTTCCGCATCGCCGACTTCACGCCCAACGTAGTGATGAAGGTGGGCGATATCTTCTCGCTGATGAACCTGGTCAGCGGCGGCGTGGGCTACGCCCTGTTGCCGGGGCGCGTGCGCGACGTGCTGCCGCACAAGGTAGTGCTGATCCCGCTGTCCTCGCAGTACCGCTTGCGCCAGACCATCGGCCTGAGCTTCCTGCGCCGCCGCGAGCGCGATCCGAACCTGCTGGCGCTGGCGGCGGTGTGCCGCCTGGCGATGCGCCGGGAGGCATGACGCCGCCGGGCGGGCCCGCCTGGACGGCCCCGCCCGGCGGCCAGGGCAAGGCTGCCCTGGCCCGACTTCCTGGTCTGCGCCGGCACGGGCCGCCAACTTGAGACGAACGGGCATGTTATCGAGCCTGCCAGGCATCAACACCGCTGGCGGGCAGCCCTAGACTCCAGCCATCGATAGGCCCGGAGTGACCGAATGCCAGACCGACGAAATGCAGGCGCCGTGGCGCGCGCCCTGCGCACGACCCTTCTGACCGCTTTCTGGATGACATCTGCCATGACCGCTCACGCCGAACCGTCCGCAGGCCATCCGGCCGCGGTACTCACCCTGCAAAGCCGCTACGATTTCCAGACCACGATAGCGCGCTTCAAGGACACGCTGGCGGCACGCGGCGTGACCCTGTTTGCCGACATCGACCAGAGCGCGGCGGCGGCGGGCGCCGGGATGACCTTGCGGCCCACCCGCCTGCTGTTGTTCGGCA
This sequence comes from Cupriavidus sp. 05N38, assembly GCF_056397345.1. Taxonomy (NCBI): domain Bacteria; kingdom Pseudomonadati; phylum Pseudomonadota; class Betaproteobacteria; order Burkholderiales; family Burkholderiaceae; genus Cupriavidus; species Cupriavidus sp. 05N38. The sequence goes on from NZ_JBFTNF010000084.1 coordinate 40,389, forward strand.
ACCCCAAGGCGGGCACGCCGGTCATGGCGGCAAACCCGCACGCGGCGCTCGAGCTTCCGCTCAGGGCAGTGATCTGGGAAGACGAACAGCACGCCACGCACATCGACTATCAGGATGTGTCCGCAACCATCGATCGCCAGTACGGCATCGACCCTTCCCTGCTGGGCCCGCTGAAGCCGATACCCGCGCTGCTGCGCGGCATCGCCGGACAAGAATGAGCGCACACCATCAGCTGATCGTGCGGCCATAGCCTGCCGGCCCGCACAAGCGACACCGCCCGCCTCATCCCGGCGCCCCCGCCGGAGATGACGCGGGCGGCGGGCCGCCGCCACCTACCCCACCAGCGCCTTGGTCGCCAGGAACAGCAGCGACGGCCCCAGCAGGCAGCCCAGCCCGGTATGGAAAGTGGCCACCAGCGCACCATAGGGCACCAGGCGGCGGTCGGTCGCGGCAAGGCCGGCCGAGACACCGCTGACGGTACCCGCCAGCCCGCCGAACACCATGGCAGCGCGCGGATTGTTCAAGCCCAGGAAGCCTGCCGCCATGGGCGTGCCCACCATCACGATGATCGCCTTGATCAGCCCGGTGGCGATGCTCAGCGCGATCACGTCGGAACTGGCGCCGAGCGCCGCGCCGGTGACCGGACCCACGATGTAGGTCACCGCGCCGGCGCCGATGGTGGTCATGCTGACCGCGTCGCTGTAGCCGAAGGCGCGCGCCACGGCGGCACCCACGATAAACGGCAGGATGGTGCCCAGCAGCAGCGAGACCGCGCCCACCAGCCCTGCCTTGCGGGCTTCCGTCACCTGCACTTCGAAGGCGGTGGCGACGATGGCGAAATCGCGCAGCATGGCGCCGCCCATCAGGCCGATGCCGGAAAACAGCGTGATATCGGCCAGGCCCTTCTCCTTGCCGGTCACGATGCCGCCGTAGTAGGCGAGCACCAGGCCGATCACGATGGCGATGGCCGAGCCATGGATGCGCCCGAAGGTCAGCCAGCGCGACAGCCGCGAAGACAGCCACATGATGATGCCGACCGCGGCGAAGGCCGTGACCAGGCCGTTTTGCAGCAGGACGTTCTGGAGCAGATGGGAAAAAGAGTGCGGCATGATGGTCTACTCCTTAGTGCGCTGCGGGGCTGGGGGTTGCGTCGGGCGACTGCACGGGCGGTAGCGGCGCGTGGTCCCCGGTGCGGCTCAGCACGGCGATGCAGCAGGCCGACACCAGCACCGCGCCGAATGCCGCGATCAGCGCCACGGGTCCCCCGCGCAGGGCGGCGACCACGTTCTGCTGGGCCGCCATCGCCACGACCACCGGGATATACATCGCCCCCCAGAAGCCCACGCCGGCCTCGGTCTCCTTGGGCAGCAGGCCGCGCCCGTGCAGGTAGAGCCGTATCGAGATCAGCAGCAGCATGGCGATGCCCACGCCGCCGACATTGGCCTTCACGCCGATCGCGATGCCCAGCAATTCGCCCAGGTAGAGGCCGACGAGATGGCAGACCGCCAGCAAGGCGGTTCCGTAGATGATCATGGTGTTGTCTCCTGATGGCCTGTCGGCATATCCGCACGCAGGCCGTTTGTCAGTTTGCCGGTCGCCCCGCGGCGGGGACGGCTGGTGTGCCGGTGGCCGGGTGCATGCCCTGCACCCGTGGATGGCCCGGTATGGAATCAATCTAGGCAAGCTGACGCGGCGCATCAATCAAGGCCGCGTGTGAATCGTTAGCTTCAGATTAACGGCGGGCCACCCGCGCTTGCGTTGTCACGCCGCAGAGCGCGCGCGGGCCACGGGCCGGCCACGAATCGGCCGTGAACCGGCCGCAGGCAGGCCGGCGCAGCGCGAGCGCGCAGTGGCGTGCCGTCCTCCCGGCGCAGGGCGCGCCAGCCGTGCATGTCTGCCAGTCAACACTTACACCTGGAGTAACGATGCCGCGCGCAGCGTCATTGCTTACGGTGCGCGCGCTGCGTATCTTGGTCTCATCCACCGCATCAAGCACACCGGAGACGCAATGCCGAACCCCTCCACCGAACGCCAGTGGGACACCCGCCGCAGCGAAAAGCACCGGCGCCTCGCACGCGGTGCCGCCTTTGCCGGCGGCAAGGTCGTACCGACCGCCGATATCGTCCCCTTTCTCGAAGCCATCACCGCCCCGGGCGACCGCGTGGTGCTCGAAGGCAACAACCAGAAGCAGGCCGATTTCCTCTCTCGCTCGCTGGCCGAAGTGAACCCGGCCAAGGTAAACGGGCTGCACATGATCATCCCGAGCGTAAGCCGGGTGGAGCATCTCGACCTGTTCGAGCGCGGCATCGCGCACAAGCTGGACTTTGCCTTCGCCGGCGCGCAGAGCCTGCGCATCTCGCAGTTCCTCGAGGACGGCCAGCTCGAGGTGGGCGCCATCCACACCTATATCGAGCTGTACGCGCGGCTCTACGTGGACCTCACGCCCAACCTCGTGCTGATCGCCGGCTTCAAGGCCGACCGGGACGGCAACCTCTACACCGGCGCCAGCACCGAGGACACGCCGGCGCTGGTGGAAGCCGCCACCTTCCGCGACGGCATCGTGGTGGCCCAGGTCAACGAGATCGTGGACGACCCCGCCGGCCTGCCGCGCGTGGACATACCCGGTTCATGGATCGACTACGTGGTGCAGGCCGACAAGCCTTTCTTCTGCGAGCCGCTGTTCACGCGCGAYCCGCGCYTGATCAAGCCGGTGCACGTGCTGATGGCGATGATGGCGATCCGCGGCGTGTATGAGCGCCACAAGGTCCAGTCGCTCAACCACGGCATCGGCTTCAATACCGCCGCCATCGAACTGATCCTGCCCACCTATGGCGAGTCGCTCGGCCTCAAGGGCAAGATCTGCAAGTACTGGACGCTGAATCCGCACCCGTCGCTGATTCCCGCCATCGAATCCGGCTGGGTCGAAAGCGTGCACAGTTTCGGCAGCGAACTCGGCATGGAGAACTACGTGGCCGCCAGGCCCGACGTGTTCTTCACCGGCGCCGACGGTTCGCTGCGCTCCAACCGTGCCTTCTGCCAGCTGGCCGGCCAGTATGCGGTGGACCTGTTCATCGGCTCGACGCTGCAGATCGACGGCGACGGCCACTCGTCCACCGTCACGCGCGGGCGCCTCTCCGGCTTTGGCGGCGCTCCCAACATGGGCCACAACCCGGGCGGCCGGCGCCATCCCACGCCCGCGTGGCTGGACCTGATCGAGACTGACGACCCGCTCGCGCGCGGCCGCAAGCTGGTGGTGCAGATGGTGGAGACCTTCCAGGCCGGCGGCAAGCCGACCTTCGTCGAATCGCTCGATGCGGTGCAGGTGGCGAAGGACAGCGGCATGCCGCTCGCCCCGGTGATGATCTACGGCGACGACGTCACGCACGTGCTGACCGAGGAAGGCATCGCCTATCTCTACAAGGCACGCTCGATCGAGGAACGCCGCGCCATGCTGGCCGCGGTGGCCGGCGTCACGCCCATCGGCCTGCGCCACGAAACCAGCACCACGCGACGCATGCGCAGCGATGGCCTGATCGCGCTGCCCGAAGACCTGGGCGTGCAGCGCAGCCAGGCGACACGCTCGCTGCTGGCGGCCAAGAGCATGGCCGACCTGGTCGACTGGTCCGGCGGGCTGTACGAGCCGCCGGCACGCTTCAGGAGCTGGTGATGGCGAGCCCCGCGCTGCTGCTGCCCGTCGATGCCGGCTTCTCTCCCGCCGCCGTGCGGCTGGCCGACCTCGCCGTGGCCGCGCTGATCGACGAGGCCGCGCTGTCGCCCAAGCCCGGCCTGGTGGACAGCCGCGGCAACGGCGCCCATGACGACCTGAGCCTCGCGCTGATGTGCCGCTCCGCGCGGGCGCTGCATCCCGCCTTCGCGGCCATGGCCRCGGCCGGCCTGCAGGCCGCGCAGCCCGGCGTGGCGCTGCGCGAGCAGCTGGGCGCGCTTGGCCGCGAGGCCGAGGCGGCGATGATGCGCGCCACCGGCGGCGTCAATACGCACCGCGGCGCCATCTGGAGCCTGGGCCTGCTGCTGGGCGCGGCGGGCTGGCACCAGCAGGCGCGCACGCCGCACGGCGCGCACGAGGTGGCGCGCACCGCCGGCGCCGTCGCGCGCCTGCCGGACCGCCACCGTCCCGCGCGCACCGGCCACAAGGGCGAGCGCGCCTGCCTGCACTACGGCGTGAGC
>NZ_JBFTNF010000085.1:0-27044 GCF_056397345.1 Cupriavidus sp. 05N38
GGCTTGCCCACCCCGGCGCCGGCGGCCAGCGCGGTGCAGGCGCGAGCCAGCGCTGCCACCGCGGGCGGCGGCGGCATGGCCTCCGAGCGTGCGCGCGGCGCGCTGGCGGCACGCTTGCGCGCAGGAGGCATTCGCGACGACCGCGTGCTCGACGCCATCGCCACCGTGCCGCGCCACCTTTTCGTGGAGCCAGGCCTTGCGTCGCAGGCCTACGAAGATGCGGCGCTGCCGATCGGCCACCAGCAGACCATTTCCAAGCCGTCGGTGGTGGCGCGCATGATCGAGCTGCTGCGCGACGGGCTGGCCGCCGACGAGCCCCTGGCGCGCGTGCTGGAGATCGGTACCGGCTGCGGCTACCAGGCGGCGGTACTGAGCCTGGTAGCGAGCGAAGTGTTCTCTATCGAGCGGATCCGTCCGCTGCACGAACAAGCCAAGGCGAACTTGCGGCCGCTGCGCGTGCCAAACCTGCGCCTGCATTACGGCGATGGCATGCTGGGCTTGCCGCAGGCCGCGCCGTTTTCCGCCATCATCCTGGCCGCCGCCGGCATGGAGGTGCCGCAGGCGTTGCTGGAGCAGCTGGCCATTGGCGGGCGCCTGATCGCCCCGGTTGCCGTGGCGCCCACCGCCGGCGGGCCGGGCCAGACCGTCACGCAGCAGTTATTGTTGATCGAGCGGCGTAACCGCCATCGATTTCACCGGACCGCGCTTGAAGCCGTTTTCTTTGTGCCATTAAAATCGGGCACCATCTGAGTCGAACTATGCACAATATCGTGAATACGGAACGTATCGCCCGTGCCGGGCAGCTTGTCACCGCGTCTTTGTTGTTGTCCCTGCTGGCGGCGTGTGCCTCCTCGCCGATGCCGGCTCCCGTGGTGGACCGCACGTCCGGCGCCGGCGTGGCGGGGGTTGCCCCGCTGGAGCCCGCACCGCCTGGATACTATCGAGTCAAGCGAGGCGATACGCTTTATCGAATCGCGCTGGAGAACGGCCAATCGTATCGCGACGTGGCCACCTGGAACCAGCTGACCAACCCGAACCAGATCGAAGTGGGTCAATTGTTGCGCGTGGCGCCCCCGGGAGCCGACGTCAACGCCGGCCCGGGCGTGGCCACGGTGCCGGTGACGCCGGGCAGCGTGCAAGGCCAGCCGATCGACCAGGCCCGCCCGGTGCCCACGCCGCTGCCGTCGGCGGCCGCCTCCGGCGCGCCCGCCACGTCCGCCGCGCCGGCTTCCGGTGCCGCCGCGGACAACGGTATCAAGCTGGCATGGCCGGTGACCGGCCAGTTGATCGGCCGCTTTGACGACAAGGGCAACAAAGGCATCGATATTGCCGGCAAGAAGGGCGATCCGGTACAGGCTGCCGATGACGGCCGCGTGATTCACGTTGGCCCCTTGCGCGGCTACGGGAATCTTGTCATCATCAAACACAACGATACATATCTCACTGCGTACGGCCACAACGACAAGGTGCTGGTGACTGAGCAGGCAACGGTCCGCAAGGGACAAAAGATTGCAGAGATGGGCAACAGCGACACCGATCGAGTGAAGCTGCATTTCGAGGTCAGAAAAAACGGGAAACCAGTCGATCCGATGCGGTATCTGCCGCCACAGTGAGGATTCATGCCACGCCAGAAAACTGTCTCAACCGGAAGCACCAGCCGGACCCGGCGTTCCAAGCAGCCGGAGATGCAGCAGTCCGCTGGCGTGGCCCAGGCCGATGCCGAGGCATACGACCAGGATCCCGCTGCCGACCTCGTTCCGCTGACCGATGAGCCGATCACCACCGGCAGCGCGGCAGGCCTGCGCGAAGCCGATCTGATGGTCGAGGAAGTCGAGCGCCAGGCCCGCGACGAGGAAGACGACGAAGCCGACGAAGAAGAGGAAGGTGAGAACGGCAGGGAAGCCGCTGCGCCGGACCACGACGACTTCCGCACCGTGCTGCATACCGAGCTGGCCGCCGATACGGTCCAGCACTACCTGAACCGCATCAGCATCAAGCCGCTGCTGTCCGCGCCCGAGGAGCTGCATTTCTCGACGCTGGCCAAGGGCGGCGATTTCTCGGCGCGGCAGGTCATGATCGAGCGCAACCTGAGACTGGTGGTCAGTATCGCCAAGGGCTACCTCAATCGGGGCGTGCCCTTGCTGGACCTGATCGAGGAAGGCAATCTCGGGCTGATGCATGCCATCGAGAAATTCGATCCCTCGCGCGGCTTCCGTTTTTCGACCTACGCGACATGGTGGATCCGCCAGAGCATCGAGCGTGCCATCATGAACCAGGCCCGCACGGTGCGCCTGCCGGTCCATGTGATCCGCGAACTCAACCAGGTGCTGCGCGCCAAGCGCCATCTGGAAAAGGGCGGCACGGACGGGCGCGACGCAAGCCTGGAGGACATCGCCCACCTGCTGGGCAAGACGCCCGACGAGATACAGGATGTGCTCGCGCTCAACGAGCACACCACCTCGCTCGATACGCCGTTCGACCTGGATCCCGGTTCCAGCCTGCTGGATTTCCTCTCGGACGAGCATAACGCCGCGCCCGACCAGGAAGTCGCGCACCGCGAACTGGAAAACCTGATGAAGCAGTGGCTGGCGCGCCTGTCGGAGAAACACCGCTACGTCGTCGAGCGCCGCTTCGGCCTTAACCATATCGAGCCAGCCACGCTGGAAGAACTTGCCGAGGAGATGGGGCTGACGCGCGAGCGCGTGCGCCAGATCCAGCAAGAGGCGCTGGTCAAGCTCAAGCGCCATTTCGCTTCCCAAGGCGTGCGCAAGGACGCCGTTCTATGACACCTGTGCTGGTATTCGACATCGAGACCATTCCCGATGTCGATGGTTTGCGTCGTCTTCACGACCATCCCGATTCAATGACCGATGCCGAAGTCGCGGAGCATGCCTTCGCGGCCCGGCGCGACAAGACCGGCAGCGATTTCCTGCCCCATTACCTGCAGCGCATCGCCGCGATCTCGTGTGTCCTGCGGCGCAACCAGCGCGACGGCAGCCCGGTTTTCCATGTGGGCTCCCTGGGTACGGCGGAAGATGGCGAGGCTGTCCTGATCCAGAAGTTCTACGACCTGGTGGCGCGCTACTCGCCACAGATGGTGTCGTGGAACGGTGGCGGCTTCGACCTGCCCGTGCTGCACTACCGCGGCCTGGTGCACGGCATCTTGGCGCCGCGCTACTGGGAGATGGGCGAGGGCAGCGAGTCCGACAGCCGCGACTTCAAGTGGAACAACTACATCAGCCGCTATCACATGCGGCACCTGGACCTGATGGACCTGCTGGCCATGTATCAGCCGCGCGCCAGTGCGCCGCTCGATGACCTCGCCAAGCTGTGCGGCTTTCCCGGCAAGATGGGCATGGACGGCAGCAAGGTCTGGCAGGCCTACCAGGACGGTCAGCTGGGCGCGATCCGCGACTACTGCGAGACCGATGTCGTCAATACCTACCTGGTGTATTGCCGCTTCCAGCTGATGCGTGGCGGGCTGACGCCCCGGCAGTTCGATACCGAAGTCGAGTTCGTGCAGGAGTCGCTTGCCGAGTTGCCCGGCGCGCAGTGGATGGACTACCTGCGTGCCTTTCGCATCAAGCCGGTGCATGCCGGCGGCGATGACGAGGAAGAACCCGAGATCTGAACCGCGCGCTTGCCGCTTGTCTTGCAACGCCCCGTCGCGGCCATGCCGCGCCGGGGCGTTTGCCATTCGTCCCCGGGCGCTATTCGTCCGCCAGCGAGAGGTAGAGCGGCTGGTGGTCGGAAGCCTGCGTTTCGCCGTCCACCTCGCAGCACAGCAAGCGCGGCTGCAGGTCTTCCGTGATGAAGATGAAATCGCAGGCGAAGGGCCGCTGCGGCCACTGTTCCTTGTCGTGCAGCGCGCAGGTGGGCGCGTGGGGCTGGCCGGGGTGGGCGCGCATCCACGCGTCGTGCCAGCTGACCACGCCGGGCTCGTGCGAGTTGTCGTACGGGGCCAGCATGCGCAAGTAGGCGATATCGTCGGGGACGCTGTTGAAATCCCCGCACAGTACCGCGGAAACGGGGCGCGGCTCGGGTGTGAACGGGCCCGGCCTGCCTTCGCGCAAGCCAGGCTGGCTCGCGTGCTCGCAGGCCTCGCGGTGCCAGTTGCGCAGCGCATCCGCCTGGGCCGCGCGCTGATGCGTGGAGTAGTACTCCAGGTGTGTGCAGATCACGCGCAGGCGCCGGTCGTCTGCCATCACGGTAGCTTCCAGCGCTACGCGCGGCATCGATGGCACGGTCGCGTCGGCGGGCCAGGGCAGGGCGTGGCGGAATACCTCGCGCACCGGCAGGCGCGTGGCGATCAGGTTGCCGAACTGGCGCGGCGAGCCGTCGGCGGCCAGGCGGTCGACGCCGGGTGCGTAGAGGATGCGGTAGCCGGGCAGCAGCGCCGTCAGTTCCGCGACCTGGTCGGCACCGGGGCCGCCGCCGAGTTCGGTGTATCCGCGCGTGACTTCCTGCAGGCACAGCACGTCGGCATCAGCAATGGCGCGCAGCGTTCGCACCGTGCGGGCCAGGTCGACGCGGCCATCGGCGCCGCGGCCCCACTGGATATTCCACGAGATCAGTTCCATGTCGCCTCCTGCTCGCCTGCCGGCTGGGTTTGCACGCTGTGTCCATGTTGCGCCAATCGCGCGCACTTGTCGTGCGCTCGTTTCGTCGCTGGCCGTGTCCGCCTTCACCCGGCATCGCCCCATTGGGCGGCCGTGCCGGGCCGGGTCTGGAMTACAATCGCGCTTTCGCAAAACAATACGACAGCTCCCCAAGTGTCCCAAGCCGTGACTCAACCGCAAGCCCAACCGGCGCCGGAAGGTGGCGTTCCCGCCGCCTCGTCCGTTCCTGTTGCCGTTCCCTCCGCCGCCCAGCCGGTCGTGCAGATCCATAGCCTCGATATGGAGGCGCGCGGCGTCGGCCGGCTGGTCAACGAGGACGGCACTCCCGGCAAGGTGATCTTCGTCGAAGGCGCGCTGCCCGGGGAAACCGTGAGCTATCGCAGCTTCAAGCGCAAGGCCAGCTTCGAGCAGGCGGCGCTGGTCGAGATCAAGCAGGYCACCCCCATGCGGGTGAAGCCGGGCTGCCAGCATTTCGGCGTCTGTGGTGGCTGTTCGATGCAGCACCTGGACTCGCGCGCGCAGCTGGCGATCAAGCAGCGCGTGCTCGAAGACGATCTCTGGCACTTGTCGAAGCTGCGCCCGGACGTGGTGTTCCGCCCGATCGCCGGGCCCGACTGGGGCTACCGCTACCGCGCCCGCCTGACGGTGCGCTATGTCGCGAAGAAGGGTGGGGTGCTGGTCGGTTTCCACGAGCGCAAGAGCAGCTTCGTGGCCGACATGACGCGCTGTGAAGTGCTGCCGCCGCATGTCTCGGCCATGCTGGTACCGCTGCGCGAGCTGGTCACGGGGCTGTCGATCCGCGATCGCATGCCGCAGATCGAGCTGGCGGTCGGCCAGGACGTGACCGTGCTGGTGCTGCGCATCCTGGAGCCGCTGACCACGGCGGACGAGGACCTGTTGCGCGCCTTCGCCGACCGGCACGAAGTGCAGTTCTGGCTGCAGTCCAAGGGGCCGGACACGGTCGTGCCGTTCTATCCGCTGGACCGCGAGCTGGCCTACACCCTGCCCGAGTTCGGCATCCGCATGCCGTTCAAGCCGACCGATTTCACGCAGGTCAACCACCAGATCAACCGTGTATTGATCGGGCGGGCGTTGAGCCTGCTCGATGCGCAGCCTGATGACCGCCTGCTCGACCTGTTCTGCGGTATCGGTAACTTCACGCTGCCGCTGGCCACGCGCGGTCGCACGGTGATGGGGATCGAGGGGAGCGAGCTGCTGACGACGCGGGCGCTGGCCAATGCGGCCAGGAACGGCCTAGACCACAAGACGGAATTTGCCTGCCGCAACCTGTTCGAGGTTGGTGCCGAGGATATCGCCGCGCTGGGCCGCTTCGACCGCTGGCTGGTCGATCCGCCGCGCGAGGGCGCGCTGGCGGTGTGCAAGGCGCTCGCAGAGCTGGCCCGGGCCGGCAGCGATGTGCTGCCACGGCGCATCGTCTACGTGTCGTGCAGCCCGGCCACGCTGGCGCGCGACGCCGGCCTGCTGGTGCACGAGGCCGGCTACCGGCTGTCGGGCGCGGGCGTGGTCAATATGTTCCCGCATACCTCCCACGTGGAATCGATCGCGGTGTTCGACCGCGATTAACGCCCGGGCTGGCGGCACGAAAAAAAGCCAGCGCGGATGCGCTGGCTTCTTTTTTGGGGGGCGGTGCGGTCAGGTCGTCTGTCCGGGCGCTTGCTTCAAACGAAGCGAAGCGGGGCTCCTAATCGCGGCTGCCGCCGAAAATCCCCAGCAGCGCCAGCAGGTTGGCGAAGACGTTGTACACGTCCAGGTAGATCGCCAGCGTGGCCGTGATGTAGTTGGTCTCGCCGCCGTTCAGCACGCGCTGCACGTCGAATAGGATGTAGGCCGAGAAGATGCCGATGGCGATGACCGACACCGTGATCATCAGCGACGGCAGTTGCAGCCAGATATTGGCGACGCTGGCCAGGATCAGCAGGATCACGCCGACGAAGAGGAACTTGCTCAGGCCGGAGAAATCGCGCTTGCTGACCGTGGCGACGGTCGCCATGGCGCCGAATACCGCCGCAGTGCCGCCAAAGGCATACATGATCAGCGCGGGGCCGTTCGAGAACTGCAGCACGGATCCGATCAGCCGCGACAGCATCAGGCCCATGAAGAAAGTGAACGCTAGCAGGAGGACCACGCCCATGCTGCTGTTCTTGGTCTTCTCGATGCCGTAGAAGAAGCCGAACGCGATCCCCAGGAAGAGGATCAGCGACAGGCCGGGGCTGCCCCGCATCAGGCTGAAGCCGGTCGCCACGCCGATCCAGGCGCCGAGGACGGTCGGGATCATCGAAATGGCGAGCAGCCAGTAGGTGTTGCGCATTACCCGATTGCGGACCACAACGTCGCTGGTTGCGGTACCGCTGCCGAAACCGTAGGTATTCAGCTTGTTATCCATGGTGACTCCTGTCTCAAGAACGGTGAGGCGCCGGGTTGACCCAGGCGGGCACATCGCCAATGTGGCATCGCATAGGGCGAATTGCAAGGGCTGTGAAACTTAACCGCCACTTTGTCATCAAGGTGTAATCTCGCCCCGCGCGGCCAACGTTCATTCGATTATCGGCCGCGCCCGGCGTTCCCTGTAGGCCAGCAAATATCAAAGTGACTAAAGGGGCCTATTGCCGGGCAAGGGGGGCTGGCCGGCCAGGGCGGTGGCGCGGCGGCAGGGGCGTTCTCGAAACCATAACCGTCTCGTGCTAGAATTGCACGTTTAWTCCAATTGTAACCCCTTCATTTTTCGGAGTTTTTATGGCGATCGAACGCACCCTGTCCATTATCAAGCCGGATGCCGTGGCGAAGAACGTCATCGGCCAGATCTACGCTCGCTTCGAGGCCGCCGGCCTGAAGGTCGTGGCTGCCAAGATGGCTCACCTGTCGCGCGGCGAAGCAGAGCAATTCTACGCCGTGCACAGCGCCCGCCCGTTCTTCAAGGACCTGGTGGACTTCATGATTTCCGGCCCGGTCATGATCCAGGCCCTGGAAGGCGAGAACGCCATCCTGACGAACCGCGACCTGATGGGCGCAACCGACCCGAAGAAGGCCGACAAGGGCACCATTCGCGCCGACTTCGCCGACAGCATCGACGCCAATGCCGTGCACGGCTCGGACGCAGCGGAAACGGCTGCCGTCGAAATCGCGTTCTTCTTCCCCGGCATGAACGTTTACAGCCGCTGATTGTCTGGTTTATTCCCCAGCACTAGACTGACCTTGAAGTCGATACTGCCGTCATGAACGATCTCGTCAACCTGCTCGATCTGGATGCGGACGCGCTCACCGCCTATTGCGGCGAGCTCGGCGAGAAGCCGTTTCGTGCGCGGCAGTTGCAGCGCTGGATTCACCAGTTCGGCGCCAGCCGCTTCGACGCCATGTCGGATCTCGCCAAGTCGCTGCGCGAAAAGCTCGCCACGCGCGCCGAGATCCGCTCGCCTGCCGCCATCACCGACAACCTGTCGGCCGACGGCACGCGCAAATGGCTGCTCGACGTCGGTGCCGGCAATGCGGTGGAGACGGTGTACATCCCCGAGGAAACGCGCGGTACGCTGTGCGTGTCCTCGCAGGCGGGGTGCGCCGTCAACTGCCGGTTCTGCTCGACCGGCAAGCAGGGCTTCTCGCGCAACCTGTCCACCGGCGAGATCATCGGCCAGTTGTGGATGGCCGAGTTCGCCATGCGCGCCCAGCTGGGGCGCGGCCCCAAGGACGACCGCGTCATCTCCAACGTGGTGATGATGGGCATGGGCGAGCCGCTGCTGAACTACGACCAGGTAGTCCCCGCCATGCGCCTGATGCTGGACGACAATGCCTACGGGCTGTCGCGCCGGCGCGTGACGCTGTCCACGTCCGGCGTGGTGCCGATGATGGACCGGCTGTCCAGGGACCTGCCCGTGGCCCTGGCGGTGTCGCTGCACGCATCCAACGATGCGCTGCGCGATATGCTGGTGCCGCTCAACAAGAAATACCCGCTGGCGGAACTGATGGCGGCCTGCCGCCGTTATCTCGAGTTTGCGCCGCGCGATTTCATCACCTTCGAATACTGCATGCTGGACGGCGTCAACGACGGTGTCGAGCATGCCCGGGAACTGCTGAAGCTGGTGGCCGACGTGCCATGCAAGTTCAACCTGATCCCGTTCAATCCCTTCCCGGAATCGGGCCTCAAGCGCTCGAACAACGACCAGATCCGCCGCTTCGCCCAGGTCCTGATGGATGCGGGCATCGTCACCACCATCCGCAAGACGCGTGGCGACGACATCGATGCGGCGTGCGGCCAGCTCGCCGGCGAGGTCAAGGACCGCACCCGCCTGGCGGAGCGCGGCAAGTTCGGGAAGATCACGCCAATCGTGGCGGCACCCATGGCAAGCGCGCCGGGTGCCGGCCAGCCGCAAGAGGCTCGCCCTGCATGACGCGTCTGATAGTCGCAGTCCTGATGGGGCTGATGATGCTGTCTGCCTGCCAGCTGCCGCCCCCGCCCAAGCCGGATGTCCAGACCGCGTCCGATCAGACCGATGTCAAGCGGCGCGCCACCATCCGGCTGCAGCTGGCTACCAGCTACCTGTCGGCCGGCCAATATAGCGTCGCGCTGGATGAGGCCAGGCAGGCCATCGCCATCGACCCGACGCTGGTCGATGCCTACCATATTCGCGCGCTGGTCTACATGAACATGAACGAGCGCGCGCTGGCCGAGGACAGCTTCCGCAGCGCGCTGTCGATGCGTCCCGACGATGGCGACGTGCTCAACAACTACGGCTGGTTCCTTTGCATGAACGGCCGTTACCGGGAGGCCGTGCCTTTGCTCGAGCGCGCGATCACGGTGCCGTCGGCAAGCGGCCCGGTCAAGCCCCTGACCAGCCTCGGCGCCTGCCAGTTGCGCAACGGCGACGGCGAGGCGGCCGAGAAGAGCCTGTTCGGCGCGTTGCGCTACGACCGCAACAACCCGGAAGTGAACAATAACCTGGCGTTGCTCTACTACCAGCGCGGGGACTTCCCGCGTGCGAAGGAATACACCGGGCGCGTCAACAACAGTAGTTTCGTCAGCGCGCAATCCCTCTGGCTGGGTGCGCGCATTGCCCGCCGTCAGGGCGACGTCGCGGCGCAGAATGCCATGGTGGCCCAGCTGCGCAGCCGTTTTCCCGACTCGCGTGAGTTGACCGCATACGAACAAGGAGCATGGGATGAGTGAGCAAGAGCGCGCCGAAGGCCAGACTGCAGCGACGGGTCACGTGGGCGGTACCACCGCCGACGCCGGACGCGAGGCGGTGGCGCGCGAGATTGGCGAACGCCTGGCGCAGGCGCGCAAGGATCAGCGCTTCTCGCTGGAAGATGTCAGCGCGCGGCTGAAGGTTGCCGCGCACAAGCTGGCCGCCATCGAGCAGGGCGATGTCGCGGCGCTGCCGGACGTGACCTTTGCCAAGGGCGTGATGCGCGCCTATGCCCGCATGCTCCATGTCGACATCGATGCGCTGCTCGCGCGTTTCCATGCGCAGGCCGTGCCCGTGGTGGCGATCGGCACGCGCCGCGAAGGCGGCCTCAACGAAAGTTTCGACGACCGCAACCGCTTCGGCTCGAGCGGCTCGGGCGGGCGCTGGATCTGGCTGGCCCTGGTGGTTGCCCTGATCGGCGGCGGCGTGCTGTTCGGCCTGGATCATTTCAAGCAATGGCTCGAGGCGCGCAAGGAAGGCCTGAGCGCGCCGCCGGCCGCGACGGCGCCGCAGGGTAGCGAGCCCGGCACCGTCACGGCGGCACTGCCGCCGGTGATGGCGGCCTCCGACGCACCCGCGCCTTCCGAAGCCTTGCCGGCCAGCGGCCCGGTGGCGGTCGAGCCGGCCACGCCGGTTGCGGCCGTGCCTGCCGCCGTGGCGGCCACGCCAGCCCCGGTGGCCGCGGCGCCCGCGGCACCCGCGGCCGCGGGCAACGGCGAGCTGCGCATCCGCTTCGCGTCCGACACCTGGTACGAGATTCGCGACCGCAGCGGCAAGGTCGTGCTGGGCGGCACCGCGCGCGCCGGCCAGGACCTCAGCGGCGGCGGCACGCCACCCTACAAGGTGGTGATCGGCAATGTGAAGGGGGTCGAGTCGCTCACCCGCAATGGCGCGCCGGTCGATCTGGCGGCTGCCAACCGCAACAACGTGGCGCGCCTGACGCTGCCCTGAAAACACCGTTTCTCCAGCCATGCGCAATCGCAGGGCGAGGCAAGGCCAAGGTGGTAATGCTATGAATCAACTGGATCAACAGGCTTGTATGCCGGTACTGCCCGGCCCGCTGCCCCGCCGCATGACGCGCCAGGCGCGCGTGGTGTGGGGCGACAATGTGGTCACCATCGGTGGCGGCGCACCCGTGCGCGTGCAGTCGATGACCAACACCGATACGGTGGATGCCATCGGCACCGCCATCCAGATCAAGGAACTGGCGCGTGCCGGCTCCGAGATCGTGCGTATCACGGTGAACACGCCCGAGGCCGCCGCCGCGGTGCCGGCCGTGCGCGAGCAGCTCGATCGCATGGGCGTGAACGTGCCGCTGGTGGGCGATTTCCACTACAACGGCCACAAGCTGCTGCAGGACTATCCCGAGTGCGCCGCGGCGCTGTCGAAGTACCGCATCAACCCCGGCAACGTGGGGCAGGGCGCGAAGCGCGACACGCAGTTCGCGCAGATGATCGAGATGGCCATCCGCTACAACAAGCCGGTGCGCATCGGCGTGAACTGGGGCAGCCTGGACCAGTCGCTGCTGGCGCGCGTCATGGACGAGAATGCGCGGCGCGCGCAGCCGTGGCCGGCGCAGAACGTGATGGTCGAGGCGCTGATCACCTCCGCCATCGAGTCGGCGAAAAAGGCCGAGGAAATCGGCCTGTCGGGCGACCAGATCATCCTGTCGTGCAAGGTCTCGCAGGTGCAGGAGCTGATCGCCGTGTACCGCGAGCTGGCCAAGCGCTGCGACTACGCGCTGCACCTGGGCCTGACCGAGGCGGGCATGGGCAGCAAGGGCATCGTCGCCTCTACGGCGGCGCTGTCGGTGCTGCTGCAGGAAGGCATCGGCGACACCATCCGCATCTCGCTGACGCCAGAGCCGGGCGCGCCGCGCGAGAAGGAAGTCTACGTGGGGCAGGAAATCCTGCAGACCATGGGCCTGCGCAACTTCACCCCGATGGTGATTGCCTGCCCGGGTTGCGGCCGCACCACCAGCACCACCTTCCAGGAACTGGCGGCCAGCATCCAGAGCTACCTGCGCGAGCAGATGCCGGTCTGGAAGACCGAATTCCCCGGCGTGGAAGAAATGGACGTGGCCGTGATGGGCTGCATCGTGAACGGCCCTGGCGAAAGCAAGCATGCCAATATCGGCATCTCGCTGCCGGGCTCGGGCGAATCGCCGGCGGCGCCGGTGTTCGTCGATGGCGTCAAGGTCAAGACCTTGCGCGGCGACCGGATTGCCGAGGAATTCCAGGCGATCGTCGACGACTATGTGCGCTCCCACTATGGCAGCAATGCCGGGCGCGCAGGCAATGAGGTGGCGGCCTGATCCGTCGCGGACAGGGCACCACAGGGAAAGACAACAGAAGATGAATCAACCCGTGAATCCGGCGGCCGGCGGCGACGCCGCCAAGGCCGGCGACAACAAGGCAGACAGCAAGGGCAAGGCCRCCAAGGCCTTGCAGGGCGTCAAGGGCATGAACGACATGCTGCCGGCGGACGCGCCGCTGTGGGAGCATTTCGAGAACGCCGCGCGCGCCATGCTGCGCGCCTATGGCTACCAGCAGATCCGCACGCCGATCGTCGAGCATACGCAGCTGTTCGTGCGCGGTATCGGCGAGGTGACCGACATCGTCGAGAAGGAAATGTATTCCTTCACCGATGCGCTCAACGGCGAGCAGCTGACGATGCGCCCGGAAGGCACCGCCGCCGCGGTGCGTGCCACCATCGAGCACAACCTGCTGTACGACGGCCCCAAGCGCCTGTGGTACACCGGCCCGATGTTCCGCCACGAGCGGCCCCAGCGCGGCCGTTACCGCCAGTTCCACCAGCTCGGCGCCGAGGCGCTGGGCTTTGCCGGCCCCGACGTGGACGCCGAGATCATCCTGATGTGCCAGCGCCTGTGGGACGACCTTGGCCTGGTCGGGGTGCGCCTGGAGCTGAACTCGCTGGGCCAGGCCAATGAGCGCGCCGCCCACCGCGAGGAACTGATCAAGTACCTGGAAGGTTTCCAGGACATCCTCGACGAGGACAGCAAGCGCCGTCTCTACACCAACCCGCTGCGCGTGCTCGACACCAAGAATCCCGCGCTGCAGGAGATGGCGGCCAACGCGCCCAAGCTGATCGATTTCCTCGGCGAGGAATCGCTGGCCCACTTCGAAGGCGTGCAGCGCCTGCTCAAGGCCAACAACATTCCGTTCAAGATCAACCCGCGCCTGGTGCGCGGGCTGGACTACTACAACCTGACGGTGTTCGAGTGGATCACCGACAAGCTTGGCGCGCAAGGCACCATCGCCGGCGGCGGACGCTACGATCCGCTGATCGCGCAGATGGGCGGCAAGGGCGCGCCGGCCTGCGGCTGGGCCATGGGCATCGAGCGCATCATCGAGCTGATCCGCGAGGAAGGGCTGGTGCCCGAGGCCGAGGGCTGCGACGTCTACCTGGTGCACCAGGGCGCGGCGGCTGCGGAGCAGGCCATGATCGCCGCCGAGCGGCTGCGCGATGCCGGCCTCGATGTGCTGCTGCACGCCACGCCGGACGGCAAGAGCGGCAGCTTCAAGTCGCAGATGAAGCGCGCGGACGGCAGCGGCGCTGCCTATGCCGTTATCATTGGCGACGATGAAGTGGCGGCTGGCACGGCCCAGGTCAAGGATTTGCGCCAGGGCGCGCAGGCCGAGGGCGGCGGTGCGCAGGTGACGGTGCCGGCGGAAACGCTGGTCGACCACATCATCGACGCCATGGTGGGCGCCAGCGAATAAACGCGCCCGGCCGCCGGCACGGGCAGCAAGACCAGGGGTCGCGCGCGGCCCCTCATACAAACATACGCGGGTGGATCCCTCGACATGGCTTACGATCTAGAAGAACAGGAACAGCTTGAGAGCCTCAAGGCCTGGTGGCGCCAGTACGGCAACACCGTGACCTGGGCGCTGATCGCCGGCTTGCTGGCCTTTGCTGCCTGGAGCGGCTGGAACTACTGGCAGCGCAAGCAGGCCGGCGAAGCCGCGCTGCTGTACGAGCAGGTCGTCAAGGCTGCCGACAGCCGCGACGTGGAGCGCATCAAGCGCGCCGCGGGCGACCTCGAGCAGAAGTTCGGCAAGACCGCCTATGGCCCCATGTCTGCGCTGGTGGCCGCCAAGGTGCTGTACGATGCGGGCGACCTGGCCGGCGCCAAGGTCCAGCTGCAATGGGCGATCGACCACGGCGACGGCGAATACGCCTATCTGGCGCGCGTGCGCCTGGCCGGCGTGCTGCTCGACGAGAAGGCCTACGACCAGGGCCTGGCCCTGCTCAAGGACGAGCCGCCGGCACCGTTCACGGCGCTGTATGCGGATCGCCGCGGCGACCTGCTGGCTGCGCAGGACAAGCGTGCCGACGCGCGCACGGCGTACCGGCAGGCGCTCGACAAGCTCAACGCCAATGATGCGGCCATGCGCCAGATCATCCAGTTCAAGCTCGACGCGCTGGGCACCGCCTGAGGGCGGCATTGCCCGGCTCTCCGGCCCGCAGGCAGGGCGCCCGTGCGCGGGCGCGGCTGCTGCCAGCAAAATCGCGTTTCAACCCAATTCAGGATCGGAACCTCATGACGTCATTGTTTTCCGGCACGGCCAAGAACCAGCAACACGGCAATTTCGTCCGCGCCCTGGTGGTGGCCTCCGCGTGTGTCGCCACCCTGGGCGGCTGCTCGCTGTTCAGCAAGGCTGACAAGCGCACGCCGGTCGAACTCAAGCCGATCACCCAGACCTTGTCGGTGCGCCAGGCCTGGAAGGCCGGCGTCGGCAAGAGCGGCCCGTACTCGCTGCAGCCGGCAGTGGCCGGCGGCACGGTCTACGCGTCCTCCAACGGCGGCAAGGTGATGGCGTTCGACGGCACGACCGGCCGCACGCTGTGGGAGGCCAAGACCGATATCGACCTGACCAGCGGTCCCGGCAGCGACGGCACCGTCACCGCGGTGGCGGGCGAGAAGGGCGCCGTGTTTGCCTTCGACAACAGTGGCAAGCAGCTCTGGAAGAAGCAGGTCAACGGCGAGGTCCTGTCCGCGCCGCTGGTCGGCAACGGCCTGGTGGTGGTGCGCACCACCGACACGCGCGTGCTCGGGCTGGATGCGCAGACCGGCGAGCGCCGCTGGATCTACCAGCGCTCGCAGACCGCGCTCAACCTGCGCGCGGCGATGGGCATGGTGTTTGCCGGCGACGGCATCGTGATGGGCTTCCCGGGCGGCAAGCTCGGCGTGCTGGCCCCGGGCAACGGCGTGCTGCGCTGGGAAAGCACGGTGTCCTATCCGAAGGGCGTGTCCGAGATCGAACGGCTCAACGACGTCACCGGCCAGCCGATGGTCAATGGCCGCCAGGTCTGCGCCACCACCTTCCAGGGCCGCGTGGCCTGCCTGGAACTGGCCAATGGCCAGCCGCAATGGGGCAAGGATTTCTCGTCGCCGACCGGCCCCGCGCAGGATGACGGCTCGCTGTACGCCAGCGACGAACGCTCGGTCGTGCATGCGTTCGACCGCCAGAACGGCAACGAGCGCTGGAAGAACGACCAGTTGCTGTATCGCCGCCTGGGCACGCCGCTGGCGCTGGGCCGCTCGGTGGTGATGGGCGACTATGATGGCTATGTGCATTTCCTCTCGCGCGAAGACGGCCAGTTCGTGGCCCGCGTGAAGACCGACGGCAGCGAGATTACCGCCGCGCCGGTGGTGGCGGGCGCATCGTTGGTGGTGCAGACGCGCGACGGCAACCTCTACGGCTTCGTGCCGGACTGAGGCGCCGCGACAATGAAGGCGATGGCCCGTGCACCTGTCGGCATGGGCTGCGCCAATCCGGTAGCACGGTCCGCGGGATCGTGCAGGTGAACGAGGCCGGGCTGCAATGCCAGCCCGGTTGCCCGACAGGAAACGTGGCCAGGTGCGTAGCGCCCGGCCGTCGGACCCACATCACTCCGGAGTTCCTGGGGGGCGGCATCTGCCGGCCCCCATTTCCGTTTATTGCATGAAACCAGTTATCGCTCTGGTCGGCCGTCCCAATGTGGGCAAGTCGACGCTATTCAACCGCATGACCCGCTCGCGCGACGCTCTCGTCGCCGACCTGCCCGGGCTCACGCGCGACCGTCACTACGGCGAAGGCCGCATCGGTGAACGCCCGTTCATCGCCATCGATACCGGCGGCTTCGAGCCGGTGGCCAAGGACGGCATCGTGGCCGAGATGGCCAAGCAGACCCGCCAGGCCGTGGTCGAGGCCGACGTGGTGATCTTCCTCGTCGACGGCCGTCTCGGGCTGGCACCGCAGGACCGCGTGATCGCGGACTACCTGCGCAAGACCGGCCGCCGCGTCATGCTGGCCGTGAACAAGGCCGAGGGCATGAAGTACACCACCGTGGCCGCGGAGTTCTACGAGCTCGGCATGGGTGACCCCTATGCCATCTCGTCCACGCACGGCGACGGTGTGCGCGAACTGGTGGACGAGGCGCTGGAGCTGGCGGTCAAGGAACGTCCCGAACTGGCCGAGGAAGAGGACAGCGCCCAGCGCGGCGTCAAGATCGCCATCGTGGGCCGTCCCAACGTGGGCAAGTCCACCCTGGTCAACACGCTGATCGGCGAAGAGCGCGTGATCGCCTTCGACATGCCCGGCACCACGCGCGACGCGATCTACGTGGAATTCGAGCGCGGCGGCAAGCCTTACACGCTGATCGATACCGCTGGCCTGCGCAAGCGCGGCAAGGTGTTCGAGGCGATCGAGAAATTCTCGGTGGTCAAGACCTTGCAGTCGATCGCCGACGCCAATGTGGTGGTGCTGTTGCTCGACGCGCAGCAGGACGTTTCCGAGCAGGATGCGCATATCGCCGGCTTTATCGTGGAGTCGGGCCGCGCGCTGGTGGTCGGCGTCAACAAATGGGACGGGCTCGACGGCCATGCCCGCGACCGCATCAAGCACGATCTGGAGCGCAAGCTGCAGTTCCTGGATTTCGCCAACTTCCATTTCGTGTCGGCGCGCGAGCGCACCGGCATCAGCGCGCTGCTGCGCTCGGTGGACGATGCCTACGCGGCGGCGATGGTCAAGCTGCCCACGCCGCAGCTCACGCGCATCCTGCAGGAAGCGGTCGAGTTCCAGCAACCCAGGCGCGTCGGCGCGACCCGGCCCAAGCTGCGCTACGCGCACCAGGGCGGCTCCAATCCGCCGATCATCGTGGTGCACGGGAACTCGCTCTCGGGTGTCGCGGACAGCTATCGGCGCTATCTCGAAAATCGCTTCCGCACGGCATTCAAGCTCAAGGGCACGCCGCTGCGCATCGAATTTCGTACGAACAAAAACCCATATGCCGACTCGAAGGATTGAGTCGGGCAGCGGGGGCCATGGCGGGCAAGTTTCGTTTGCGTTCGTTTGGAACTGAGGCTAAATTCTCGTTAGCAGGGGGTTCCCTGCGAGACGATGCTAGCTTGGTACCGTTTTGATCTTTTTTGGCGCGGTTTTGCGCCGCTCGACTTGAATCGGGGATTAACGTCCCCATCATCAATCACTAAATCTATAATTTTGGAGTGTGCCATGAGCAACAAAGGGCAATTGCTACAAGACCCGTTCCTGAACGCGCTGCGCAAAGAGCACGTGCCGGTTTCAATCTACCTCGTCAATGGCATCAAGCTGCAAGGCAATATCGAGTCGTTCGACCAGTACGTCGTCCTGTTGCGCAATACCGTGACGCAAATGGTTTACAAGCATGCGATCTCCACCGTCGTGCCCGCGCGCGCCGTGAATTTCCGCGTGGACGATACGGCCGAGGGTTGATCCTTTACCGTAAATTCTGATGTTTCCGGCCGCCCGTCGCAAGCGCGACACGGCCGCCGCAAGCGGTGCCGCGCCGGGGCCTGAAATCCCGGTTCGACACCAAAAACGACACCGGCCATCCGGTTGTACCGCAGGCATGAACATGGGTCTGCCGCGGACAATGCCTCACCCTGGTGCATCCCACCGCGGACACCTTCCGCCATCGGGCACCTCCCGGGCCAGGCGCTTGCCTCGCGGCACCAGCCACGCCCCCGGCCGGTTTCTACGTTTTCCTTTATCGCGTTCCGCGATCCTCCCGTTTGCAATCTAGAGCTACCTCCAATTCCGAGTCTTCCCGCGCCATCCTCGTCGGCGTCGATTTCGGCAAGCACGATTTCCAGGAAAGCCTGAGCGAGCTGGCGCTGCTGACGTCGACCGCCGGCTCCACGCCTGTGCACATGCTGACGGGCCGGCGCTCGCGCCCGGACCCGGCACTGTTCATCGGCTCGGGCAAGGCGGAAGAACTCAAGGAGGCCGCCGACGCGCTCGACGCCGACGTGGTGGTGTTCAACCACACCCTGAGCCCCGCCCAGCAACGCAATCTCGAGCGCTTCCTGCAGCGTCACGTGATCGATCGTACGGGGCTGATCCTGGACATCTTCGGGCAGCGCGCGCAGAGCCACGTCGGCAAGGTGCAGGTCGAGCTGGCCCAGGTCCAGTACCAGGCTTCGCGGCTGGTCCGCGCCTGGAGCCACCTGGAGCGGCAGAAGGGCGGTATCGGCATGCGCGGCGGCCCCGGCGAGCGCCAGCTCGAACTCGACCGCCGGCTGCTGGACGAACGCGCCAAGCGGCTGAAGTCGGACCTGACCCGCCTGCAGCGCCAGCACAGCACCCAGCGCCGCGCGCGGGCGCGCAACGATACGCTGAGCATCTCGCTGGTCGGCTATACCAATGCCGGCAAGTCGACGCTGTTCAACGCGCTGACCAAGGCGCGCGCGTACGCGGCCGACCAGTTGTTCGCCACGCTCGATACGACGTCGCGGCGGCTCTACCTGGAGGGGCTGGGCAACGTGGTGCTCTCGGACACGGTCGGCTTTATCCGCGACCTGCCCACGCAGCTGGTGGCGGCGTTCCGCGCCACGCTGGAAGAAACCGTGCACGCCGATCTGCTGCTGCACGTGGTGGACGCCTCCAGCCCGGTGCGGCATGAACAGGTCGAGCAGGTCAACCGCGTGCTGGCCGAGATCAATGCCGACGACATCCCGCAGATCGTCGTGATGAACAAGATCGATGCCGCGCCGGAACTCCTGGAGCAGGGGCCGCGCGTGGAGCGCAACGAAGAAGGCGTGCCGGTGCGGGTGTTCGTGAGCGCGCGCGACGGCATCGGCCTGGACGCCCTGCGCGAGGCCGTCGTGGAAGCGGCGCGCTGGCTGGCCGAACGCCCGCCGGAGCGCCCGCCGCTGGATCCGCGTTTTTCCGACGGCCACGCGCATCTCGAGGATGCCCTGGACGATCACGGCGACGCCGATCCCGATGCCGGGCCCGGCGTCGATCCGGAAGAACCCGACACGCTGTAAGCCGGTTCGGCGGAAATCGGCGCCAGATTGCCCCAAATAGGAAAATGTGGCGTCGATGACTGTTAGAATCCCCCTGTTCCAACTATCCCGGACCCGTGCACTTCATGCCCCAGTTTCCCCGGAATCCTGAATCGAGCCATGCCTTCGGCGCCCGCGCCAGCGGTGTCGCCCCCTATCGGACGGCCTGGCAGCGTTTGCGCGCGATCCTGTCGTTGAACGATCCACGTTGGGGTCGGGGCGATGATGAAGACAAGGATAAGGACAAGGACGGCCGCGACAACAACCGGCAGCAGCAACAGCGTCCACCCCAGGACGGCCCGCCCGACCTGGATGAGCTCTGGCGCGACTTCAACCGTCGCCTGAACGGCCTGCTCGGCCGCAAGGAGAACGGTGGCGGCGGCAACCAGGGTTTTGGCGGCGGCGCGCGCACCCCGGGCAAGGGCTCGGGCGTGGGTGCCGGCGTCGTCGTGGTCGCGGCCATCGGCATCTGGCTGGCCAGCGGCTTCTTCATGGTGCAGGAAGGTCAGACCGCGGTCATCCTGCAGTTCGGCAAGTTCAAGTACACCACCGGCCCCGGCATCAACTGGCGCCTGCCGTATCCGATCCAGTCGGCCGAGATCGTCAACCTGTCGAGCGTGCGCTCGGTGGAAGTGGGCCGCTCGACCTCGATCAAGGACAGCAACCTGAAGGACGCGTCCATGCTGACGCAGGACGAGAACATCATCGACGTCCGCTTCACGGTGCAGTACGACATCCAGGACGCCAGCGAATTCCTGTTCTTCAACAAGACCGACCGCGGCGGCGATGAAGAACTGGTGACGCAGGCAGCCGAGACCTCGGTGCGCGAGATCGTCGGGCGCAACAAGATGGATGCGGTGCTGTACGAGAACCGCGAGCAGATCGCGCAGAATCTCGCCAAGTCGATCCAGTCCATCCTGTCGGCCTACAAGACCGGCATTCGCGTGATCTCGGTCAACGTGCAGAGCGTGCAGCCGCCCGAGCAGGTGCAGGCCGCCTTCGACGACGTCAACAAGGCCAGCCAGGACCGCGAGCGCGCCATCAGCGAGGGCCAGGCCTACGCCAACGACGTGATCCCGCGCGCCAAGGGCACGGCCGCGCGCCTGAACGAAGAAGCGTCGGCCTACAAGTCGCGCGTGGTCAACCAGGCCGAAGGCGATTCCGCACGCTTCCAGCAGGTCCAGGCGCAGTACGCCAAGGCACCGCAGGTGACGCGCGACCGCCTCTACATTGAAACCATGCAGCAGATCTATACCAATTCGACCAAGGTGCTGGTGGATTCGCGCCAGGGCAACAATCTCCTCTACCTGCCGCTGGACAAGCTGATGTCGCAGGTGCAGGCCGATCCGCGCGCGCCGGCCGCCGGCGCCGCGCAGGCTCCCGCCACCGGCAGCGGCAGCACGCCCGCGCCCGAGGCCAACGGCGATAACCGGTCGCGCGAACTGCTGCGCAACCGTGACCGCGATTCGCGCTGAGGAGCCCTGACATGAACCGACTGATTTCCATTGTCATTGGCCTCTTCATCCTGCTGGCGATCGGCTCCTCGATGGTGTTCGTGGTGGACCAGCGCCAGTACGCCGTGGTCTTCGCCTTTGGCGAGATCAAGCAGGTGGTGCGCGAGCCCGGCCTGCACTTCAAGTTGCCGCCGCCGCTGCAGAACGTGATCTTCATGGACCGCCGCCTGCTGACCATCGACGCGACCGCGTCCGAGCGTTTCCTGACCGCCGAGAAGAAGAGCATGGTGGTGGACTGGTTCGTCAAATGGCGCATCGTCGATCCGCGCAAGTTCTATGTTGCCTTCAACGGCAATATCCGCGGCGCCCAGGATCGCATGACCCAGCGTATCGATTCGGTCGCCCGCGAGGAATTCGGCAAGCGCACCGTGGCCGACGTGGTCGCCGGCGAGCGCGACAAGGTCATGCAGAACATCCGCTCGGCCATGGCCGACTACGCCCAGTCGGTCGGCGTCGAGATCATCGACGTGCGCCTCAAGCGCGTGGACCTGCTGCCCGCGATCAGCGAATCGGTGTACCGCCGCATGGAGGCCGAGCGCAAGCGCGTGGCCAACGAACTGCGTTCCACCGGCGCGGCCGAAGGCGAGAAGATCCGCGCCGACGCCGACCGCCAGCGCGAAGTCGTGCTGGCCGAGGCCTACCGCGACGCGCAGAAGATCAAGGGCGAGGGCGATGCCCAGGCTTCGCAGATCTACGCCGATGCATTCGGCCGCGATCCGCAGTTCGCGCAGTTCTGGCGCAGCATGGA
Source organism: Cupriavidus sp. 05N38 (assembly GCF_056397345.1). NCBI lineage: Bacteria > Pseudomonadati > Pseudomonadota > Betaproteobacteria > Burkholderiales > Burkholderiaceae > Cupriavidus > Cupriavidus sp. 05N38. The sequence goes on from NZ_JBFTNF010000085.1 coordinate 21,414, forward strand.
GGCTTACCGGAATACCTTCCGCGACAAGCGCGACGTGTTGGTGCTGGAGCCCAATTCCGACTTCTTCCGCTATATGCGCTCGGCGGGAGGCGCCCCGGCGCCGGCCGCGGCGCCGGCGGCAGGACGTCGCTAGCAGGGCCACGCTGGGCGGCCACGGCCGCCGGGCGCCAGGACAAAACCCCGGCTTGCCGGGGTTTTGTCCGGCTGGAGGGGCGGCGATGCGCGCCGCGGCGGGCGTCGCGGCCGTCTCACGGCGGCGCTGCCGGGTGACTGGCAGCCGGCTTGCCGCTGGCGAGGAAGACTGCGCGAACGAATGCGCAATCGCATGCGCAAACGAATGCGCGAACGAATGCGCGAACGAAATTCAACGGGTGCACCAAGGGCGCCCGGCAACTGCATGACGTGAAGAGATTTACCATGTCCAACCACTGGCTTCTGCCTGAAAACATTGCCGACGTGCTGCCGTCGGAGGCCCGCAAGATCGAGGAACTGCGCCGCCGCATGCTGGACCTGTTCCGCACCTACGGCTACGAGCTCGTCATGCCGCCGATGCTGGAGTACCTGGAGTCGCTGCTGACCGGCACCGGGCACGACCTCGACCTGCGCACGCTCAAGCTGGTGGATCAGCTGTCCGGCCGCACCATGGGCCTGCGCGCCGATATCACGCCCCAGGTGGCCCGGATCGACGCCCATTTGCTCAACCGCTCCGGCGTGACCCGCCTGTGCTATGCCGGCAATGTGCTGCATGCCCGCCCGGCGGGTTTTCGCGCGACGCGCGAGCCGATCCAGGTCGGCGCGGAGATCTACGGCCATGCCGGCCTCGAAGCCGACGTCGAAATCCAGGCCCTGATGCTGGCCGCGCTCCAGGTGGCCGGGCTGACCGATGTCCGGCTCGACCTGTGCCACGCCGGCATCCTGGAAGCCTTGCTCGACGGCCTGCCGTCGAGCCGCAAGATCGAGGACGCGCTGTTCGCCGCGCTCGAGACCAAGGATGTTTCGGCGCTGCGCGAGCTGACCGAAGGCATGCCGCAAGCCGAGCGCGATGCGCTGCTGGCCCTGCCAACGCTGTATGGCGGGGTGGAGGTGCTGGAGCGCGCCCGCGCCACGCTGCCGGCCAGCCCGGCCATCGGGCGCGCGCTGGATGAACTGGCCGCGCTGGCCGCCGAGGTGAACGGAGCCAGCGTCAATATCGACCTGTCCGACCTGCGCGGCTACCACTACCACAGCGGCGTGATGTTCACCGCCTACGTGGCCGGCCTGCCCAACTACGTGGCCCGCGGTGGCCGTTACGACAAGGTCGGGGAAGCCTTTGGCCGCGYCCGGCCCGCAACCGGCTTCTCGCTGGATTTGCGCGAAGTTGCCGCGCTGTCACCGCTGGAAGTGCGGGCATTCGCCATTTTCGCGCCGTGGGATGCGGATCCCGAGCTGCGCGCGAAGATCGCCGCGCTGCGCGCCGAGGGCGAGATCGTGATCCAGTCGCTGCCGGGCCATACGCACCAGCTCGACGAGTTCAATTGCGACCGCCAGCTCGTGCGCGACGCCGGCGGCTGGACGGTGGTGCCGCGCCGCGCGGGCGCCTGAGCGCCGCGCCGGCTCGTTTCATTTCCTTCGCGTTGCAGGCCGATCTCCCCAAAATCGGGGAGTTGTCCGGCAACGAGAGTAAAATACGTTTTTAACCTTCTGACCAAATCAACATGTCCGCTTCTGCAGTAAGCCAGGGACGCAATGTCGTCGTGATCGGCACCCAGTGGGGTGACGAAGGCAAAGGGAAAATCGTCGATTGGCTTACCGATCATGCAAAGGGCGTGGTGCGGTTCCAGGGTGGCCACAATGCGGGCCACACCCTCATCATCGGCGGCAAGAAGACCATCCTGCGACTGATCCCGTCGGGCATCATGCGCGCAGGCACGGTCTGCTACATCGGCAATGGCGTGGTGCTGTCGCCCGAGGCGCTGTTCCGCGAGATCGAAGAACTGGAAAGCGCCGGCCTGCAGGTGCAGAACCGCCTGCGCATCTCCGAAGCAACCACGCTGATCCTGCCGTACCACGTTGCCATCGACAAGGCGCGCGAAGCGCGCCGCGGCGCCGGCAAGATCGGCACCACCGGCCGCGGCATCGGCCCGGCCTACGAAGACAAGGTAGCCCGCCGCGCGCTGCGCGTGCAGGACCTGTTCGATCCCAAGCTGTTCGCCGAGCGCCTGCGCGAAAACCTGGACCTGCACAACTTCATGCTGACCCAGTACCTGGGCGCCGAAGCGGTGGACTTCCAGCAGACCCTGGACGAAATGCTGGCCTACGCGCCGCGCCTGGCGCCGATGGTGGCCGACGTGTCCGCCGAGCTGTACGCGGTCAACGCCGCCGGCGACAACCTGATGTTCGAAGGCGCGCAAGGCACGCTGCTCGATGTCGACCACGGCACCTATCCGTTCGTCACTTCCAGCAACTGCGTGGCCGGTGCGGCCGCGGCGGGCGCCGGGGTCGGCCCGGGCCGCCTGAACTACATCCTGGGCATCACCAAGGCGTACTGCACCCGCGTGGGTTCGGGCCCGTTCCCCAGCGAGCTGTACGACAACGACAACCCCGCCCGCCAGGATCCGGTGGGCGTGCGCCTGGCCAACGTCGGCAAGGAATTCGGCTCGGTCACCGGCCGTCCGCGCCGCACCGGCTGGCTCGATGCCGCCGCGCTCAAGCGCTCGGTGCAGATCAACGGCGTGTCGGGCCTGTGCATGACCAAGCTCGACGTGCTGGATGGCCTGGAAACCCTGAAGCTGTGCGTGGGTTACGAGCTGGACGGCAAGACCGTCGACATCCTGCCGCGCGGCTCGGATGCGGTGGCGCGCTGCGTGCCGGTGTACGAGGAGTTCCCGGGCTGGAACGAGTCCACCTTCGGCGTGAAGGCCTGGGATGCACTGCCGGAACAGGCGCGCACCTACCTCAAGCGCATCGAAGAAGTGGTCGGCATCCCGATCGACATGATCTCGACCGGCCCGGACCGCGACGAGACCATCCTCCTGCGCCACCCCTACGTGGCCTGACGCCTGGCGCGCCCGCAAGGGCGCCCGTGGCATGACGCCGGCAAGGCGTCGAGAGCACAATAGCAAATCGGCCCGCGCAAGCGGGCCGAAACATTATCGGTCGACAGACCTCAAGCCGAAGAGCTGGAAAATCATGACCCTGCCATCGAACGACGACGAGAACCTGTGGATCTCGTGGGACGAATACCACAGCCTGATCGCACGCCTCGCACTGAACGTCCATGAGTCGGGCTGGAAGTTCGACAAGATCCTGTGCCTGGCGCGTGGCGGCTTGCGCGTCGGCGACCAGATGTCGCGCATTTTCGACGTGCCCCTGGCCATCCTCGCCACCAGCAGCTATCGCGAAGCGGCCGGCACGCAGCAGGGCGACCTGGATATCGCTCAGTACATCACCATGACCCGCGGCGAGCTGTCGGGCAAGATCCTGCTGGTGGACGACCTGGTGGATTCCGGCGTGACGCTGGAGCGCGTGGGCCGCCACCTGAAGGAGCGCTATCCCGCCGTGACGGAAGTCCGCTCCTCGGTGCTCTGGTACAAGGCCTGCTCCAAGGTCAAGCCGGACTACCACGTGACCTTCCTGCCGACCAATCCCTGGATCCACCAGCCGTTCGAAGAGTACGACACCCTGCGCCCGCACAACCTCGCGGCCTGGCTCAAGCGCGGCAAGCACGCCACCGACGGCAGCGCGGGCTGAGCAGGCAGGACGCCGGGCGCGGGCCCGGTCAGTACGCCACCGTGTAGCGCTGGCGAGAGTGTGCGGGCTTTTCCACCTCGTCGATCATGGCGGTGGCGTAGTCTTCCATCGAGATCCAGCTCTTGCCCGAGGCATCGGACATCAGCGTTTCCTCGCCCGTGCGCCAGCTGCCGGTGCGGGTGCCCGGCTCGAACAGCGCCGCCGGGGAGAGGAAGGTCCAGTCGAGCGCGCTCTCGGTGCGCAGGGCCGCGAGGAAGTCGCGTCCGGCCAGGGCTTCCGCCTTGTATGCCTCGGGGAACTGGGGGGTATCCACCAGTTGCACGCCGGGCGCCACCAACAGGCTGCCGGCGCCGCCCACCACCAGCAGGCGCGGCACGCCCGCCGCCTTTACCGCACCGACGATCTGCGCGGCGCTTGCCTGCAGGAAGCGCACCGTGCTGATGACCACGTCGCTGCCGGCGATCGCCGCGGCCAGCGCCCCGGTGTCCGCCACGTCGGCGTTGCGGGCGGTGAGGTTCGGTTGCGCCGGGAGCTTCCCGGCCTGGCGTGCGACGGCGGTCACTGCGTGGCCGCGGCGCAGGGCCTCATCGATCAGGCGGGTGCCGACGCGACCGGTGGCGCCGATGATTGCGATTTTCATCTTTAACTCCTTGCTTGGCTGTATAGCCTGGTTACTTTAGCCCGGCTGCATCGCCAGTGCGGCGATCGCGGCAGGGCATGCCCGCGGCTGGCGCGAGCATGGGGCTGATGTGAAACTGATTTGGTTACACATCAGGTCAAAAAAATCAGCGCTTGCGGCGCTCCGCGGCGGCACGCTCCACCTCCGCCAGCATGCCGGCGATGGTGGTCTGTGCCAGCGCGCTGTCCATTGCCGCCTGCGCGTGGTCGGCGGCCTGCTTCAGCGCACCCGTGATTTCCCGGCCCACCATGCACGCCGGGTTGGGCGCGCTGTGGTGCAGCGTGATCAGCGCGGTCGATTCCACCGCGCGGAACACGTCGAGCAAGGTGATCGACGCCGCCGCGCGCGCCAGCGAGGCGCCGCCGGTGCTGCCCATCGCGGTGCTCACCAGTCCGGCCTCGGCCAGCTGGCCCACCAGCCGGCGGATCAGCGCCGGGTTGGTGCCCACGCTGCCCGCGATCAGGGACGACGGCAAGGGCTCGTCGGCGCTGGCCAGCAAGGTGAGGATATGAACGGCAACGGCGAAGCGGCTACTGGTGGTCATGGTTAGTGATGCAATGTGAAACCATGATAGTTACAGATACCGCCGACTGTCAAGCTGCCGATTATCTGGCAGGCGGACGGCGTCGCGGCAAGGAGGGTGTCCAGGCCGAATAGCGGATGCACGGCTGGAGATGCGCTTGGGCATAAACAGTGCGGTTCATGGCGAAAATCGCGGGAAATCTTCGGGAAACACGACATTTGGACGCGCGCGTGGCGGAAGAATGCCGGTATCGGCACTGAAACTGATACACTCACCCGCAGCGCAGCAGTCGGCGCGAAAGGCGGTCGGTTGGCGGTCGGTTGGCGGTGGTTTTCGCCCGGGCCGCGCCCTGGTGGTTCGTGTGAACGCCGGGCCCTGTGACAGGGCCGCCTGAGGGCGGCGAGGCATACGCCGCGAACCGCCGCTGTGTTTATATTGATTGGTCGCGCGGTCGCGCGGTCGCGCAAATCGAAAATATCGAATCGGGAGCAGCAAGTTGTCAGATCAGACGCCGGAAAACAAAAAACCCGCAAGGCTCGAAAGCGCTGCGGGTTTCCCGTTTGATCTGGTGCCCAGGAGAGGACTCGAACCTCCACAGTGTTGCCACCGCTAGGACCTGAACCTAGTGCGTCTACCAATTTCGCCACCTGGGCGGGCGTCGAAACAACAGAAGCGCTCATTATAGCGACCGCAATACGTT